>JBHHZI010000097.1:0-12451 GCA_046757965.1 Acidobacteriota bacterium | reverse complement strand
TTCATCGGCGGGGGCTTCTCCTCATCGGAGGCCGGATCGGAGTCCGGCGGTCCGTCCGCCTCGGCGTGCGCCGCCCGCGGCGGCGCCTGTGGGCTCTGCAGCGTCTTGGTCCAGTACTCGCGGGCCCTGGTCACGGCAGCGGCCAGCACCGTCCCCTCGGGATAGACCCCGTCGGCATCCGGTTCTCCGGCCGGCATGCCGGTGAGCAGTTCCAGCGCCTCGCAGACGGTCGTCACGGGATAGACACTGAACCGGCCGGCGGCGCAGGCGTCGACCACATCCTGGCGGAGCATCAGATCGCCCACATTGGTCGCAGGGATGATGACCCCCTGCCGGCCCGACAGACCGATGTCGTGGCAGGCGTCGAAGAACCCCTCGATCTTCTCGTTGACGCCGCCGATGGCCATGATGCGGCCATGCTGGTCGATGGCGCCGGTCATGGCGATCCCCTGGCGCACCGGCAACGCGGTGAGCGCCGACAGGAGGCAGCAGATCTCCGCACCGGAGGCCGAGTCGCCGTCGATCCCGCCGTAGCTCTGCTCGAACGCCAGCGATGCGCTGAACGCCAGCGGATGATCGGCATGCAGGAGGTTTCGCAACAGGCCGCCGAGAATGCGAAATCCCTTGGTGTGGATCGACCCCGACAGGGCGGCCTGCTCCTCGATATCGACGATGCCCGCGCTGCCGGGACCGATGCTGGCGGTGATCCGCGCGGGAAATCCGTAGGTCAATGGCCCGGCGGTCATCACCGCCAGCCCGTTGACCTGGCCGGCCACCTCGCCGGTGACCTGCACATGCAGGATGCCCTCCGCCAGCAACTGCCGGAATCGCCGCGAGGGGAGCTCGGCCCGGGACTTGCTGCGGCGAACGGCATCCTCGACCTCGGCCGCGCTGACGCAGTCTCTCGACGCCTGCCGGGTGATATGGGCGGCCTCCCGGGCCAGGTCGGCGATCCGACCGAAGCGCGCGGTCAGTTTTCCACGGTGCGACGCGATCCGGACGCCATGCTCCACCAGCGCGGCCACGGCGGATGCGTCCAGCGGCGGCAGACCCTCCTCGCGGACGATCCGTGCCAGCACTCCCGCATACTGCATGGCGCCATCCGGCTCGCGCTCGATGATGCTGTCGAAATCGGCGAGAACCTTGAACAGATGGGAAAAATCCTCGTCCGCAGCATCGAGCAGGTGGTAGATGCGGGAATCACCCAGCAGGATGACCTTGACGTCGATCGGGATCGGCTCCGGCTTGATCGATGCCTGCCACAGGGGCAAGCTCAGTTCGGGCGGGACGATCTCCAGCTTGCCCGTGCGCAGCGTGCGCTCCAGAACCTTCCAGGCACCCGGCTCACCGAGCACGTCCCTCACATCCAGGATCAGATAACCCCCGTCGGCCCTGAGCAACGAGCCCGCGCGGATCATGCGATAGTCGCTGGGCGCCGGACCCTGGGGGGTCCACTCGCGATCCACGCTGCCCAGGAGATTGCCCAGGGTCGGCGCGGTCTCCTCGACGATGGGACAGGCGTCGCCGGCGGCGTGCTCGCTCACCACGTTGACGCCGTAGAGGTGACGGGGATCAGGGAGCGCCTCACCGGCAGACAGCCGGTTCTCGATGACATCCTCGACCACCTCGCCGACGAAGGCGGCCACGTCGTCACCGGTGAATTCCGCCAGCAGGGTGGACCGCGCCATCTTGGTGAGCACGGCCCGCGCGGTCTCCGCCAGCAGCTCGCGGATCGATTCGATGGTGCGCTGGCGGATGTGGTGGATGCGGGACGTGATCTCCTCGACCCGCGGGGCGAACGCATCGCGCGCTGAAGCGTATGCGGCGTGCACCTCGTCGGTGACCTTGCCCTGCTCGTGGAGCTGGTTGAACTCCTCGGGTGGCACCGGCTTGCCGTCCACGACGGGGACCAGCGCCGCCTGCGTGATCGGTCCGAGTTGCACGGACACCACGGAGAGTCCCGCTTCCTTCAGCTCCTTCTCGAACGGCGCCGACAGCGCCTCGATCTGTCGCGATGCCTGCTCCTCCAGGGCATCACGCCGGCTCTTCACCGCATCCGAGGCCAGCGCGGACGGCAGACCATCCCGGATGTAGATGGCAAACTCATCCACCTTGCGACGGAAGGCCCGGGCCTGGCCGGCGGGCAACGAGATGAGGCGCGGTCGATCCGGCTGGGCAAAGTGATGCACGTAGGCGCGATCCCACTTGCGCGAGCAGGTCGGTGCAAGCTCGTCGAGAAGCCGGCTGACCAGGGTCATCCGCCCGGTGCCGGTGAGACCGCGGATGAAGATGTTCTGACCCGGCGCATGACACGCCAGACCGAAGCGCAGCGCCTCGACGGCGGCCGGCTGGCCGACCACCGACGACTCCGGTTCGATCTCGGCGGTCGTCGCGAACGGCAGCGTCGCAGGGTCGCAGCACCAGCGAAGCGCCTCACAGGGCAGCGGCTCGGGTCGTGTCACCAGGCCCTCCAGACGGTCCGGAATGAACCGGCATGATTATAACCACCCGCGCGCATCACCCGGCGTGCAAGCCCACACGAGACGGAGACAGCACGCGATGTCCGTGCAGGGAACCTACGGATGGCTGCGGGCGCGCTCCAGGCCGAGATTCAGAATTCTTTGCAGGAGCTGCTCGTAGTTGATGCCGGCGCCGGCGGCTCCGGAGGCAAACTCCTCGTAACGGGCGATCTCCGGGTTGGCGTTGGCCTCCAGGAAGAAGATGCGCCCGTCCCGGTCGACGCGAAAATCGATGCGGCCATAGCCGGAGAGACGGAGAATGCGGTAGATGCGCTTGCTCGTCCGCTCCAGGTCCGATCGCACCTCGTCGGTGAGCTTGGCGGCCGGGAGAATGTCGATGCCCCATTTCTCCTGGTAGGCGACGTCGTGCTTGGCCTTCGCGGTGGCGATCAGCACCGCCTCCTCCGGCGCCTTCTTGAACACCAGCTCCTGGGGCGGCAACACACGCAGGCGGTGGTTGCCGATGATGCCGACGTAGATGTCACGTCCCTCGATGAATTGCTCCGCGATCGCCGGGGTCTTGACATGCTCGTGAATGAAGTGCACGCGATCGATCAACCTGTCGTCATCGTGTACGACGGAGGCCTGTGAGATGCCCAGTGAGGCGTCCTCCATCACCGACTTGACGATGAGCGGGAAGGTCAGTCGACGCGGGCGTCGCACCTTCCGACCGATGGCAAACACCGCGAAATCCGGAACACGGATGCGGTGATAGGTGAGGAGTTCCTTCGACAGCGCCTTGTCCCGCGTCAGCAACAATCCTCCCGGATTGCATCCCGTGTACGGAACACCGAGCAGCTC
The DNA here is from genome assembly GCA_046757965.1 of Acidobacteriota bacterium. Lineage (GTDB taxonomy): Bacteria > Acidobacteriota > Polarisedimenticolia > SMYD01 > SMYD01 > JBHHZI01. The sequence goes on along the minus strand of JBHHZI010000097.1, from coordinate 9,131 downwards.
CAGATAGCCCACCATGTTCTGGTCATAAACCGCCTGGCCGCGGAACTCCTCCAGCAGATTGAACACGATGTCCGGCTTCCATTCCTCGATGGCATCCCGGATCGGCTTGAGCTCATCGCGTGCCCCGAGCTTGAGCACGGCGTGTCCCATCTCCCCCAGCGCGGTGACCACGTCGTACTCCGTCTTCCAGTCGTTGATCTCCTTGTCCGTGTAGTCGTCCAGATCGTCCGGGGGGATCAGGTCCTCGTGCATCAGGCCGAGCACCCGGAGCTTCTTCATAACGCGTGCCACTCCCGCACGCGGTAGAGGTACTGCATCGTCTTGACGGTGAGCAGCACGGTGAACTCCTCCAGCAGGCAGCGCTCGGAACGCACCGCCCGCAGCTTCAGGTCGCCACAGCGGCCGGCCATGTCCTCGAAGACCTGGTCCAGTGCCACCATGTGATCGCTGGCCCAGCGGCGCACGCGGTTGCGGATCCGCGTGCGGTTACGGCGCAGAAAGCGTGCCGCCGGCTCGCCCCGGCGGGTGCGGGTCCCGTCGGCAAAGATCTCCTTCAGCTCACGGTCGTACACGTGAGTGTGCGCCGGCTTGTAGCGCTCGCGCTTCTGCCGGTAGTACTCGCGCAGCGTCATGCGCAGGCTCGACAGCGTCTCCACCCGGCGGCGCGAGCGCGCCAGCGGCCGGGTTCCCGCCAGCTCGTCCATGAGCTCATCGACGTATTCGAGCTTCTTCAGCGCGGGCCAGCCGGCAAACCGCCGCCGCCAGCCCGAGCGGGGCGCCAGCCACAGCGCGAAGGTCTCGGCGAAGTCCTCGTCGGGGTGCGCCTGGGCGTACCAGAGATCGAGGTGCACGACGAACCGCTTGCTGGTCGGGTTGGGACGATACACGTCCGGATACGGGGTCGAGCTCGGCCCGAACAAGCGCTGCCAGCGTCGCCGGCGTTGCAGGGCAAAGGCGTGATGAACCGCGTGGCCGGTCTCGTGACGCAGCAGGCGGAGACATTCACGGGGATCGCCCCCGTCCACCTCGAGCATCTGGGAGCGCTCGAGTCGCATCAGGCGGGGATGGGCCAGGTAGAACGGCACGGCGATCCCGGCGATCCCGTCGGGACAGAACCACTCGCTGCTCAACCAGACATGAGGCCGCACCCGCAGGCGACGGTCGGCCAGTTCGCGGTGCAGGATCGAGATCCGCTCCTCGAGCCAGGTGCCGGCGATCGACACACCCAGGTCGCAGAGACGCAGGTCCAGAAGTTCTTTGTTCGTGCAGTTCTCCCACCAGAAGCGCCGGGAGCGGTGTCGCGAACGGGGACGGGCCATGGATGTCCCTCATCATACAACCCTTCTCGATCTCCCATCGCAGGGCCTCATGTATACTGGCACCCTGCATCAGCCGATCCCGCTGTGGCCCACTGCGGACCTGAACTCACCGGGAGTTCGCCGTCGACCACGATCCCGTTCCCTGGCTCGCGCTCTCGCTGCTCACCTGCTCCCCGGCGATGCTCGCCCGGGCGCTGGTGCGCGTGGAGGGTGACCCGGGCGCCGCCCTGGACCGCCTCGCCGGCGGCGACGCGCACACGCACCGCGCCGGCGCCAGGCGCCTGGCCGCCCGCCTGCCCGGCGACGGCATCTCGGTCGTCGCCCTGCCCGACCCTGCCTATCCGGCCCAGGTCCGGGAGATCCCCGACCCGCCGCCGGTCCTCTACGTCCGGGGAGGCCTGGCGGCGCAGGATGACCCCGCGGCGGCGGTGGTCGGCTCCCGGCGCGCCTCGACCTACGGCCAGGCGGTGGCGCGCTATCTGGCGGAGGACCTGGCGGCGGGCGGCGTGTCGGTGGTCTCCGGCCTGGCGCGGGGCATCGACACGGCGGCCCACCAGGGGGCCCTGCTCCCTCCCGGCGGCCGGACGATCGCGGTGCTGGCCCACGGCCCGGACCGCATCTATCCCCCGGAGAACCGGCAACTGGGCGAGACGATCGTCGAGCGGGGTGCCCTGCTGACCGAGTTCCCGCCGGGTGTCCCACCTCGCCGGGGGCACTTTCCCCGCCGCAATCGTCTGATCAGCGCCCTGTGCCGGGGCGTGGTGGTGGTGGAAGCGGCCCGCCGGTCCGGGTCGCTGGTCACCGCCAGGCTGGCTGCCGAGCAGGGGCGTGAGGTCTACGCCGTCCCGGGGCCGATCACGTCCCCGACATCCCGCGGCCCCAACGACCTCCTGGCGGCCGGGGCCCACCCGGTGCGGACCGCCCTGGACATCGTCAGCCAGTTCCCCGCCGGGCTGCAGGCCCGGATCGCCGCCCGGCTGGACAGACCGTGTGACGGGCAGCCGCCGCCGGGGCTGTCCGCCGTCGAGATGGAGGTCTGGGCCCGGCTCGATCCGGTGGCCCCCATCGGCCTCGATGCCCTGTCACGGGACACCGGTCTGCCGGCCGGGAAACTGGTGGCGGCACTCCTCGGGCTGGAGATCCGGGGCCTCGTCCGGTCACTGCCCGGCGGGGGTTATCGGCGGGGGGACTGGACAGGGAGGGGGGGATTCTTATATTGATCCCGGCCCGGCCCTTATCCGGTCGCCACCGGCAAGATCCGGTCCAAGGGAAGCCTCCATGGCCAAATCACTCGTCATCGTCGAATCCCCGGCCAAGGCCAAGACCATCAACAAGTTCCTGGGGAAGAACTACGTCGTCAAGGCGTCCATGGGACACCTGAGGGATCTGCCGAAGACGAAGCTGGGAGTGGACGAGGAGGCCGACTTCGCCCCGACCTACGTCGTCGTGCCGGACAAGAAGAAGAAGGCCGTGGTGGCCGACCTGCGCAAGGCCGCCGCCCGGGCGGACGACATCTACCTGGCCCCGGACATGGACCGCGAGGGAGAGGCGATCTCGTTCCACCTCAAGGAGATCCTGTCCGAGGCGTCGGAGGCGAGGTTCCACCGGGTGCTGTTCAACGAGATCACGCGCAAGGCCATTCTCGAGGCGTTCAAGCACCCCACGGAGATCGACCGTGACCGGGTCTACGCCCAGCAGGCGCGGCGCATTCTCGACCGACTGGTCGGCTACAAGATCAGCCCGCTGCTCTGGGACAAGGTGCGGCGGGGACTGTCTGCGGGGCGTGTCCAGTCGGTGGCGCTGCGCATGATCACGGAACGCGAGCGTGAGATCCAGGCGTTCGAGCCGGTGGAATACTGGTCGCTGACCGCCCGGCTCACCGGCGACGAGCCGCCCCCGTTCGACGCCCGTCTGCACAAGATCGACGGCAAGAAGGCGGAACTGCCGGACGAGTCCACCACCACCGGCATCGTCGAGCGCGTCCGCGACGGGGAATGGCGCATCGGGTCGGTCACCGCCCGCGCCAAGAAGCGCAACCCGCCGCCCCCGTTCATCACCAGCCAGCTCCAGCAGACCGCCGCCGCCCGCTTCGGATTCCCGGTGCGGCGCACTATGATGCTCGCCCAGCGTCTGTACGAGGGAATCGAGCTGGGGGAGCGGGGCGCCGTCGGCCTCATCACCTACATGCGGACCGACGCCACGCGCGTCTCCGATGAGGCCCTGACCGCCGTGCGCGACCATATCGCGTCCCGGTTCGGCAAGGACCATCTGCCCGCATCGCCTCGCACGTTCAAGGCGCGCAAGGGGGCCCAGGCCGCTCACGAGGCGATCCGCCCGACCTCCCTGGACCTGCCGCCGGCGGCGGTGGCCTCGTCCCTCGGCAAGGAAGAACTGAAGCTCTACACACTCATCTGGGAGCGGTTCGTCGCCTCCCAGATGGTGCCGGCGGTGTTCGACACCACCACCGCCGATATCGCCATCGGGGGCTGCGTGTTCCGCGCCACCGGCTCCGTCCTGAAGTTCCCGGGGTACCTGGCGGCGCATGGCAGCGGAGACGGCGGTAGCGGCCAGAAGGACAGGGAAGAGGGCCTTCTGCCACCGCTGGCAAAGGACCAGGTCGTCAAGCTGCTGGAACTCGACCCCAGGCAGCACTTCACCCAACCACCACCGCGCTTCACCGAGGCCACGCTCGTCAAGGCGCTGGAGGAAAACGGGATCGGGCGGCCCTCGACCTATGCGGCCATCATCGGCACCCTCTATTCCCGGGAGTACGTCATCCGGGAAGCGAAGCAGAAGACGTTCAAACCGTCCGAGCTGGGCGTTCTGGTGTCGGACCTTCTCGTCGAGAGCTTCGGCGACCTGATCAACGTCGACTACACCGCCCGCATGGAAGAGGAGCTGGACGAGATCGAGGAGGGCCGGAAGAACTGGGTGACGGCACTTGCCGAGTTCAACGAGAAGTTCACCTCGGATCTGGAACGGGCCCGGGTCGAGATGACCGACGTCAAGCGCCAGGAGATCCCGACCGACCAGACCTGCAGCAAGTGTGACAAGCCGATGGTGATCAAGTGGGGCCGGTTCGGCCGGTTCCTGGCCTGCACGGGCTATCCCGACTGCAAGAACACCCAGGAACTGGCGGGGGAAAACGGCGCTGGCGGCGCCGAGGCCGACCTCGAGGCCACGTGCGAGAAGTGCGGCGCGGAGATGGTCGTGAAGCGGGGCCGCTATGGACGCTTCCTGGCCTGTACCGGTTATCCCGACTGCAAGAACACGCGCAAGATCCTGGTGGCGGACGACGGCACGGTCACCTCGAAGCCGGATCAGATCCTCTCCGAGACCTGCCCGAAGTGCGCAGCACCCCTGGCGCTGAAGCAGGGACGCTACGGGGAGTACACCAGTTGCTCCAAATACCCGGAGTGCCGCTACATCAAGTTGCAGGAGGTCGGCGTTCCCTGTCCGGAGGAGAACTGCCCCGGGCAGATCGTGGTGCGGCGCTCCAAGCGGGGTCGGGTCTTCTACGGCTGCGGCGAGTACCCGCAGTGCAAGTTCGTCACCTGGTCCCTGCCTCTCGCCCGGACCTGCCCGGACTGCGGCTCGCCGTACCTGCTCGAGAAGACCACGAAGCGGGCCGGCACCGAGATCTTCTGCCCCGACGAGGCGTGCGACTACAAGGAAAGTGTCGCCGTGCCGTCGGCGCCCGGCCCCTGACCGGCAGCCGCGCCCTCGACTTCGCTCCCACCCGGCGAGGGCGGCGGGGCGGTGTAGAATCCGGCCCCATGGACGCCCGGGTGCAGATCATCGGCGGAGGCCTGGCCGGGTCGGAGGCCGCCTGGCAACTGGCTCGCCGGGGCATCGCGGTCCAGCTTCACGAGATGCGGCCGGCACGTTCCACGCCGGCCCATACCGGCGGTGACCTCGCCGAACTGGTCTGTTCCAACTCGTTGCGCTCCGACGTTCTGGCCAACGCCGCAGGACTCCTCAAGGAGGAGATGCGCCGCTGCGGGTCGATCATCCTGGCGGCCGCCGACGCCACGGCCGTCCCGGCAGGGTCGGCGCTGGCCGTGGATCGCTCGGAATTCGCCCGGCGCGTCACCGACGCCATCACCGGTCACGATCTCATCGCGCTGTCCCGGAACGAGACCACCTCGTTGCCGCCGGAAGGAACCGTGGCCATCGTGGCCACCGGCCCCCTGACCTCCGACACGCTGGCCACCTCCATCGCCACCTTCACCGGTGAGGAGTCCCTGTACTTCTACGACGCGATCTCCCCGGTGGTGGACGCGGAGACCATCGACATGACGATCGCCTTTCGCGCCTCCCGGTACGCCCGCGGAGTCAGCAGCGGCGGCGACTACCTGAACTGTCCCCTGGACGAGGCCGGCTACCGGCGGTTCCTCGCGGCCCTGCTGGAGGCAGCGCCGCTCACCTGGCATGAGTTCGAGCGCGACCACTTCTTCGAGGGGTGCCTCCCCATCGAGGAACTGGCCCGCCGGGGACCGGACACCCTGCGCTTCGGGCCGATGAAGCCGGTTGGCCTGATCGACCCGGCCACCGGCCGGCGGCCCCACGCGGTGGTGCAGTTGCGGCAGGACAATCGCGCCGCCTCCCACTTCAGTCTCGTGGGCTTCCAGAACCATCTCCGCTGGGGTGACCAGGAGCGGATCCTGCGCCTCATCCCCGGGCTCGCGAAGGCGCGCTTCATCCGCTTCGGGCAGATCCACCGCAATTCCTTCATCAACAGCCCGTCGCTCCTGCTGCCCACCTATCAGACCCGCCGGCGGTCCCGTCTGCTGTTCGCCGGGCAGATCGCGGGCGTGGAGGGCTACCTCGAGTCGGCGGCCGCCGGCCTGATCGCCGGCACCAGCGCGGTGGCGCTGGCACTGGGCAAGCCACCCCGGGCGTTCCCTCCCACCACCGCGCTGGGCGCCCTCGCCGCCTACATCAGCACAGCCGACCCGGCGCATTTCGTCCCGACCAACGTCACCTTCGGGCTGTTCCCGCCGCTCTCCCGACGCATCCGGCCACGCCGGGAACGCAATCTCCAGCACGCCAGCCGGGCCCTGGCCGATCTCGAGGCGTTCACCCGCGACCTGGACCTGCCAGACGCCCAGCCGCCGCCCGGTGAGCCGCCGGGCCGGGTGATGGCCGCAGTCGACCGGCCGGACGCGGCCCCATGAGCCATCGGAAGCTCCCTCCAGCTCGACCGGAACTGGCCGCCGAGATGCAGCAGTGGACGCAGCTGCGGCGCAGCAGGGATATCGGCACCTTTCGCGACCGTCACCTGCTGCCACTCTTCCGGTTGGCGCGCGTGCTGGTGGGAGACGATGCCGGCGCCGTCAGCCTGGCCATCGACGTGTTCGACACGGCCCTGGACAATTCCGGCAGCTGGCCGCGGGAGAAGCCTCTCGGCTCGTGGCTGCATGCACAGCTCGTTGCCACCTGGCTCCGCCGGGAGCGACGGGCGGGGACACCGGTGGCCGCGCCCGCGCCGGGACCCGCGGCCAGGACGGTGCGAACCCGCCGGCGCCGGCGCCGCGGCGGGCAAAACCCTCCTCCGGTGTCGGCCGGCGCGGCGCCCGGGAAGAGCCCGGATCTCGATCTGACCTTCGATGAGAATGGCTGCCTGTCGCAGGATAACGTGCTCGACTGGTCCGTCCAGCCGGTCGAGGACGTCGCCCACAGCAACCTGGCTCTCGTCATCGAGGCTGCCGGGAGAAGATTGCCACCGAGGTTGCGCCTCGCCTGGGCACTGTGTGACGTCTGCGGGCAGACCCTGTCCACCGCCGGCGACATCCTGGACCTGTCTGACTCCATCGTGCGGGCCCGCCTTCACCAGGCCCGTCTCCGGCTGCGGGCGGCGCTGACGCGCCATGTGCGCTCGGCACCGCCGGGACCGGGCGAAGGCGACGGGAGCGGAACATGATCTCCTGCGAGGAAGTGGTGGCCATGCTGGCCGAGGCGGTCGACCCGTCGGCGCCCGCCGATCTGACCGCACGTCTCCGGGCGCACCTGGAACACTGCTCGGCGTGTGCGGCGGTGCACAACACCTACCGGGCGACGATCGATCTGGCCGGGGCGCTGGGTCCGCCGACCGTGCCGGAGGCGTTCGACATCCGGCTCGCGGAACGGCTCGCCGCGCGACGCGCGGTCGAGGAGGAGGCGGCGGCCGAGCGCAAGAAAGAGGCTGCCGAGCGCAAGGCCCGGAGCAGCGAGGCCCGTGGCGCCCGGAGAGACCGCAAGCGAACCCGGCCCGCCCCCGGGGCGTCACCGCCGGATGACACGACCGAGGCGGCGGAGAAGACCGCTCAGGCCGCCCCTCCCGCGGCCTCCGGGCCCGGCGACCCGGAGGCTCCTGGCCCGGACGCCCCGTCCCCGGCCGGCCGCGCAGGTAAAAAGTCGTAAATATCGGCCCGGCAGGGGCTTCGCGACTGTAACCCTGACCGCCTGCGGGCATCAAAGGAGGTGAAGGGACGGCTCGCCGCCAGCGGCGAATCGCTCCCGGGGGAAAGCAAAGGAGCCACACGATGATTCGCCGCAGAGCAGGGAATCGACGTGAAGAGTTCGAAGAGGTCGCCCTGCCCCATGCCGACGCCCTGTACAACTTCGCCCTCAAGATGACCCGCAACGAGAAGGACGCCCAGGACCTGGTCCAGGACACCTACCTGCGGGCTTTCCGCTTCTTCCATCACTTCGCTGCCGGCACCAACTGTCGCGCCTGGCTGTTCCGCATCCTGAAGAACGTGCATATCAACGGTTACCGGAAGAACCAGCGCTCACCCGACATGGTCCAGTGGGACCAGGTCGAGGAGTTCTACGACTCGGTGGCGCCCGACGACCTCCTCCGTCGCCACAAGAATCCCGAGGAGCAGGTCATCGACAGCAGCGTCGACCATCGGATCGAGACGGCCATCGCCGAGTTGCCCGCGGAGTACCGGGCGGTCGTGGTGCTCAACTTCTCCGAGGATCTCTCTTACCGGGAGATCGCCGAGGTCCTGGAGATCCCCATCGGCACCGTCATGAGCCGCCTGCACCGGGCGCGCAAGACCTTGCAGAGCAAGCTGCGCGAGGTGGCCGCCAGCCGGGGCATCCGGCCGGTGACCCGGCGGCGCCCGGCCCGCTCCGTCTCGGGGTCGGTGGTCAAGATGGACCGCTTCCGCCGGGAACAGACCGCCTGACAGCCGGCCGGGCGAGCAGGCCTCACCCCGGGTCATGCCGGGTTTTTGACTCTCTCCACACCGGCCACTACGATCAGCCTCGCTGGAGGCTGCGCTGCGCGACACCATCGATCGGTTCCTGCATCACCTCACACTCGTGCGGAATGTGTCGCCGCACACGCGGCGGGCCTACGCATCCGACCTCGATTCCTTCGCCCGGTGGGTCCCCCGGGACACCACGGTCCCCGGGATCGATCGCCTGCTCCTGCGGGGTTATCTGGCAGCGCTGTTCCGGCGGGGTCTGAGCCGCGGCACCATCGCCCGCCACCGGGCGACACTCGGCTCGTTCTGCCGCTGGCTCCACCGCGAGGGACATCTGCAGGTCGATCCGGCCGACGGTCTGTTCGCGCCGCGGCGCGGCCGCCATCTTCCGCGCCATCTGCCCGTGAACGAGGTCATCGCGGTGCTCGAGGCGCCGGACGAGAAGACGCCGCTCGGCCGCCGTGACCGCGTGGTTCTGGAGACGCTCTACGCCACCGGCTGCCGCGTGTCGGAACTGACGGGGCTGGATCTTGACGATGTCTCGCCCGACGACGGGGTCGTGCGCCTGCATGGCAAGGGACGCTAGGAGCGCATCGTGCCGATTCACCGGCTGGCG
>JBHHZI010000096.1:0-12473 GCA_046757965.1 Acidobacteriota bacterium | reverse complement strand
GAGGTCGACATGGCGACCTATGTGAAGCGCGCCCGAAAGGCTGTTGACGAGCAGGTCGAGTTGCCGGCGGGGTACAGCATCAAGTGGAGTGGCCGGTACGAGTACATGCAGCGGGCCCAGCAGCGCCTTCTCCTGGTGATTCCGTTCACTCTCCTCATCATCTTCTTCCTGCTCTACGTGCATTTCCAGAACCTCACCGAGGTCATGATCGTGCTCCTCGCCATCCCGTTTGCCCTGGTGGGCGGTGTCTGGCTCATGTACATTCTTGGCTACAACATGAGCATCGCGGTGGGCGTGGGATTCATCGCCCTCGCCGGCCTGGCATCCGAGACGGGCATCGTGATGCTGGTCTATCTGGACGAGGTCTACGAGCGTCGACGAAGCGAGGGCCGCATGAAGACGATGGCCGACCTCTACGAGGGCATCTTCGAGGGGGCCGTGCTGCGTGTGCGGCCCAAGCTGATGACCGTCGCCACCACGGTGATCGGTCTGCTGCCGGTGATGGTCGGCAATGTCTTCGAGAGCGGATCGCAGGTCATGCAGCGCATCGCGGCCCCGATGGTCGGGGGGCTGATCAGCTCGACCATCCTGACGCTGCTCATCATTCCGGCCATCTACATGGTCTGGAGGAGTGCCGGGCTGCGCCGGGAGATCCGGCACCGGGTGGTCGGCGAGGCGGTGCCCGCGGCCGGATGATCGACGAGCCGCCGCCGTCCTGCGGTCATCTGTGAACGTGTCGAGCCCGTTTCCCGGTGACGCGGCGGCGGCAGGCCGGAGGACGCCCGCCGGCGGCCGGGTGGTAGCATGGGAGGGTCCGGCGACGGAAAAGGAGACGCGATGAGTGCCGCCAAGGAACCCGGCCCTTCCGGCGATCTGTTCTTCGACTGGAACGTTGCCGCCGGCGACCCGGCGACCGATCTGCGGCCGGTCGAGCTGTACGACGAGTCGTTGCGCGACGGCATCCAGTCTCCCTCGGTGAGAGATCCGGACATCGAGGAGAAGAAGACGATCCTGCGCCTGATGGACCGTCTGGGGATTCACTGGGCCGATATCGGCCTGCCGGGAGCGGGTCCGCGCGCGGTGGCCGACGTCACTGCTCTGGCCGCCACCATTCGCGACGAGCAGCTCCGCATCCGCGCCTCGTGCGCGGCCCGGACCCTGGTGCGGGACATCGAGCCGATCGCGCAGATCTCGGAGGACCTGGGCATGCCCGTGGAGGTCATGGCCTTCATCGGTAGCTCTCCGATCCGGCAGGCCGTCGAGGGCTGGGACATCGAGATGATGCGCCGCTGCGTGGAGGAATCGATCGACTTCGCGACCCGCCACGATCTGCCGGCCTGTCTGGTGACGGAGGACACCACCCGCGCCCGGCCGGAGACCATCGAGGATCTCTACCTGCGGGCCATCGACCGGGGGGCGTACCGGATCTGCCTGTGTGACACGGCCGGCCACGCGACGCCCGAGGGGGCGCGTCGCCTGGTGGAATGGGCCCGGGCGATGGTTGCCCGTCGCGGAGCCGAGGTCCTGGTGGACTGGCACGGGCACAACGACCGCGGCCTGTCGATCCCGGTGACCTTCGCGGCCCACGCAGCCGGCGCCGATCGCATTCACGGCTGCGGCCTGGGAATCGGAGAGCGGGTCGGCAACACGCCGATGGATCAACTGCTGGTCAACCTGCGCCTCATGGGCCTCATCGATCAGGACCTCACGGCCCTGATGGACTACTGCCAGGCCATCTCAGCGGCATGCGAGGTGCCCATTCCGTACAACTATCCGGTGGTCGGCAAGGACGCGTTCCGGACGGCGACGGGCGTCCATGCCGCGGCGGTGATCAAGGGGGAGAAGAAGGGCGATCGCCGCCTCGCCGATGTGGTCTATTCGGGAGTTCCCGCCGGCATGGTCGGCCGCGAGCAGGAGATTGACATCTCCCACATGAGCGGCATGTCCAACGTCGTCTACTGGCTGACCCGGCGACATCTGCCGGCGGATCCCGAGACCTGCCAGGCCGTCCTGGATCTGGCGAAGCGTGGCAACCGGGTCCTGACGGAGGCGGAGATCCGCGCCGTGCTCGACTCCCGCGCCGAGGTCCGGTCCGGGCACTGACCGGCGGACCGGCCCCCCAAGACCGGGTCGCTAGCGGCGGCGCGCCGCGGCGGCCCGGCCGGTGCTCGCGTGCTTCCTCGCGGCCGGTACGCGGGCCTTCTTCCGCCGTGGCTTGCGGGCCGTCGCGAGCGAGGAAGCCGGCGCGGAGGTCTTGCGGCCGCGCCGCGTGCCGGACGCTCGGGATGAGGCCGCGAGCAGCGCGTTCTCACAGGCATCCTCGATGGTGTCGATGGCGATCACGGTCAGCTTCTGGCGGACCTCGTCAGGAATGTCACGCAGGTCCTTCTCGTTGCGCCGCGGCAGCAGCACCGTGGAGATGCCGGCCCGATGGGCGGCGAGTACCTTCTCCTTGATGCCGCCGACCGGCAGGACCTTGCCGCGCAGCGTGATCTCGCCGGTCATGGCCACCCCTGTCCGGACCGCTCTGCCGGTGAAGAGAGAGGCCAGGGACACCGCGATGGCGACTCCGGCGGAGGGCCCGTCCTTGGGGATTGCGCCGGCCGGGACATGAATGTGGACGTCCAGGTCCTTGAAGAAGCCCGGGGGCAGGCCGAATGCCTCGCAGCGGTTGCGCACCAGGGAGAGGGCCGTACGCGCCGACTCCTTCATCACGTCGCCGAGCTGTCCGGTGAGCATCAATCCCCGGGAACCGGGCATCTGGGTCGATTCGATGAACAGGATCTCGCCCCCGGTGGGCGTCCAGGCCAGCCCGGTGGCCACGCCCGGGTCCGCCGTTCGCTCGGCCATCTCGTTCTCGAAGGTGATCGGACCGAGGTAGTCCTCGAGATCGCTCTTCTTCACCCTCAACGCCCGTCGCCGGTGCCCCTTCTCCGCCACGCGCCGGGCCACCTTGCGCGTCACGGCACCGATGGTGCGCTCCAGCGTCCGGACACCGGCCTCCCGGGTGTAGCCCGCCACGATCGCCTCCAGGGTCGGGCGGGAGAATTTCAGGTCCTTCGTGGTGAGTCCGTGCTCGGCGAGTTGCCGGGGCACGAGGAATCGATCGGCAATCAAGGTCTTCTCCCGCAGCGTGTAGCCGGAAAGCTGCAGGATCTCCATGCGGTCCCGCAGCGGGCCGGGGATGGTGTCCAGGACATTGGCCGTGGCGATGAACAGGACCCGGGAGAGATCGAAGGCGACGCCCAGGTAATGATCCTGGAAGGTGAAGTTCTGCTCGGGATCGAGAACCTCCAGCAGCGCGGATGACGGGTCGCCGCGAAAGTCCGCGCCGAGCTTGTCGATCTCGTCGAGCATGATCAGCGGGTTATGCGTCTTCACCTTGCGCAGGGCCTGGATGATGCGGCCGGGAAGGGCCCCGACGTAGGTGCGCCGATGACCACGAATCTCCGCCTCGTCCCGAACCCCTCCCAGGGACATGCGGTGGAATTTCCGGCCCATGGCGCGGGCGATGGACTTTCCCAGGGACGTCTTGCCGGTTCCCGGTGGACCCACGAAGCACAGGATGGGACCCTTCATGTCCTGCTTGAGCTTGCGGACGGCCAGGTACTCGAGAATGCGTTCCTTGACCTTGGTCAGGTCGTAGTGGTCCTCATCAAGCACGGCGGACGCCGCCTTCACGTCGAGCTTGTCCTCCGTCGACACCGACCACGGCAGATCGACCATCCATTCCAGATAGGTGCGGGCCACGGTGTGTTCCGCGGCGGCGGCCGGCATCACCTTCAACCGCTCCAGTTCCCTCAGCGCCTCGGTCTGAGCCTCGTCGGGCATTCCGGCGGCCTCGATCTTCTGCCTCAGTTCATCGACCAGACCGCCGCTCTCGTCATCCTCGCCGAGCTCCTTGCGAATCGCCTTGAGCTGCTGGCGAAGGACATACTCGTGCTGCGTCTTGCCCATCTCATCCTGGACCTCTTGCTGGATCCGCGAACCGAGTTCCATGACGTCGATCTCCTGGGCGAGAAGGCGGGTGAGCATCTCCAGACGCTTGCGCACGTCCAGGGTCTCCAGGAGCTCCTGCTTCTTCACCGGGTCCTTCAGCAGGACCGCGGAGACGGCGTCGGCCAGAGGGCCGGGCTCGTCGATGTTCATCAACATGACCGAGATATCCTCGGGCACGATCGGCATGAGATGGAACATCTTCTGGAGAAGCGCGGCGACGTTCTTGACCAGGGCTTCTGTCTCGATTCCCGGACGATCGGCATCGTGCAGGACGAGGGTGCGCGCCTGCAGAAACGGCCGTGTCGCCGTGAATTTCTGCAGCCGGATCCGATCGATGCCCTTGACGATCACCCTCAGGTTGCCGTCCGGAAACTTGAGCAACTTCAGGATCTGGGCCACGGTGCCGACCTCGTGCAGATCGACAGGACCCGGTTCGTCGACCGCCGGATCCTTCTGCATCACGAGGCCCAGCATTCGATCCTTCAGGATGACCGCATCGATCACCCGGCGGCTCGCCGGCCGCCCCACCACCAGCGGGACCGACATGTCCGGATAGATGACCGTGTCCTTCAGCGGCAGGATGGGCAACTCGTCCGGGATGGTCGCCTCGTGGCTGTTCTTCTCGCCATGGTGAAGGGTGGGTTCCTCGGCGTCCTCGACCCCCACCGCCGCGCCGCTTTCTGGATCGCCCGGGCTCATGATGTCGTCACCTCCACGTTGCTGGGTGGGTCGGCGGCTCGCTTCGGGATCCGCACCTCGAGAAACCCGTTGTCCAGCCGGGCGCGGGCCGCATCGCCATCCAGGTCGAACGGGACCGCCAGCAGGCGTTCGAACTGTCCGTATTCGATCTCCATGTGGTGCAGGGCCTTGCAGGCGTGGCGCAGAGACGGCTCGAACCGTGCCCCGACCACGCGAAGCATGTCGTCCTCGAGAACCACATCGAGACTCTTCGGATCGATACCGGCCACGTCGAGCAGAACCACGACCTCGGTGTCCGTCTCGTACAGATCCACCGCGGGACACCAGTCGGTACGTGCGCCCGCGTTGCGGTGGCCGTGGCGTTGCAGGACCGTCTCCATCATTTTTTCCATCCGGTGATGAAGACCATCGAGTTCGCCGAGCAGTCCCTTCTTGGCCATGAGGCATGTCTCCGCGCGGGGCGCCTGCGCCGCAGCCCGAATTGTAACAAGCACCGCCCGCTCTCACCAGACGGCCCGGCCCGTCGTCGTGGAGCCAGCCGTGTTACCCTGCCGCATCGTGGGTTGTGTGCACATCCTGCCTCGCCATGAGGCCGAACGGATCGCCGCTGGCGAGGTGATCGAACGGCCTGCCTCGGTCGTCCGGGAACTTCTGGAGAACTCCCTGGACGCCGGATCGCGACACATCGAGATGGATCTGAGGCGTGGAGGCCTGGGTGAGATCCGGGTCGCCGACGACGGGACAGGGATGGAGCCAGAGGACGCGCTCCTGGCCCTGGCACGCCACGCGACCTCCAAGATCAGTGGCCTCGAAGACCTCGACCGCCTCCACACGCTGGGATTCCGGGGCGAAGCGTTGCCGTCCATCGCCGCCGTCAGCCGTCTGGAACTGCTCACCGCCCAGGAGCCCGGCGGAGCGGCGACGCTCATCCGGATCGAGGGGCCGGTCGAGCCCCGGGCGGAACCGGCCTCCCGGTCCCGGGGAACCACCGTGTCAGTCGGAGATCTGTTCTACAACACGCCGGCGCGACGGAAATTCGCTCGCTCGCCGGCCGCCGAGTTCACGCGCATCTCCGAGGTCGTGGTGCCCCGGATTCTGGCTCACCCCGAGGTCGGATTTGTTCTCCGCCACGACGGCCGGGAGTCGCTCCGTGTCTCGCCTGCGCCCACGCTGAGGGAGCGCCTCGCCGCCCTCTGGGGCGCCGGGCAGGCCGGGCGCCTAGTGGGCTTTCAGGGCGAGGCGGGCACCGCCTGCGTGCACGGATTCATCAGCGGTCCGGACGACAGCCGCGCCAGTCGCCGTCACTGGTATCTGCTGGTCAATGGCCGGCCGGTCCGCGATCGCATGCTGATGCATGCCGTGACCGCCGGCATCGGCGAGGCCTTGCCGAAGGGGCGCTTTCCCTCCGTGGTGCTGCTGCTGGACCTCCCGGCCGGCGAGCTGGACGTCAACGTGCATCCGGCCAAGGCCGAGGTGCGGTTCGCTGACTCGAACCGTGTGCACGCCTTGATCGCCTCCGCCCTGCGGCGGGCGACGCGACCGGCGACCTATGTGGCTACCGGCCCGGCGCCGGTGGGAGATGCTGTGGGCGTGTCATCTCCCGCCGACCCCTCACCGGTGTCGGGACTGGCGCGCTGGGAGGTGGGAGAGCCGCCGGCCATGCGTCAGCCGGGCAGCCTGTTCGACGCCCCGCCGCCGGCCGCCGGGGATCCCGGCGAGATCGACGGCCTGCCCGCCCGGTCCGCCGTGGTTCTGGCCCAGTACCGCGACTGCTTCATCGTGGCCCATGACGCGGAGGCGCTCTACCTGATCGATCAGCACGTCGCCCACGAACGCATTCTCTACGAGGCCATCCGGCGTGACCTCGGTGAGGGCAGGGGTGAGCGCCAGGCGTTGCTGTTTCCCCACCCCGTGGACGTGACCGACGATCAGGCCCGCCTGATCGAGAGCGTCCTGCCGCTGCTGGCGCGCTTCGGTTTCGATGCCGAGCCGTTCGGGCCTCGCGCGGTGACCTTGCGCCAGGTGCCGGCCTATCTGGCGGAGGGGCAGGCGGTGCCTGCCTTCCGCGATCTGGTGGAGATTCTTGCCACGACACCCGATGCGGCCACTGCCACGGGTCAGACGGCGGATCGCCTCCAGCATCGCCTGGCTGCCACCGTGGCCTGCCATGCGGCGGTGAAGATCCACTTCCCGCTGACCCGGGAGAAGATGGAGTACCTGGTCGGCGAGCTGTTCCGGTGCGCCGAGCCTCTCACCTGTCCCCATGGGCGCCGGGTGGTGAGTCGCTGGGCCCATGACGACCTGCTGCGGACCTTCGGCCGGTTGTGAGAGGTCCCGGCGTGGCGGCCGACAATTTTGCTCTTGACGAGCCCCCATGATGGTTCGTATAAGCACGGACATGAGAGCATGGCTCCGAGCCATCGGAACCACCCTGTCCGCCGCTGGCCTGGCGGCGGGGATGGTCACCGTCGCATTCGCCGGCGGCAACGGGACGGTCTTCTTCGCCGATGGACGTGGCATGGCCGTCGAGCGGGCCTGGCTCGACACCGATGGCCGGCTGCGCCTGCTGCTGCCTGACGGCGGGACTCTCGGCGTGGACCCGGAGCGGGTGGCCCGCGTGGTCTTGCCTCCACGCCCGCCGCTGGAAGGCGACCCGGCCCCGGCGATGGTGGCCCCGGATGACCTCCATACCCTGATCGGGGCCGCCGCTCGGAGACACGGTCTGGACGAGCGACTTGTCCTGGCGGTCGTGGAGATGGAATCGGCGTTCGATCCGGCGGCCGTCAGCCCCGTGGGCGCCGTCGGGTTGATGCAGCTCATGCCGGCGACCGCGGCGGAACTGCACGTGACCGACGCCCTCGACCCGTTCGAGAACGTCGACGGGGGTGTGCGCTACCTGAAGAACATGCTGCAGCGGTTCGACGGTCAGCTCGATCTCGCGCTGGCGGCATACAACGCGGGACCGGCGGCGGTGCGCCGCTATGGCGGCATTCCGCCGTTCGCCGAGACCCGTTCCTACGTGCGCGAGGTCCTCCGCCTCGCCCGACGCTGAGGGCGCCGTCGACCGTTCGTTTTCTGAACAGTCTCTTCCCAAAACGCCATTGCCCGGGTCACCGCTCCCACCGTACTTTGCCAGGCGAACCTGGCGCCCGTGACCTCCTCCCGCCGCGGGAGGACATCGCCGGCGGTCGCCACCGTCAAGGTCAAGGAGGTCGCATGGCCAGCAGATGGGGTGATTCCAGGAACGGTTCTCGCGGCAACGAGACACCGCGCGAACTCCCGTTGATTCCATTGCTGTCCACGGTGGTCTTCCCGGGGATGATCGTGAACCTGCAGGTGGCCCGGGCTCGCAATCTGCGCCTCGTGGAGGACATCGACGTCGATGACCAGATCGGGCTCATCCTGCAGAAGAACCTGACCATCAGCGAGCCTCAGCCCGAGCACCTGTCCCGGATCGGCGTGGCATCGCGTGTGATCAACAAGGTGAATGTGCCGGGGAACTCCGTGCAGCTCATCCTGCAGGGGCTCCGGCGCTTCGAGATCGAGGACTGGGTCACCCTGGACCCGTATCTGACCGCCAAGGTTCGCGACGCGGAGGCCGACAAGATCGCCGGGCTCGCCGCGAACGTGCTGATCAACAACGCGGTCGCCCTCTTCGAGGAACTGGCCAGCGTCGAGCCGGGCATCAGCCGTGAGGCGGTCAGTCTCGTCAAGATGAACATGGATGGTCCGGGACAGCTCGCCGATCAGGTGGCGACCCGGCTGATGCTCCGACTCGAGGACAAGAAGCAGATCCTCGAGACCCTCGACCCCGAGGAGCGATTGCGGCGCATCGTCGGGATCCTCAAGCGGGAGATCCAGGTCAAGAAGGTCGGCGCCGACATCCAGAAACAGACACAGGACGAGATCGGCCGGGCCCAGCGGGAGTACATCCTCCGGCAGCAGCTGAAGACCATCAAGAAGGAGTTGGGGGAGAACCAGAAGAAGGCCTCCGGTGAGGGGAAGGATCTGCGCACGCGGATCGAGACGGTCGGCCTGCCGCCCGAGGTGAGCCGCGAGGCGCTGGCCGAGCTGGGGCGCCTGGAGGCGATGTCGCCGGCATCGGCGGAGTACGGTGTCCTGCGCAGTTACCTCGAGACGCTGGTGGATCTGCCCTGGGACCAGGAATCGGAGGACACCATCGAGCTGGCCGACGCGCAGACCATTCTCGACGACGACCACTTCGGCCTCGACAAGGTCAAGGAACGGATCGTCGAGTTCCTGGCCGTGCGCAAGGCCAACCCCGACCTGCGCGGCCCGATCCTCTGCCTGGCGGGCCCGCCGGGCACCGGCAAGACCAGCCTGGGCAAGGCCATCGCCCGTTCCACCGCCCGCCAGTTCGTCCGGGTCTCCGTGGGAGGCATGCGCGACGAGGCGGAGATCCGCGGTCATCGGCGCACCTATGTTGGCGCCATGCCCGGCAAGGTCATGCAGGCGCTGCGCCGGTGCGGGACGAAGAACCCGGTATTCGTCATCGACGAGATCGACAAGATCGGGGCCGACTACCGCGGGGATCCGGCGTCGGCTCTCCTCGAGGTGCTCGATCCGGAGCAGAACCACGGGTTCCGGGATCTCTATCTGGACGCACCGTTCGACCTGTCCCATGTCCTCTTCGTCGCCACCGCGAATCGCATCGATACCATCCCTGCCGCTCTTCGCGACCGCCTCGAGGTCATCGAGCTCTCCGGCTACAGCGAGGAGGAGAAGCTGGCGATCGGTCGTCGTTATCTCCTTCCGAAGCAGATGAAGGAGGCGGCGCTCGATGAAGGATCGGTCTCCTTCGACGAGTCGGCACTCACCGCGATCCTGCGGGAACATACACGGGACGCCGGGGTGCGCTCGTTCGAGCGCCATCTGGCCGCGATCTGCCGGAAGCTGGCCAAGGCCCGAGCGCTCGATGAACCGGCGCCGGCGCGCATCACGCCGGCCGAGGTCACCCGCTATCTCGGCGCCCCGCGTTTCTGCCCGGAGATGGCCGGTCGCGTCGATGAGGTCGGCGTGGCCACCGGGCTGGCCTGGACACCCAACGGCGGCGAGATCCTGTTCATCGAGACGTCGCGGGTCCGGGGTGATGGCAAGCTGATCCTCACCGGGTCTCTGGGCGATGTGATGAAGGAGTCGGCACGAGCCGGCCTGTCGTACCTGAAGGCCCACTGCCGCGACCTGGGTATCCCGGACGATCTGATCGAACAGACCGATCTGCACCTCCATGTCCCCGCCGGAGCGATTCCGAAGGACGGGCCCTCGGCGGGCGTGGCCGGTGTCGTGGCCATGGCGTCCGTGCTGAGCGGCCGGCCGGTGCGCCACGACGTGGCCATGACCGGAGAGGTGACGCTGCGCGGTCGGGTTCTGCCGGTGGGCGGCGTGCGGGAGAAGATTCTTGCCGCCCGGCGCGCGGGGGTCTCCACCGTGGTCCTGCCGCTGTGGAATCGCAAGGACCTCGTCGACGTGCCCGCCGAGATCCGGGCGGAGCTCCGCTTCCTGTTCGTCGAGAACGTCCAGGATGCCGTGGACATTCTTCTCCGGCCGGAGACCAGTGGCGGCGTCTTCGTCGACCGGAATCCGCACCACCATGCCGCGCCGGCGGCGGTCACCCCCGAGGTCGAACCGCCCGCCAAGGAACTCCCGCAGCCGGCGGCCGATCACTGAGCAGGCGCCGCCGGGCTTCCGGTGCTGGACTCGGGACCGACCCGGACTACCTTTAGTCACGAAGGGCCGTCCCCGAACGGGGACGGCCTCCCGTGCATGCCGAAGGAGGAGACCGTTGCAGGCGGAGCGCTTCACCCCGCACATTCTTGCGGAGATCCTCCGCGATCTGTTTCGGAGTGAAGCCTCCGGGCGACTCATCCTGACCGCCGACACCGGCGAGGAGTTCCACATCTGTCTGGTGCGCGGCCTGGTGGATGTGGCGATGTCCATCGACGACCCGCTGGCGGGAATTCACCCCCTTGTCGATGCAGACGTGAGCGTGCCCGCCGCATGGAGCACCCGCCCGCCCTCGCCGGAGGATCTGGCCGCCTTTCTGGGCGATGCCATCGAGCAGGCCGACGTCATCGAGGGCCTGGCCGGACAGACGAAAACCGTGCTGCAGGCGGCATTCTCCCTGTCCGGCGGCCACTGCGCCCTGGAGCAGGGCGATGAGAAGGGTTTCTTCGACCCGGATATTCCCCGCACCTTGCAGGTCTTCCTGGCGGGCATCGCCGCCATCTCGCGCTGGGCACCTGTCCGGCGCGTGCTGAGCACGCAGGATCGCGTGCTGCGCCCCTGCTCGGTGCCTCTGTTTCCCATCGAATGCCTGCCGCTGGCCCCGGAAGAGGGGTACCTCCTCAGCTGCATGGATGGTCGGGCACGCTTCGACGATCTGATCCAGCTCCTCCCCGGCGCCGGCCCGGAGCGCGTCACCCGCTTCGTCTACGCGTCCCTGGTGCTGGGATTCGTGGAATTCGATCCCGCCCTGGTGGAACCGTTTCAGCTGGCCGCGTACGCAGACAGCGATCGCGATGCTCGCAAGCGGGTGGAGGCCGAGCTGGAGCGCATCGACTCGTTCTACGCGTCGATCCAGGTTGCCAACCCGTACCGCATGCTGGGCGTCACCGACGGGGTGAGCTGGAACGAGATCAAGCAGGCTTACGAGGAGCGCAAGGCGGAGTTCTCCGCCGACCGGTTTCTCGCGACGACCCTGTCCAGGCGGCGCGAGGAGATACGCATCATCGAGACGGCGCTGGTCGAGGCATTTCTCAAGATCCAGTCCCTGCGCATGAATGCCGCCGGCGAGAAGGGCCGGGACAGGCCGGAGGGTGACACGGCCTACCTCGAGGATGTGCAAGGCAAGCGCAGGGAATCGGTGAAGACGGAGCGCCAGGAGAAGCAGGCGGAGCACGAGCGCCAGGCCCAGCGTCATTACCAGGCGGCCCGCGAGTACTTTGCGAAGGGTGATTTTCACAACTCGGTCCAGTACTGTCGCCTCTCCATCCGCCACGATGACACCATCGCGGACTGCCACGCCCTGCTCGGAGAGGCGCTGGGCAGGAATCCCGCGCATCGGTGGCAACTGGAGGCCGAGCAGTCGTTCAAGAAGGCGATCGCCCTCGATCCATGGAATGCCCGCCTCTATCTGAAGATGGCGGACTTCTACCGGGCGCAGGGCATGACCCAGCGCGCCGCTCGCCTGCAGGACAAGGCCTTCGAGATCTCCCCATCGCTCCGGGAGGAGCGGGCACCCGGCCGCGCCTAGCCGCCCCGGTGGCCGATTCGCTCGTCTCTCGAGGCAAGTCGAGGGCGGCGGCGGCGTTTGTTGACCCTTCCTGGCCAGATGCTATAATCCGCCGGCTTCGGCGTAGCCCGGAAGTTCCCATGTTCATAGACACTTCAGAGTGCTCCACGACTTCCCGACCGGTGGATGTGACCGTCGCCAGTCCGCTCCCTGCAGGATCGGCGGTGACGGGCGAGGTGGTTCGCGTCGTCGGCGTCCTGACCCCGACCGGCAGAGCGTACCGGCTCGAGGGACACCTGAGCACCACCATCGCGCAGGTCTGTGCCCGCTGTGGAACCACCTTCGCCCTGCCGCTGGCGACCGGTTTCTCACTGCTCTACCGGCACCCCGGCACGGCCTCCGCCACCGCCGAGCCGGAGGTCATGGTGACGGCGGAAGACTGTGCGCTGGTCAACCTCGATGCCGCGGGCCGCATCGACCTGGCGGACCTGGTCCGGGAGCAGATCTACCTGGGGTTGCCGAT
>JBHHZI010000095.1:0-12759 GCA_046757965.1 Acidobacteriota bacterium | reverse complement strand
CGACGTAGTCTATGTCGGCGAAATAGCCGATCTCGTGGCGTTCCTCCCTGGACCGGATGGAAAGGCTGAAATAGCTGTAGGGTCCTGCCAGGGAGTGATTGACCCCGACCACGTAGATGGACTGGCCTTCCTTGACGCAGCGCTTCGTGATGTCCGGCCCCGACGAGTAGTACGCGTCTTCACTGCTGGCATTGCAGGATGATTCCTGGTCCATGCATCGATAGTAGGGGCCTTGCGACGAGGAGAAGCTGATCGCCGTACCGCCGGGAGCATAGGTGTCCCTGATGTTCCGGGTCAGCCAGTCCAAGGCATCCTCGTAGGGCTTCTCGTTATACCGGTGCATCGCCGGCGGCGTCGGTACCGCCTCCCGCGGGTAGGGCACGAACGTGCCGGACAGGTCCGGAAAGGTGACACGCAGGACGGTGGCGGGCGGATCGTCGAGATAGTCCTGGAGGGCCGTCAGTGACCGTGTCATGGCGAGGCGCCAGGCCATGATGAAGTCGTCCGCTTCAGGCTCGCTTCCCAGCACCAGGTTGCGGGGATCGGAGTCGTCGCAGGTGCCGTCGGCAGCCACGCTGTCACAGGGGATGGGATCGATGTTGATGACGTTGGGAGAGTATCCCAACTCGGCGAGGCGGCGGGGCAGAAGCTCCCGGATGCGGCGCTCCACCTCCTTGTTGGCGGTGGTGACGACGACGGTGAACTTGTCAAAGGAATCCTCATCGCCGCGGTCGGTGATGAGATCCAGGTGGCTGAGGCTCAGCCCCATCTTGGCGAGAAGCGTTTGCCGCGGAGTCTGGCAGCCTTGGGGGATCGGCACCGGATCGTCGCAGAATCGTCCTTCGGGATCTGCGGGTGGAAGGTGAAGCTTGCTCTCGTGTCGGCTGAAAGGGTAGGGCTGAACGCTGAAGAACCGCCCCGTCGGGGGGGTGAGTCCGAGAAATATGACGGCCTGGTTCTCCGCCAGGCGCCAGCGGAAGCGATCTGCCGGTCCCGTGAAGTCGCCGAGCTCGTAGGTGCCGTAGGGTGATGCGGGATTGTTCCCGAAGCAGCGTCCGTATTTCTCGATGATCGGGGGACAATCTGACTCCACCAGGAACCTCATGCGGCCCTGCTCCACCTCCACCGGGGCCACCTGCCCGAGCGTCTGCTCGAGCTCCGTCCTCCAGTCGTAGTCGGCGGCAACCTGAGCCGGACTGGGCGCGGCCCTGAAGACGGTTGACGCCAGTGCAATGATGGTCATGCCGGCCATCAAGGATGCGGAGGGGATTGTTCTCGTTTTGTATCCCATCGGACCTTCTCCTTCTCCGGGCGCGGCAGCCTCGCTCCGAGAATGCTCCAGGAACCGGCGCCGCGCAGCCACACAGGCTGAGCCGGCGCGTGAGCTTACACGCCGGCGGAGAGGATGAAGGGCGGGAAGCAGCCGCGCCCATCGAGCCGTTTCTCCAGGCTCCGCGTCCCTTGCGAGGGACATAATGCCATTAAAACCACCCGGATTGGAAGATAATTGGGATGGAGACGCGTGCCCGAATCACGAATCATCGGGCATCGGTGCGTCCGTACGGGGCCATACTACCCCAGAATCCATTTCCGGACGACGACACGAGGTTTACGGATCCGCACTTATCGGACGCGAACAGGGCTCGTACCTCACCGGTGCGCCGCGAGATTGCCGAACACAGTCAAACGCAACGTCACTATCCCGCTTCCGTGACCGGGGAGAGGAGCGCGTGGACTATATTGCCCGGCCAGACGTAATCGTCGAATGGCGGAGCTTGAACCTCAACCAGCGTCCGTGAGGACTGTAGTTACCAGGCCGCGCTCGAAAGGGGCTTGCCCGGCAGAGGGCGGTAGGAAGTTGACAGAATCAGCATTACCAGACTCGAATGGGGCCTGATACTGCCTATCCGCGCCCCGGAGGACCTGACGCCCGCGCTGATGATCGCGGTGCACCGGTACCTCGCCCGCAGCCCGGCGATGGTGCTGACCTTCCAGCTGGAGGACGTCCTCGGGCAGGCCGAGCAGGTGAACCTGCCCGGCACCACGGACGAGCATCCGAACTGGCGGCGCAGGCTCACCGCGGACCTCACGGCCCTGGCGCGGGACCCGCGCCTGGTGGAGCTCGGCGCGGCTCTGCGCCGGGAGCGGGGCGGAGGCAGGGCACCGGCGGCCGACCGGCAGTCGGCCGTCACGGCGCCGAGTCGCGCCGCGAGGGTCCCGTGCGCGACCTACCGGCTGCAGATGCACCGCGGGTTTTCCTTCGCCCGGGCGACGGAGATCGTTCCCTACCTGGCCCGGCTCGGTGTCAGCCATGTCTACGCCTCGCCGATCCTGCAGGCCCGAGCCGGCAGTCTGCACGGTTACGACATCATCGATCATGGACGTGTGAACGAGGAGCTCGGCGGTGAGGAGGGGCTCGAACGGTTCGTGGATGCGCTGCACCGCCACGACATGGGGCTCGTGCTGGACATCGTTCCGAATCATATGGGCGTCGGCAGCGACAACGCCTGGTGGATGAGCGTCCTCGAGCACGGACCGGCCTCGCCCTACGCGACGTTCTTCGACATCGACTGGCGGCCGGACCGGCCGGCGCTGCGCGGCCGTGTCTTGCTGCCACTCCTCGAGGACCATTACGGCCGGGTGCTCGAACGAGGGCTGCTGCGGCTGCTGTTCCACGGGGAGCGAGGAGCGTTCGAGATCGCCTACCACGAGCACCGCTTCCCGGTCGATCCCCGGACCTACCCGGTCCTTCTGGCCCACGATCTCGACCGGCTCCGCGCGCGGATCGGCGCCGATGCCGCGACGATGCTCGAGCTGCAGAGCCTCCTCGACGCGCTGGGGAACCTGCCGGAAAGGGAGGTGGGAGGCGAGCGGGCGGTCGCCCGGCTGCGGGACGCGGACGTGCTCCGGCGGCAGCTTGCCCGTCTCGTCGGTGCTTCCGGGGATCTCAAGTCGTTCATCGAGGCCAACGTCGAGCGCTTCGACGGGCGGCCCGGAGACCCTGGCGAGCTTCGACCTGCTGGACGGCCTGCTCGACGCCCAGGCCTACCGCCTGGCCTTCTGGCGCACCGCCGCGGACGAGATCAACTACCGCCGGTTCTTCGACATCAACGACCTGGCCGGGTTGCGTCAGGAGGGCCCGCGCACCTTCGAGGCTACGCACCGGCTGGTGCTGGAGTTCGTGCGCCGTGGGCAGGTGGACGGCCTTCGCATCGACCATTCCGACGGACTCCACGATCCGGCGGGCTACTTCGAGAGGCTGTCCGCGGAGATTGCAGGCGGCGCCGAAAACGGCGCGCCGCCGGTCTGGATCGTCGCAGAGAAGATCCTCGCGTCCCACGAGCGACTGCCGGAGGGCTGGGCGGTGCACGGCACCACCGGCTACGACTTCTGCTACCGGACTCGAATGGGGCCTGATACTGCCTATCCGCTCCTATCGTCGTCCGGGAGGGCGTTTTCGGCTAGTACGGCCCCGTACGGCGAACATTTCAGATCAAGGCCGCCACCGCGATCAGAATCCGGTTGATCTCCGCGAACAGCACCTCCTGCACCGCGCAGTCGGCAACCCAGTCATTGGCGTCGGGCGCGCCCCCGGCGGCGCAGCCGTCGGTCTTGGCCAGCAGGTCGTTCTGCAGCTTGTCGACCGCGTCCTGCAGCAGCAGATCCTGGAGAACCGGATCGGTTTCCATCGCCGCCGCATCGATCATGGCCAGCACCGCGTCGAGCTTGTTGATCAGGGCGTTGGCGAGGTTGCCGTTGCCGTTGCGGAAATCGACATCGGCCAGGGAGGCGATGTAGTTCTGCAGATCGAGGATCAGCTGTTCGGCCGACGGCGGGTCGCCCGGATCGCACCAGACGATCATGTGGCTGGTGCCGCGGCCGGAGACGCAGATGTCGAGGCTGGGGTCGTATTCGATGGTGCCGGCGCCGGTCACGACGAACCGCACCCGCAGCGCCGTCTGGAACACGAACAGATACCGCGGGGTGGGGACCAGGGTGAGCGGCTGCACCGCGGCGGTCGGCAGCGGCGCCAGGCCGAACACGTTGAAGACGTGGAAATTGCCCGGTCCCAGGGCGGTGGCGTCGATGGTGATCGGGTAGCCGTTCACCGTCAGGGTGTGAGATCCGCGCCCCGCCAGAAAGCCGTCGTGCGCGGTGTCATAGGTAAGGTTGCCGGCGTTGTCGAGGTTCCACCGGAACAGGCCGACGTTGCCGCCGCCGACCTGGATCCGGTAACGGCCCTGCAGCGGCACCAGGGTGAACGCCTGCACCACCGAGGAGTCGACGTTGGCGTCGCGCAGGCCGAAGGTGTCGGCGAAGCGGAATCCGGTTCCCGACAGTGCGGTGGCATCGACCTGCACGGTGTGACCGGCGACCACCAGGGTGTCGGTGGCCCGGCCGCCGAGGAATCCGTCGAAGACCGCGTCGTACTGGATGGCGCCGGTCCGGTCGACCTCCCAGCGGAAATCGGCCACCTGGGCGGCGCCGACCAGGAACTTGTATTTCGCCGGTACCAGCTGCAGCGGCTGCACCATGGCGGTCGGCAGGTTGGTGTCGCGCAGGCCGAACGCGTCGGGAATGCGGAAATCGCTGTTCGACAACGAGGTCGCGTCGATCTGCACCGGGTAGCCGACCACGGTCAGGGTATCGGTGCCGCGCCCGGACAGGAAGGGATCGAATTCGCCGTCGTAGTCGATATGTCCGGCGAGGTCGACGTTGAAATGAAAATTGCCGGTCAGGGCGGCGCCGACCGTGAACCGGTACCCCGCCTCCGGCACCAGGGTGAGGGACAGGATCGAGGTGGAGTCCTGCAGGGTTTCGCCAAACACCAGCAGGAGGATTCCGGTGGTGGAGAGGCCGGTGGCATCGAAGTTGATGTCGTACCCCCGGACGACCAGGGTATCGGTGCCGCGTCCCGACAGGAAGCCGTCGAAGGCGGCGTCGTAGTCGATGGTGCCGAGGGCCGTCACCCGGAAATGAAAGTCGCCGACCCGGGCGGCGCCGACCTGGAAATGATAGGCGCCGGGGGCGAGATCGATCGGCTGCACCACGGTGCCGTCGAGCCGGCCGGTCTGGCCCGGGATCAGGAATTCGGTGTTGGTGAGCGCGGTGGCGTCGACGTTGACCACCGCCGCGGTGGCGGTCGTTGCCGACAGGGCGCCCAGCAGAACGACAGCAAGAAATGCGGTTTTCCTGTACATCGGTGCCTCCTTGGATAGGTTTCACCGGGACAGACGCCAGGGACCAGGGTGATGCACGGAAATAATCGGCTCCCGGCTGATCGCGGCTGGCTGGCCGGGAATATACTTGGCTGGCCGGCGGGAACCAATCGGCCGGCGGGGTGTCCAAATGACTGGACCCCGGCTATTTATCCCGAATTCGTGATCGCCGGCCGGCCCGGAAAGGGAAACAATGAAATCGACCTGGCTCGTACTCCCCTTCGGAATCGTCGTCGTGGTGGCCATCGCTGCCATGGCGGCCATGGCCATCCTGATGCCGGTCGCGGCGGTCCCGGCGGACGGGCCCGACGATCCCGCTGCCCCGGCTCCGGGGGCCGCGGCGTTCGGTGCGGCGGAAAGGTTCTACGCCGAGGGTTCGTACGAACGGGCGCGCCTGTACGGGCTCATACTAGCCGAAAACCCCCAGCAGAGGGCGGTAGGAAGTTGACAGAATCAGCATTACCGGACTCGAATGTGGCCTGATACTGCCTATCCGCTATCCGCGCTCCTTTGCCGTTACGCTTGCCCGTTCCCACATGATGTGCAGAAAACCACCCGGGGCGGGCAGGTGGTTCTTTGGATTCAGGAACAGGTGCACCTCGTCCACTGGGCCCCCCGTCCTGTCGTAACGCTGATACCGAAAATCCGACGCCGTGCGTGCACGGCTGGTGACCATGATGTGGAGAACGGCATCATCCTTCACCAGCTCGCCGTCTTTATATACCTTCGCCGGACCCCACATGGAGAGAGCCGCGTTCATCTTCGGCATCAGGGGATTCTCTTTACCCGTATCGCCGTGGACGATCACGTTCGTTCCCAACCCGGCAAACAAGTGCGATGAACCATCCGGTTTGCGCGCAGCAATCTCCGTTTGGACCACTTTCCACCGGGCACCGTCAGCGGTGGTGAACGTTGCAGTTACCTGTGCGGCGTCGTCCGTGTACGGCGGCTTCGCACGAGTCTCCTCCGTACGATCCCAGGCTTGGATAGAGATGGAACCACTGATTTTCTGCACGCGGTTGCCGAACGGGGTGGGATCGGGCGGAAGGTTCGCGCGCAGGGAGTCCGGTACCTGTGAACGAAACACGGCCGGTGCCGGAAGCGCCTGGTACGCGATCTTGTCCGCTTTAACCGCCAGCTCCGTCTCCGTTCGGTCACGGTCTCCCTGGGCCTTCGCATGGCTGACTCCCTGGCACCCGAGCAGCACGAAAACACCGATCGCGACCGGTCCGAGTCTCAGCCTGATCTTCATCACGAACCTGCTTTCGTTTCCTCGGTTTCCATTTTTGGGAAGGACGACCCGCGACGTACTCTCCCAACCGACCTCTCCTCACTGCCGTCGTTCTGCTGCTGACCGCTGCAGGCTACACCGTTGCGACCGGATTATCCGTCCCGCGCGCCGCGTGCTCGGAAGCGGAAATCGCAGTACCTCGCACCTCCAATAAGCGTCTGTGATCGTTCCAGCTTCACACGCCACCTATCGGCCAGTGGGTAGTCGAGGTTGCAGAATGCAACGACGCAGACGTCTGACAATCCCTGACGGGCGAAGTACTCTGCGGCGGGACGGCGATGAACGTCGAAACCCACCGTACCTTCGTCCGTGGGAACGTAATTCATGCGGTATCCCGGCGCGGCGTAGGGAAACCGCATGAGCAGATCCATCACCCGGCGCACACGGCGGATGGGAGGCCGCGCCAGCAGCGCCGTGAACTTCCACGGCAGGATGGCAAGCTTCGAGTAGAGGAGCCAGGAAACACGTGCCGTCCTTTCCCTTGCCTCGTCATGGCTCAGGCCAGCGTCGACCAGAGACCGGTAAACGCCGGCCGTTACTGCGGCAAGACGAACCATGATGCGCGCCGCGAGCGTCGCTTCCGCCGGCAGGCCGCGAGCAAGCGCTCTGTACTGTCGCCAGATCTCTCGGATCAACGCTTTCAAGCTCTCGTGCGAAAATCTATCCCGAAGCACCTGTCGCATTGCTCGCACCATCAGCGGCCGCAACGATCGGACCAGCACAGCGTCGAGAATATTCATGGAGCGGCCTCCAGTCTCCTTGTTCCTCGCTGCTGCCTGTTCCGCACGGTCGGCGTCTTGCACCTCTCGAGGCTACCTGCGGCATCGTTCTTCAACTTGTTTCCTTGCCTTCCCTTTTCGGACTCCAAGATACCTTGCTGTCCTGCCCCGGTAAGCGCCGTACTCTTGCCCGAACAGCCGTTCGAGGTACGGTTCTTCCAGCCACACAGCATACAGGTGAATGACGTGAACCGCCCCGGATTTCCCGGGGACTCGATTAGTTGATTCCCGCCGTCATGGCGGGAGCTTCACGCTGTCGGTAGTACGCTTCTTCCAGCTCCGCCGGCGGGATGTTGTCGATGGACTCGAACAGCCGGCGGTTGTCCGTACGGGGCCATACTACCCCAGAATCCGTTTCCGGACGACGACACGTGGTTTACGGATCCGCACTTATCGGACGCGAACAGGGCTCGTACCTCCTATCCGCGGCTCCTCGGATCCGGACCACTGGGAGTCCGGCCTCGGCTCGGGGTTCGACGGGACACAGCGAGTTCCGTTCATCGTCGATGGTGCGACGAGCTACGCGGCGGCGACACTAGTGGATGGGTCGACCAACGGCGTCTTGCCTCACAGGCAGGCGGTCGGGCTGGCGGCGGCCGTGGAGTCGCGGAAGGCGCTTCCGAAGGTCCCGTCCCCGCAGCCGTTCTGGCCCCGGAACAGGAAGTAAACCGCCACGCCCGGCGCCGGGTCGGGGCTCAAGTCGATGAACCGCGGGATCGTGAGGTCTTCGCCGACACAGCTCCCTCCCGAGAAGCCGGCCACCGGGTCGATGTCCGGGATGAGCCCGGAGAAGACGTCGTAGACCGTATCGACGCCGGCCTGCATCGCCTGGGAGTCCCATTGCCAGCGCCAGAGGTTGGGGTTCTGCCTGGCGACGACCAGACCGGTCAACGGCCCTGGGATCGCGATCACGCCCGGCGCCCCGTCATCGCAGTCCGCACAGGCGAGGGCCCCGTCACCGTCGCCGTCGAACTCGTCCAACGGCAGTTCCCCGTCGCAGTCGTTGTCCACCCCGTCGCAGACCTCGGCGGCGGGCATGCCGGGCACACAGGAGTCGACGCCGCCGACGCAGGAACCCGTGGCCGCGCACTGCCCGACACCACAGGAGGTCCCGAAGTTGTCCGCGAAGCCGTTGCAGTCATTGTCCAGGTTGTCGCAGATCTCCAGGGAGGCCGACACCTCCTCCCTGCACTGCAGGCCGCCGCCCAGGCAGGTGATCGTCCCGTCGGCGCAGACGCCCGGGCGCCCGGTGTCACAGAACGCTCCGCCGCCGGGGTTTCCCTCGTCCACCGTCCCGTCGCAGTTGTTGTCCAGGTTGTCGCAGGACTCGGGGTTCCCGGGAAAGACGGTCGCCTCGCCGTCGTCGCAATCCAGGATGGGGTCGGCAGGACAGAGCGGATCGACGGCGCGGCCGTAGCCGTCCCCGTCGTCGTCCAGGCAGCCGGAGGTGCGCAGGTCGGTCTCGTTCCGGGTGTTGTAGGGGATGGTCAGCCATGGCGACCGCGGGAACAGCGGCGAGTCGGTGAGGATGCGCGCGCGCCAGCGGTAGAACGTTCCGGGGGCCAGGCCCGGCATCAGCTCGTCGAACTCCACGGCGCTTCCGTCGAAAAAGTCGGGCGAGCCCGTGTCCATCTGCAGCGGGCTGAGCACCTGTCCCGTTCCGTCGAACGGTGTGCCCAGCGGCTTCACCTCCCAGAGCAGCCGGACGTTGGCTCGTCCGCCGGGCGACCGCGCCAGGACCCGCAGCCGGAACGACGTATCGCCGTCCGACTTCCCCAGCGCGTGGAGCGGGCCCAGACCGACGGGGTTCCCCTGCCGCGGGATCCGGTGCAGACCATCGCCGCCGCCGCCGTAGTAGACGAACGCCCGTCCCTCGTCCACCTCGGGGAAGTCGTAGTCCGGCGCGCCCGCGATGATGTCCCCGAAACCGTCGCCGTTCACGTCGCCGGCGAAGGCCACGGAGGCTCCCAGCCGCGCGCCCACCTGGTTGCTCTCGACCTTCCAGTCGGCGCCCGCGGGGCTGCCGGCAAATCCGAAGTTCAGGCCGAAGGAGCTGCCGAACCATGCCAGCGCGATCCCCTCCCCCGCCTGAACGTTCCCGAAGCCGGGGGCGCCGATGAGGACGTCTCCCAGGCCGTCGCCGTTCAGGTCGCCGGAGGACACCGAAGCACCCAGCTCCGCATCCGCCACGTCCCCCTCCGCCATCCACCAGGCGTTGGCGGGGGTGCCGTCGGCTCCGAGCCCGGCCGGGAACGCGTACCACACGAAGACCGCGCCCTCGCCGGCCTCGCCGTCGGCGAAGCCGGGCGCGCCGACCATCACGTCGCTGAAGCCGTTTCCCAGCACGTCCCCCGCCGTCCCCACCGATTCCCCGAGGCGGGCCCCCGCCTGATCCGACTCGGCCATCCAGGCGGCGTTGCCGGGAGTGCCGCCGGCGCCCATTCCGGCGCCGCCGCCCATCCAGACGACCGCCGCACCCTCTCCCGCCTCGGGGTTGCTGAAGCCGGGCGCGCCGAGGATCACGTCGCCGAAGCCGTCGGCGTCGACGTCGCCGGCCGTGCCGACCGACGTTCCCAGCTCCGCACCGGCCTGGTCGGCTTCGGCGGTCCAGATCAGCGACGGAGCCCCGCCCGCCGAGCCGGCGAAGAGATAGGCCCTGCCCTCGTCCGCCTCCGGGGCGTCGTAGAAGGGTGCGCCCAGCAGGAGGTCGCCGATCCCGTCCCCGTTCACGTCCCCGGCCGGCGCCACCGAGAATCCCAGTTGCCCCCCCGCCTGATCGCCTCCCTGCCCCCAGTCGGCGTTCGCCGGCGTGCCGTTCGCCCCCAGGCCGGCGTCGTCGCCGATCCCCGCGGGGCCGCCGTGCCAGGCGAAGACCCAGCCGGAGTCGGTCAGGGTCTTCTCGTAGAGCGGAGCGCCGGCGACGACGTCGCTGAAGCCATCGCCGTTCATGTCCCCGGCCGATGCCACCGCGTGGCCGAGCTCCGCGCCGCGCTGGTCGCTCTCGGCGGTCCACGATGGCGTCAGGAACAGACCGCCGGAGGAGCCGATGAACACGAACACCTTCCCCTCGGCGACCTCGCCCCCGTCGAACCGCGGCGCCCCTACGATCACCTCGCTGTAGCCGTCGCCGTTCGTGTCGCCGGCCGACGCCACGGACATACCGAGCGCCGCCCCGCCGTCGTCACCGTCGAAATCCCAGGAGGCCGTCTCGAGCGGGCCGTCCCCCTCGCCGAGGTAGACGGCGGCTGCACCCTGCTGGCTGCCGGTGTCCTCGAATGCAGGGGAGCCCACGATCACGTCGCTGTAGCCGTCGCCGTTCACGTCCCCCGCCGTGGCCACGGACTTGCCGGTCTGGGAGCCCCCCGGAAACGCACCGCCCGTTGTGCCGTCGGCATTCGCCGGGGTGCCGTCCGCGCCCAGCCCGCCGGCGCCACCCAGCCAGACGTACGCCCTGCCCTGGTTCGTCGCGTGGAACGGGGCGCCCACGATGACGTCGGCGAAGCCGTCGCCGTTGATGTCGCCCGCGGTGGCCACCGACGATCCCAGGCGGGCGAACTCCTCGTCCCCCTCCGCGTGCCAGTCGGCGTTCGCCGGCGAGCCGATCGGGCCCAGCCCTGCGGCGCCTCCGTGGTAGACGAAGGCTCCGCCCTCGTCTTGCTGCCCGTTGGAGTACACGGTGCTCCCGATGATGACGTCCGCGAAGCCATCGCCGTTCACGTCGCCCGCCGTCGCCACCGACCCGCCGAAGCTGCCCGCCAGCCCGTTCCCTTCCGCGAACCAGGTGGCGTTGGCGGGGGTGCCGTCGGGGTTCGTCCCGAACGACGCGCTCCCGTGCCAGACGAAGGCGGCGCCCGCAAGGAAGCCCGCGTCCTCCCAGCTCCGGGCTCCGATGACGATGTCGTCGAAGCCGTCCCCGTTCACGTCGCCCGCCCCGGCCACCGAGCCGCCGAACCAGGGGCCGGGACAGATGCTGCCCGCGGGGGTGCAGGCCTGGTTGCTCTCGGCGGTCCACGCCGGGGCGACCGCCAGGCCACCGGGGACACCGACGAACAGGAAGGCGCGCCCCTCGTTCATCTCGCCGTTGCTGGCCTTGGGCGCGCCGATGATCACGTCGTCATCGCCGTCTCCGTCCACGTCGCCGGCGGTCGCCACCGAGAACCCGAAGAACGACTCCTGCTGTCCCGGGAAGTACGACCAGTCCGCGTTGCCGGGGTTGCCGTCGGGCCCCATGCCGCCCGCCCCTCCGAGCCACAGGAAGGCCGCGCCCTCCTCGGAGACGGTGTTGGTGAACTTCGACGCCCCGATGATGACGTCGTCGAAGCCGTCACCGTTGACGTCGCCGGCGGTGGCCACCGAGACCCCGAAGTCCGGCGACATGAGGAACTGGCCCTGGTTGGACTCCGCCATCCAGTCGGGTGTCGACGACAGCGACGAGGCGCTCCCCAGGTACAGGAAGGCCGCCCCCTCGTTCACCTCGCCGTTGTCGTATCCCCGGACGGAGACGATGACGTCACTGAAGCCGTCCCCGTTGACGTCTCCCGCCGTGGCCACCGACTCGCCCAGCACGTCCCCGGCCGTCCCGACGTCGCCCCAGCCGAACTGGCCGATAAGGGGATCCACGGTGAGTGGATAGACCGCCCCCCCGTCGTCGATGCGGATCTGGAGCCGGCCGGGCGCGGCGTGCAGCCTCGCGGGCACCGGCTCCCCGGCCGCATCGACGACCGCCAGGCCTGCATAGCGCAGCAGCGTTCCGCTTCCGAGGGCGAAGGCGAAGGTGACGCTGCGGGCGTCCTCGCTCAGCTTCGCCCGCGGGCCGGCGCCGCCGAGGGCCATCTCCAGAACGACCGGTCCGACCGCGGCGCCCTCCGGCGGTGCCGGGAGCGTGAACGCCTGCTCGAGGCCGCGGCGCTCGTTGACGTACCACTCGGTGAGCCTCGCGTAGCGCAGTTCGATCCTCTCGCCGTCGTGGACGATCCCCGCGCTTCCCGGGGGCGACAGGACGCCCTCGCGCCCGAACCCGGTGAGCCGCAGCGTGAGCCGGAACGCCTCGGCGCCGCGGGTGCGGGAGACCACC
Organism: Acidobacteriota bacterium; assembly: GCA_046757965.1. Taxonomy (GTDB): domain Bacteria; phylum Acidobacteriota; class Polarisedimenticolia; order SMYD01; family SMYD01; genus JBHHZI01. The sequence continues at coordinate 396 of JBHHZI010000095.1, read as the reverse complement.
TCCAGGCCCGACTCGCGGATGGTCGTCCGCAGGCCCTGCGCACGGTTCGGCGCCGACCAGGAGCCGTCTCCGCGGTCGGAGAACCGGTATTCGAGCCGACGGATCTCCCGGCTGACGTCGTGGAGCCAGCCGGCCGGAACGGGGGGGGCGGCCGTCTGCGCTCCCCCGGCGTCTCCCGTCCCGGCACCGATAAGCAGGCCGGCTGCGGCACCGGCCAGGAGCAGCCACCGCATCCCGGGCGTTGCCGCCCGGGCTCGCGCGCCCGCGGGGGCCTGGCGGATCTTCCTGGGCGTCGGTCTCATCGCTGGCCTCTCCGGAGGCGCCGCCCGGCGCCCTCCCTCTTGGTGCCGCCGGCAACAGGGGGTAGGGCCTGGAGGCCGGCGATTCTGGGAGGAC
>JBHHZI010000094.1:0-12799 GCA_046757965.1 Acidobacteriota bacterium | reverse complement strand
CATCGGACCCGGCATCGGGGACACGGCGGATCTCACCATGATGGGCTCACGTTCTCCGGGGGTCCGGCCGTGACAATCCGGACCCAACCGGACGGCTCAGCGATTGCTGCCGTCTCCGTCGCGGCGGCCTGCCGTTGCCGGCCGCCGCGTCCGGTTCTTGTCGAGGAGCGACGGCCATGCACTCGCGCCGCCTTCGAGTGTGGACCCGGCGGGCTGCGCGGTCGGCGCCGGGTTGGCGGCACGCCCCGCAGGCGACCGGAGCGCACCCAGGTTTCCGCTGACGGTTCGACCCCGTACGGCCAGCGCGTCGGCACGGGCCCGTGCATCGGCCGCTCCCGTGGGTCGTGCCGCCGGGGAGACCCGGGCCACGCCGGCCGGGCGGGCGACACCGACCGACGGCACGGCCCGGACGGAGGGAGGTGTCGGCCGGCGTGGCACCGAGGCGCGCATCGTGCCTCCCGCCGCCGACTGCACGTTGGGAAGCGCGACGGAACCGACGCTGTCGTCCGCGATGTCGTCTATCCGCGCGACCAGCACCGCGGGAACGCCCATGGTGGCACGGCGGCCGAGAGACAGCGTGTACCACGCGTCGTCCTGCCGGACCGCCACCACACGCAGAACTCGACCATTCTGGAAGTGCACGAGCTTGTCCGCCCGGACCACACAGGGCAAGAGCACCATGAGACAGACCGGGATGAGATATCGAGAGCCACTGGAGGGCAAGGGAAAAACCTCCTCTCCTTCCCCAAATCTAGGCGTTGATTATATCACGGTCCAGCACTGCCCTCCGGAGGCCCGCCCGGTCACGGATTCCCGGCCCGCGGTGGGCTACACTGGAACCCGGCCATCGCCATGATGATTCGCCACGCCTCGATTCCCGCCGTCGTCATCTTTCTCGGTCTCAGCCTGCCCGCCGTGGCGGATCCGGCCCTGGCGACCCGCGCGCGGGAAGGAAGCGACGGAGGTCCGCGCCGGAATCCGGCGCCGGTCCTGCTCCGCATGGCCGGCCGCGCTGCCGCCTACCGGCGGACGGTTCTGCAGTTCACCTGCACCGAACGGTGGACCGAGGAGGACAGCGCCCCCTGGACCGGGCGGCCAAACTGGCAGCGACGGGCCACCTATCGCTACCTGCTGCAGCCCGTATCCGATCTCGACACGGTCGCGGAATACCGCCAGATTCTCTCCCGGGACGGGGTCCCGGTCCGCCACTCGCCGGCGGTGGTCCAGGCGTCGACGCCGCCGCCCTACCTGTGGGCTTCCCTCCTGGCCCCGGAGTTCGCGTCCCTGTTCCGGTTCGAGGTCGTCGGCACGGAGAAACGTGGTGTGACCGACACGATCATCGTCGCCTTCGACGGCCAGATCGCCTTCACCACGGGCCGGCGCATGGCGGAGTGGAGTGGTCGTCTCTGGGTGGACCGGGATCTCTTCAATCCCATCCACCTCGAGGCCGAGCCGACCCGCCAGGAGGCCACCATGGAGATCCGCCTGGATCGGTATCGACGGGCCTTTCGACTCGCGGGGATTCCCCTCCGGTCGCGCCCCCGTGTCCAGACGCTGTCAGTCGATTTTCTCGCCCGTCACCCGTCGGGCCTCAGATTCCCCTCCCGGTCCATCTGGCGACGCCAGGTCGTCAATGAACGGGGCCAGCGGGGAACCGAGAGAAGAATCGAGCGAGACTTCTCGGACTACGGACTGTTCGACATCGCCACCGACGAGATCATCAAATCGCTGGGCGCCAAGGAAGACAAGGCGTCGCCCCCTGATTCGCCGTGAGGCCTGTCATCCGCGCGTGATGTACGCCCCATTACGCGTGTCGACCTCGACGATCTCCCCGACCTCTATGAACTGGGGCACACTCACGGTGAGACCAGTCTCCAGCGTTGCGGGCTTCGGCGAACCGGCGGCCGTGGCGCCCTTCAATGGCGGCTCGGTCTCGACGATCTTCAGGCGAACCGAGAGAGGAAGGCTGACTCCCATGGGTGTGCCGTCGTGAAACTCGACGCGCACGGTGCCGTTGGGGAGCAGGTAGTCGAGAGTGTTGCCGAGGACATCGGAGGTCAGCGGCACCTGCTCGTATGTCTCTGTATTCATGAAGATGTAGTGGTCCCCCTCCTGATAGAGATACTCCATCTCCACCTGGTCCATCACGGCTCGCTCGACGAAGTCATCGGAGCGGAACCGATGATCGTGCGCCGCCCCGGTCCGGAGATTCCTCAGCAAGGTCTGGACATGCGCTCGCCCTTTTCCGGGAGTCACATGATTGACCGAATCGACACGGAAGAGTTCACCCTCGCGGAGGATCAGCATTCCCTGGCGAATCTGCGTGGCCTTGACGGACATGCTGGAGGATTCCTCGTGGTCGGATCATTCATGCCGGCATCGCCTGGAGCCGACGAGCGCGCATCGTACCATCTCGTGGGAGACCACCTCAAGACGACCGGGACAGTCCGGCGAGAGCCGCAGGGAGGCCGTCCAGTCCAGGCAGCACCCGATCCGCGCCCGCCCGGGCAACGTCATCCGGCGAGGCGCTGCCGGTGGGGACCAGCCAGACACGCACACCGGCCCGGCGCGCCGTCTCCACATCCACACTCATGTCACCCACGAAGAGGGCGTCCTCCGGGCGCACGTCCAGGTCGTGCAGGACACGCAGCAACATCGCCGGATCCGGTTTGGGAGGGATGTCGGCCCCGGGGCCATGAACCACCTTGATGGGTGGGGACAGACCCAGGGCGCGCAGCAGACGGACGGCGAAGCCTGTCGGCTTGTTGGTGGCCACTCCCAGCGCCAGGCCACGCCGGTCGAGCGCTGCGACGGTGGTCGCCGCGCCGGGGAGAAGCTGGGTCCGCTCCTCGCAGACCTCGTCGTAACGATGCCGGAAGAGGCGCACCGCCCGGAGCATCTGACCCGAGCCAACCGCGTCACTCATCAGAGACTCGAGACCGTGACCCACCAGGCGACGGACCTCGTCCTCGGACCGCGGCTCGAACCCGAGACTGACGCAGGCATGATTGAAACATTCGGTGATGGCGCCGTAGGAATCGATCAGCGTCCCATCGAGATCGAAAACGACCGCGGACAGGCCGGGCGCATCGATCGCACCGCATGAGTCCGGCGAGATCGCTTCGGCACGGGACATCCAGCGACCGTACCACGTCCGGCTCCACCGGATGTCTTGATGCCTGCCTCCGGGTCTGTTATAAGGCATCGAACAGTCCGACGCCGCCTCCGGCGCCCCTGCAAGGAATCCATGTCGTCCGGCTCCTCAACCAGCGCCTCCGCTCCGGTTCGATTCGACGCCTCCGAGACCGTTCTCTCCAACGGTCTGCGGCTGGTGATGCTCGAGGACCACGCCACACCGCTCATCTCCTATCAGGTCCACTATGCCGCCGGCTCACGCAACGAGCGCCCGGGCATCACGGGAATCTCGCATCTGTTCGAGCACATGATGTTCAAGGGCACTCCGAAGGTCGGCCCCGAGGAGTTCGCGAGAACCATCCAGGCCAGGGGCGGCCAGCTCAACGCCTTCACCACCTGCGACAACACCTCCTACTACGAGAATCTCCCGTCGGATTGCCTTGACCTGGCGATCCGGCTGGAGAGCGACCGTCAGGCCAATCTGCTCCTGACGGAGGAGAACCTGGCGTCGGAGCGCGAGGTGGTCCGCAACGAACGGCTGTTCCGCACCGTCAACACTCCCTACGGACTCGTCCAGGAGGAACTGATGTCACTTGCCTTCTCCCGGCACCCGTACTCCTGGCCGGTGGTGGGCTGGGACTCCGATCTGGTGGCCATGACACTCGATGACTGCCGCAACTACTTCTTCACCTTCTATGCGCCGAACAACGCCACGGTGGTGGTCGTGGGCGACTTCGACAGCGATGTCGTGCAACGCCTGGTGGAAGACGCGTACGGGGTCATGAAACCGGGCCCTCGGCCTCCCGACGTCGTGACGTTCGAGGAGCCACAGCACGGGGAGCGACGCGGAGTCTACCGGAAGACACTCGAGGCGGCTGCCCTGTTCGCGGGGTTTCACATTCCCGGTGTGACCCACGCCGACACCTTCCCCCTTGTCATCCTGGCATCGATCCTCAGCACCGGCCAGGCATCTCGTTTTCACCGGCGCTTCGTCGCCACGGGCCGCGCAGCCGCCGTCAAGGCCAGCGTGGGGTTCTCGTTCCTGAACAGGGATCCATCGCTGTTCAACGTTTCCGCCGTGGCACATCCCCGGGATGACATCGCCGGACTGGAGGCCGACATCTGGGAGGAGATCGACCGTCTTCACCAGACGCCGCCGGACACCCGCGAAGTGAAACGCGCGACCAAGCAGATGGTGGCCTCGTTCGTGCTCCAAGCACAGAACAACTGCTACCGGGGCCTGCAGCTCGGGCTGTTCCAGATCCGCGCGGATGGCTGGGAGATGATCAACAGGCTCGTCGAGTCGTACCGGTCGGTGACCGCCGGACAGGTCCAGGATGTCGCACGCCGCTATCTCGTGGCGGACAACCGTTCGGTCGTTCTCGCGGAGCCGGCATGAGCGCCGCACCGCCGCTCCGCGTCACGGTCCCACCGGTCCGCCGACAGCGCCTGGCGAACGGCATGATGCTCCTGCACATCGAGGACCACCGGTTGCCCACCATCGCCGTCCATCTCCAGGTCGCCGGCGGAGGCTGCATGGATCCCGGGGGCCGGGAGGGTCTGGCGTCCCTGACCGGCGCTCTCCTGGGCAAGGGCAGTGAGCGATTCGACCGGCAAACCCTGGCGGAGAAGATCGACGACCTGGGCCTGAGCTGGTCCGCCCGCGGGGGGTGGGACGGAATCTCCGTGACGCTGGCAGGTCTCTCCGAGGACCTCACGGCGATCGTCGATCTGCTCGGCGAGATCGCGCTCCGGCCGGCCTTCGATCCCGCAGAGGTCGATGTCATGCGATCGCGCCGCCTCAGCGGCCTGGCGCGTGGCATGGACGACCCGTCGACACTCGCTGACTGGGCGTTCGCCATGCAGGTGTTCGCGGACCATCCGTACGGCCATCCGCTGTCGGGAACCCCGACCTCGATCGCGTCGATCTCCCGGGACGACATCGCCGAGTTCCACCGCTCGACCGTCCGCCCGCAGTCGGCGATTCTCGCCGTGGCCGGTGATGCCGCACCGGATGAAGTCGACGCGGCCGCAGCGGCCGTGCTGGGCGACTGGCCCGGCGACGGGGAGAAGACCGCCCTGCCGGAGGCGGCGCTCCCATCCGCCCCACCGGGATGCCGGGTCCTCCTGGTGGACCGTCCCGACCTTTCTCAGGCCCAGATCCGCTGGGGTCATCCGGGCATAACCCGGGATGACGAGGCTCACGACGCATGCGAGGTCATGAACTGGATTCTCGGCGGTGGGGGGTTCTCCTCCCGCATGATCGAGCGCATCCGTGCGGAGAAGGGGTTGACCTACGGCGTCCACTCCACCTTTGACGCCCGCCGACTGGGCGGCGCGTTCCGGGTGTCGACGTTCACGCCGAACGAGTCGGTGGCCGAGGTGACCACCGAGATCCACTCCCTGGTCGATGCGTACCGGCAGGACGGTCCCACCGAGGCAGAGGTCGCGGCCGCGCGCGCGCGCTTCATCGGGGGGTACCCCCTCGAGTTCGAGACCGCACTCCAGGTTGCCAGTCGCTACCTCGAACTCGAGTCATTCGATCTCCCGACGAACTCCCTGGACACCTACCAGGACCGGGTCGAGAAGATGACGCGCGACCAGCTCGCAACCCTCGCCGCGCAGACACTGCACCCCTCGACGGCGACCGTGGTGATCGTCGGCCGGGCCGACACCTACGCCGCCACCCTGGGTGATATCGCGACCGTGGAACGCATCGACTATCGAGACCTCATGGGGCCCTGCCCCGGCCCCTCGGACGACCCCGCTACCGGTTGCCGCCAGGCTGCAAGCTTTTTCCGCCGCCGAGCTGATTGACATCCGTGTTGTACAGTTTTTTGCCTTCCGGTGACAGTGGATTGGGAAGCGGTGTGCCCGGCATCTCGAACGGGTTGCGCGCGACCGGTGACCCGGTGTTCTGCTGGGCGATCTGTTGCTGGGAGATGGTGAAGATGGAGATCTCGAAGCCCGAGTAGTCCTCGTGCCCCTTGAACTCCATGTACGAGACGCCATCGAACGATGTGGCCACGCCCACGATCGGCCCCACTCCCGGCGTAGACAACAAGCTGGAACCGGTGTCAAATTTTCCCAGCTTCAGCTCCGGATTCGCACCGAAAGGCTGCGCCAGCCCGGACGACATCCCCTGGCCGCCGGATCCTGGCCCCACCGGGTTGCTCTGCTGCTTCTTGTAGGCATCGAGCAGCGAGAGATTCTTGCTGGCGTCATAACCGGGACTCCCCAGAGGCACGGTGAGCTGGTTCAGGTTCAGCGAGCTGGCCTGGTTGTGATTGGACGCCACTCCGGGCTGCTGGCCGCCTGGAGTGTTGCCGAAGCTGCCCGACGTGGACGGTTTCCCGTCGGAGCGGAACAGGCTGGCCCCATCAGGCGCGAGCCAGAGCAGCACAAAGTCCTCGCCGGTCAGGGGATCTTTCCACAGCTTTCTCAGGTACCGGGAATTCCCCTTCGGGCCGGGTTCCATCAGTTCCTTCATGGTCGACGGCAGCTTCTGGTAGTCTGCCTGGTAGCGCTGAATGGAATGGGCGATCTGGGTTGCACGGGAGACAAACTCCGCCTCTCGTTCTCGCGTGGTGATGGCGTTCCAGCCCTGCACCACCTGCCCGGCGAGGATCCCCATGACCACGATGCCGACCACCAGGACCAGCAGCACCGCTCCCCTCTCGTGCATCTCGTCGCCGGATCGCCTCATCGGGTCCCTCCAGGCTGAACGTTCACGCTCACCATGGTCATCACGTTGGCCTCCACCGCGGTGGCCGTCACCTCGACCGGCGTGGTATCCGTCAGATCGCTCAGGGTGAGAGCCGCCACCGCCAGGCCGACGCTGTCGCTGACCGTCGTCTCGGTCGCAGATCCTCCGGAGAACGTGCCCCGGCTGGCGGAGAACAGCACCTCGACGCCCTGCAGGGCGGCGCCATCCTCGGTCACGGTGGCGAGGAACTGGACCGGTGTGGGACCCGTGATCGTCGGGCTCGAGGACGTCAGGCTCACGGACACGACCGGTACGTGAATCACATCGCAGCCGACCACCGAGCCCAGGACCAGCACCGGCACGAGCATCATCCATCGCCACCGGGGTGTGAGATCACCAGTCTTCATAGTAGGTCCCGTCCAGCGCCTGACCAGGCGCGGACGATTTCACGTCGAAGATGCCGCTGGACTCGTCCGGGTTGTTCTCATCGGGCTCGGATTCGATCAGCTCCCAGGCATCAGCGTTGCCGACGATCGGATCCGGTGGAATGGTGCGGACATAACCATCATCGACCAGATCCTCGAGGGTGAAGGGGTAGTGCGCCTTGTCCGCGTAGTACTGATCGATGACATCGCGCAGGGTTGCCAGATTTGTCTTCAGGACCGCCTCTCTCGCCTTCTGTGGAGTGTTCTTGAACCGGGCGGCCGCTACACCGGCCAGGATGCCGATGATCGCCACGACGACCAGGAGTTCGATGAGGGTGAACCCCCGCTGCCGCAACCCGGCGGCACTGCGATCAGCGACCCGCTCACCCGCCACCGCGCATGTCTGCTCTCTCATCACGGGCATGCTCTCACCATTCGTTGTAGTTCGAGCCATCGAGGGCGACACCGCTCGACAGGGTATAGACATCGAACACGTTCTCGCCGCCCCACGACCTCGAGTCCGCCTCGTCCTGGTACGACCTCAGTCCCCACTCGATGGAATTGGTCATCGGATCCTTCGGGATCCGGCGAAGAAACTTCTTCTTCGTCAGTTCTCCCGTGTTCAGCTGGACGCCCTCGACCAGGGTCTCGAGATCGGGTGGAAAGCCCATCGCCTCGACGTCCTCCTCGACGATCTGTCCCTGGTCCACCATCGACTTGTAGTCGTCGATGGCTGCCCGGAGGATGCGGAGTGACCGCCTGAGTTCCATCTCCTTCCGGCGCTGCACCGTCATCTTCGCCATCGGGGTCACCGCGGCGGCCATGATGCCGAGGATGACCAGGGCGATCATGATCTCCAGGATCGTCACGCCGCCGGCCCGGCTCGTGAGGACCGTCCTCTTTGCACCGCGATTCGGAATCATGGACTCACGATGTCTCATACGCCGATTCCCCGGCCCGGGCACGCCGGAAATCCACCTCGCCGCCCGTGGAGCGCTCCGGTCATGGCTGGAGAGTGACCCGGAGAACGTCGAATCCGCCGCCGCTGGCCGTCGCTCGCACGTCGAACGACGTCGGCGTCGTGGCGAGAGTGCTCAGCGTGGTCGAGACCAGGCCGGTGACGCCGGTCTGCGCAGTGACCGGCTGGAACTGCTCGTTCGGATCGGTCAAGGGCGGATTCTCCGTCGTGAACGTGACCCCGACACCGCTGGCCGGCATCCCGTTGCTGGTCACCGTCACCTGGAACTGCACGGCGTCTCCGACCCCCGGGGCAACCGTGCTCTGCACCAGCGTGACCTGCTGGGTTCCCGTGCCCGGGTCTGTCATCACGTCCGGGATCGTACCCTCGTCGCACGAGATCAGACATGCCACCAGACCGGCGAGGACCAGGCGTCGGCCGGCGCGCCCTGTCCGCCCGGTCACGATCCACCTCCAGAAATGTTCAGACTGATCGACGGGAAGAAGGAGCGCAACTGGTTCAGACCCGGAGCGAACACACGATTCTCGAACGGGATGATGTTGGTGCCGCCCGCCTCCGCCGCCTTGGGCAGGACCTGGAACCGAAGCCGGCACAGTTCGCCGTTTCCGTCCACGCCCCCCCCGCCCTGCGGGCCCAGGATCGACAGGCCGATCACCGCCACGCCTGGATTCTGCGAGTCGAGGTTGGCAAAGAACGCGACGTTGCCTCCCGCCCGGAGAAATGGCCCCTCCACCGCGCCTTCGCGGACGAAGCGCAGGTGGGTCGGGTCGAAGCGCAGCTTGAACGGCGTGCTGACCACGTTCCGGGCCCCGAAGATCCGGACCGACAGGTCGATCATGTCGCCCACGCCCGCGGCAGGAGTCAGCGGCACCATCGCCAGGGAGACCGGCGACATGTCCTCGTCCTCCTCCGCCTTTTTCTTGTCGTTCCCCTCCGGCGATGTCGATTCATCGCCGGTTCTCGTCTCATCGGCAGAGGCCTGACTGTCGGCTGCATCCGCGCCGCCGCCATCCGACAGCGCCCCGCCGGACAGCCCCGCCGGGCCCGCGGCCCCGATGTCGCCGTCACCGGATCCCGTGAACGGTGTCTCCGAACCGAAGGGACTGCGCTCCGCTCCCCGCAGAACGAGATTGCTCGATGTGCCGACCCACATGGCTGCCAGGTCATCCTCGCGGATGTCCGGCAACCGGATGATATGCGGGGTCAGCGTCAGAACGATGTCGGTCCGGTCGACCTGTGTCTCGTGTGTGCCGAAGATCCTCCGAAGAATGGGGATCTTGTCGAAACCGGGAATGGTCCGGAGCGACTTGCGCTCGTTCTCCTGGATGAGACCCGCAAGGATCTGCGTCTCGCCTTCCTTGAGCCGGATCACGGTGTTGATGTTCCGGGTTCCGATGATCGGCTGGCTCTGGCCCGATGTCGTGGCGATACTGCCCGCGAGGGCAGAAACCTCCACGGCCACCGTCAGCGTCACTTCCCGGTTGTGATGCACCCGGGGCTCGATCTCCACCGAGATACCCACGTTCTGATAGGTGAAGGAGGTCAGCGGGACGATGTTGCCGCCGAGAGTGTTCGCCGTGTTGAAGCTCGTCGTGGGGATCGGGATGCGCTGGCCGATGTTGAGCTGCGCCCGCTCGCCTTCGGAGACCCGCACCTGGGGCTTGGCGATCACCTTGGCATCGGAATTGGTCTTCAGGAAGTTGAGGATCAGATTCGGCACCGGCCCCAGCACATAGGCGGCCTTGTTGTTGAGCGCGTTGAGCTCGCCAAGACGCAGATTCGATCCCTCATCCCCACCCTGGAACGTGAGCGACAGGGACGATGTGGTGATATCGATGCCGAGATTCTGGAGCGTGCTGCGGTCGAACTCCACGATCTCCACATCCACGATCACCTCGGCCTTGGCCTTGTCGGAGTTCTGCACGAGTCGCTCGGCCACGGCCACCGTGTCCGGCGTGTCCTTGATGGTGATCGCGTTGAGCTGGTCGTTCACGGCGACCTTGCGGGCATCCAGGAGGGTTCTCAGGATGGTCTGAACATCCTTGACCTCCGCATTGGACAGGTAGAATGTCTTGATGACCTGGTCCTCGTACTCCTGCCGCTTCTGCCGTGTATCGGGAATGATGATCAGGGTCGTCGGATTGTGGACCTTGTAGAACAGCTTGTTCTGGATCATCAACAGGTCCATCGCCTCCTCGAACGTGACGTTGGCCTGATCGATGCTGACGCGCTTGTTGAGCTCCACGTGATCATCGTAGAGAAAATTGATCCCCGTGGCCTTCGATAGCGCATCGAATATCTTGCCCAGTTCCTCGTCCTTGAACTTCAGCAGGATCTGGATATTGGATGCCGGGTCGAGCTTGGGAGCGTCCAGCGTCTGGCGAGCCTTGCGCTTCATCGCCTCGAAATCATTGATGGCGCTGCGCGCGTCTTCGGCCTCCGCCAGGGCCGCCTCTGCCTTCTCGAGTTCCACCGCGGCGAAATCGTTCGTCGGGTCCAGAAAGACCGCGGCCTGCAGCTCCTCGACCGCCAGCTTCAATCGCTCGGACTGCAGGTATCGCTTTGCCTTGTCAAAGTGCACCTGCGAGGCACGAAACCGCGCGCGGCTCAGCGCAAGCCGGTACTGTTCGTTGCCCGGGTCCTCGTTGAGGGCCTTGGAGAACGACAGCACCGCCCGGTCGTAGTCGCCGGCTTTCGCCTGGTGCTCGCCCTCCTTGAAAGGCTTTCGAGCGGGATTGCAGGAGGTGACGAGCAGGCACAGCACGAGGACAGCCGGCAGCGGCAGACGGATGCCCGCGTGCGCGCCGCCCCCGTGCCGCCACGGTTCTTCGGGGGTCATGAACGTCCTCCCATCATGAGAGTCTTGGTCTGGTCGGCGAATACGTCGTCTGCATATCCGATCTCCACTTCCTCGTAGCCGATGTTCACCACCCGGAACTCATCCAGTCGTTTCTGGATATCCTCGAGATCTCCCGACGAGCCGACTCGCGGCGCTTCCCCGACCCGTGCCAGGGCGATCTCGCTGCCGTCATCCGTCCGGATGGTGAACACGGCGATCCGGTGGTCGGACGGGCCCATGTACCCGATGTACTTGAAGTTCACCGGCGGAGGCGTCGGTCCGGCGGGCGCGGTCGCAACCGGCGGCGGTGGTGGCGTCACTCCCTGTGTGGACGGTCCGCCCGCCGCCGCCGTCTGGATGGGCAGCTTCGTCGGCGGCGGCTTGGGCCGCTTCGTCTTCGGTGGAGGCGGAATCATCGGCCTCGGAGGCCGCCCGTAGGCGAACAGGTTACGCCCCCCCGACGGATTGAACTCCGGGCGTCGAGCCGCCCGGATCGAGAGGTCCAGCTCGGGAGGGATGTCGAAGTCCCCGGCCGTCTGGGTTGCCGCGGCACCGCGCGACTGCGTGCTATCCGAAGACCTCAGGTACGGAAGAACAACGTACCCGACGAGGGCCAGGAGAATCCCGAGAAACACATGCTGCCGGGTCAACTTCACGTCACGATCCCAGGGTGAAGCGTTCAGCCGTGTTCGGTTTGTCGATGAAGTAGGAGACCAGACGGATGTTCAGGTTGAGAAGGGCGCCGCCCCGTTCGGTGGTCTGGAGCTGCATCGAATCGATCACGAGAAAAATGTCCGAGTGCTCGACATTCTGGACGAACTGGCGCAGATTGTTGTACCCGCCGGTGAGCGGGATGTTGACCGCCAGCCTGACGAGATCGGTGCCCTTCACCCGCTCGTGATCGAAATTGAGCTGACTCACACCCACCTGGAATTGCTCCGCGATCTTCTGGATCTCCCTCTGGATGGGAACCAGCCGCGAAGTCTTGGAGGAGAGGTCATCGCTGAAGAACTTCTCCAGTTCGGCCTTGTTCTGCTTCAGGCGCTCCACCTTCTCGGACAGGGTCTTCACCTGCCGCTCTGCCCTCTCCACCCGTGACGCCAGATTCGCGGTCGTCTGGTCGGCGTTGCGTGCCTGTGCGAGCCGGGGCCGGGTCACGCCGAACATCACGAGCGCATTGATCACCACCAGTGCAGCAAGCCCGGCGACGAGCGGCACGAACAGTTCACGCGGTGACCGCGTCTTCATCGTTTCTTGCCCCGGGGCGTGCGCCGCGGCGTGCTCCCGTCGGCGGGCTGGGAATCGCTCGGGGGCGCGGCCTCCCCGTCGGGGTTGTCGACCTGATCGGGTGGGGTCAGGGGCGGAAGTTCACCACGACGCAGCGGGTGGATCTGACCGGGCATCTTCATGACCTCGTCCAGTGTCACCCGGTTGCCATCCCGATCCACCATGGACCCGTCGGGCTGCAGCGTGTAATCCGAGAGATCCATGCCGGAGCGTCTCTTCGCCGGTCCATCCCCGCTGCCCATCTGAGGGACCGGGGCCAGCGGGCTTCCCGCGGGAAACGGGGTCGCCCGCTTCACGCCTCCCTGTGCGCGCGTCGGGCGATTGGCCCGTCTCGCCGGTCGACCGCGCGCCCGGCCGGCCGGCGGCTGGCCGGCCACCGGCGCCTGCGCGCCATCAACCGTCGGGCGGTCGCCGGGGCTGGCCCCCTC
>JBHHZI010000093.1:0-13143 GCA_046757965.1 Acidobacteriota bacterium | reverse complement strand
CATGGCAGGACCCGCCGAACCATCCGGACTGCATCACGTCCGTGTCGAGACCGGGCGCGTGGCCCGACTCGTCCTTGACCGTCCGCCCGTCAACGTGATGCATCTCGACATGCTGGCCGAGATGAATCAGGGGCTGGACTCGATCGCCGCCGCGGACCCGGCCGTCGTGGTCATCGAGGCGACCGGACGGACGTTCTCCGCCGGCGTCGACATCGCCGACCATACCGGCGACAGGATCGAGCAGATGCTGGCCTCGTTCCACGACGTGTTCCGGCGTCTGGATCGTCTGCCAGCGCCTGTGATCGCCGTGGTGCAGGGCGCGGCGCTCGGCGGGGGATGCGAGCTGGCCACCGCCTGCGATCTCGTGGTCGCCGCGCGCGGAGCGACCTTCGGGCAGCCGGAGATCCGACTCGGAGCGTTCCCGCCGGTGGCCGCCGTGGAACTGCCCCGCGTCATGCCACCGCGCCGCGCGGCCGAGATGCTCTTCACCGGAGAAGCGCTGTCAGCCGACGAGGCCGCCGCCGCCGGGCTCGTGAACCGGGTTCACGACGACGCGACCTTCCGTGACGAGGCCGAGGCCTTCATCGGCCTCGTCAGCCGCCACAGCGCCGTGGTCCTGGCGCTGACCAAGGCCGCACTCCGCATGGGGCGCGGACGCCCCCTGCACGAGGCGCTCCCCGACGTGGAGTGTCTCTACCTCGATCGCCTGATGCAGACTCACGATGCCCGCGAGGGCATCACCGCCTTCATGGAGAAACGCCCGCCGGTCTTCTCGGACGCCTGAGCGGGACGGAGCAGACATGGCCTACAAGGGAGTGGATTTCTATCTGGTGGACGATCTGTTCACCGAGGAAGAGCGCCTCATTCGCGACTCGGTTCGCGAGTTCGTCTCGGACCGCGTCATGCCGATCATCGAGGCTCATAACCGGGAAGGCCGGTTCCCTGCCGACCTCATACCGGGGCTCGGCGAGCTCGGAGTCTTCGGTGCGAGCCTGACGGGGTACGGCTGCGCCGGGGTCAGCCCGGTGGCCTACGGTCTCATGATGCAGGAGCTGGAGCGCGGCGATTCGGGATTACGTTCGTTCGTGTCGGTCCAGGGGGCGCTGTGCATGTATCCGATCCACCGCTTCGGCAGTGAGGACCAGAAGCAGCGCTGGCTGCCGGGTATGGCCAGCGGCAAGCTGATCGGCTGCTTCGGCCTGACCGAGGCCGATTTCGGCTCCAACCCGGGCGGCATGCGCACCCGCGCGGAAAAGACCGATGACGGCTACGTCATCAACGGCAGCAAGTACTGGATCACCAACGGCACTCTCGCCGACGTGGCGGTGGTGTGGGCCAGGCTGGACGGGAAGATACGCGGGTTCCTGGTGGAGAAGGGCGCGCCGGGATTCACATCGAAGGACATCAAGGGCAAGTTCTCACTGCGCGCGTCGGTGACCTCCGAGCTGGTCCTCGAGGACACGCGCGTCCCGGAGGACGCCCTGCTGGCTGAAACGTCCGGCCTGTCGAGCGCCCTGTCGTGCCTCAACCAGGCCCGCTACGGCATCGCCTGGGGCGCCATCGGCGCCGCCCAGGCGGTCTACGACGAGGCGGTGCGTTACTCCCAGAACCGGATCCAGTTCGACCGCCCCATCGGCGGGTTCCAGTTGCAGCAGGCCAAGCTCGCCGACATGCTCACCGAGATCACCAAGGCGCAGCTCGTCAGCCACCGCCTCGGGATCCTGAAGCAGGAGGGCCGCGCCGCGCCGGCCATGGTGTCACTGGCCAAGCGCAACAACGTCGCCATGGCCCTCGACTGCGCCCGGACCGCTCGAGACATTCTGGGTGGCGTCGGCATCATGGACGAGTACCAGGCCTTTCGCCACATGTGCAATCTGGAGTCGGTCAAGACCTACGAGGGGACCCACGACATTCACACGCTGATCCTGGGCGAGGCGATCACGGGAATCCCGGCCTACTCCTGACCGGCGGACAGCGCGACTCCCAGCCGCCGGACGCCCTCCGCGAAGACCGGACAGGGTGGCAGCAGGCTCAACACGAGAAACGTTCCGGCGGGCATGTCGAAGAGGTAGCCCGGATGGACCAGCAGGTCGAAGTCCGCCAGCAACCGACGACATTCCGTCAGATCATCAACCACGGCCGGCACACGGACCACCGCCATCCAGCCGCCGGAGGCATCGATGACCTGGCAGGGCGGCGCATGCTGGAGGGCGTTCACCAGTGCGGCCCGATTGGTGTCGAGACGACGACGCAGGGTGGTTCGATAGGCGTCCGCGCCTGACAGCCAGGCGGGCAGGGCGAGCTGCTGGGGCGTCGCCACCGACAGATAGGCATCGGCGATCCCCTCGAGGGCGGTGAGTGCTGCGGTCGCGGCGGCCGCCTCTCCCCCGACCAGCAGCCAGGACACCTTCATCTGCGGGAGTCCGGCGGACTTGGACAGACCGCCGAGAGAGACGCACAGGCCAACCTCGGCGCGGGCGGCCAGCACCGGAGGCGCCGGCAACGCATTCTCCGACGCGCTGGACCCCCACGCGCCCCCATGGAAGCAAAAATCGGCGAACACCTCGTCGACGATGACCGCCAGATCGTGGCGAGCCGCCAGTTCCAGGAGGGCGGCGAACCGGGCCGCGGGCAGACACCAGCCCGTGGGATTGTGCGGGGAGATCAGGATCAGCACGCGGGACCCTGGCGTCACACAGGCCTCGAACTCATCCAGGTCGAGTGTCCAGCCGCCGTCCAGGACCAGCGGGTACCGCACGCAGCGCACCGCATCAAATGCCGCCAGGTGCTCGAAGAGCGGGTAGCCGGGGATCGGAACCATGACCTCGTCACCTGGATCGCAGAGGAGCTTGAAGAGGAACCCGTAGGCCTCGCTGGTTGACGCGGTCAGCAGCAGGCGACCGGCATCGACAGGCGTCCCGAAGCGGGCGAGGTCGGCAGCCACGGCCTGGCGCGCCGGCAACAGACCCAGGGGGTTCGGCTCGTAGGAGGCGCCGGCGACATCGCGCAGCGCCGCCAGCGCGGACTCACCCGGCGGCAGGCCACAGATGGTCGGATTGGTGCCGGTCAGGTCGATGAACTCCGGCCCGTGGATTCGACGGGCGGCCACCTGACGGGACCACTCACTGGGGACGCCGAACGCCAGCAGGCGGGCCGAGAACATGGCGGCATTGTACCGTCCGGCGTCTCGCCGCGCGCAGCGGTCGAGGCACGTGCTCGCAGGGTCCCGGGTTCCTGGCGACTGCGAGACCGGGATCCGGATCAGTCCGTCAGGAAGTCGACCGGCACCTTGTGGGTCTTGAACCCGGCGAGCAGGTTGGTCTTGTCGAGGGCCTTCCGGTAGGCCTCCTCGGGCTCGATGACCCCATCGTTGACCAGACTGATGAGCGAGTCGTTGAGGGTGACCATGCCGTGCTTGCGCCCGGTCTGCATGATCGAGGGGATCTGGAATGTCTTGCCCTCACGGATCAGGTTGGCCACCGCGGGGATTCCCATGAGGACCTCGAGGGCGGCCACTCTCCCGCCGCCCTTCTTCCGGCAGAGCACCTGCGCGATGATCGCCTCCAGCGATTCGGAGAGCATGACCCGGATCTGACCCTGCTGATCCGCCGGGAACTGGTCAACGAGGCGGTCGACCGTCGATACGGCAGACGAGGTGTGCAGCGTGCCGAACACGAGATGACCCGTCTCGGCCGTCTCCATGGCAATGGCCACGGTCTCGAGATCGCGCATCTCCCCGACCAGCACGATGTCTGGATCCTCGCGCAGAGCAGCCCGAAGCGCGGTCTTGAAGTCCCGGGTGTGAAGACTGACCTCCCGCTGATTGACGAGACATTTCTTGTTCTCGTGGACGAACTCGATGGGGTCCTCGACGGTGATCACATGGTCGGTGCGCTGCTGGTTCAGCAGATCGATCAGCGCCGTCAGCGTGGTCGTCTTGCCCGAACCGGTCGGACCGGTGACCAGGACCAGGCCCTTGGTGAGGAAGCAGAGGTTGCGAATCTCCTGGGACAGGTTCAGATCGTCGGCAGTGAGGATCTTGGAGGGGATGGCACGGAACACCGCTCCGGGACCCTTTCGATCGCGAAACAGATTGCAGCGGAACCGGCACAATCCGGAGATCTCGTGT
Organism: Acidobacteriota bacterium; assembly: GCA_046757965.1. Classification (GTDB taxonomy): domain Bacteria; phylum Acidobacteriota; class Polarisedimenticolia; order SMYD01; family SMYD01; genus JBHHZI01. The sequence continues at coordinate 9,014 of JBHHZI010000093.1, read as the reverse complement.
GCGAAGTCCGTATCGTGATGCTCTCCGAACTCCTTGCGGTTGCGTTCCGGCGTGATGGAGAACACCAGGGTCTCGATCCGGTCCGGGTCGAGCACCGGGGCGGCGGAGAGGGTGACCATCTCCCCGTCGATCCTCAGCATCGGCGCCGAACCGCTGCACAGATGCAGGTCCGAGGCACCGCGTTTCACCATGGTGCGAAACAGTCCCTCCATGGTGACCGGCCCGGCATCGGCGGCCGTGACCCCGGCAGACCGGGTGGCGGCAGGCGCCGGCGCCGCCGCAGGAGAGACGTCAGGAGCCACAGCACGCTGCCTGTCGGAACCACACTCCGGCGCAGCGGACAGCCGGATCACGACATCCGCGCCTCCCCGCGACTCCACCTCCACCGTCGCCGCATCCGACGCGTACGTGAAGACAACCGGCGCGCCGCTCGCCACCGCTTCACGGTGTTCCTCGGAGGCAATCTCGGCCACCAGGCGGGCGACCTGTTCACCGTTCAGTGGCGTGGCCACGATGGGTCGCTCGGTTCCCGCCATCATCAACGACGGCTTGGCGCCGTCTCGAAGCACGAGGGAGTCGGCACCGTGCTGCACGAGGGCGCCGATCAGACGATCAAGTTGGGGCATCTGTGCATCACTCCATCGAAAGGACGTGGCGCCGGTGCACCAGTTCCACGCTGTCGTCACGAACCAGGGGGATGAAACGCCCGGCGTTATTGAGCTTGTCCACCAAGCGCGAGGCGGCCCGGGGCGTCGTGACCGCGAGCCGGCCCCGCAGCGATGAACCGTCGCTCAGCACGACGGAGAAGCACTCCTCGCTGCCGTGCCCATCCACCATGGCATCGTCGACCGACATCGGCCCGTCGGTGGCAACGCGCACCCGGACGATGTGATCCTTGTTGATCGCAATGTCCCGGGGATGGGCATCATTGGTGCGAAACGGCAGGAACTCGCGGTCGTCATCGAGCAGTTCGAGCACCCGGAAGGGGGTTGCACCGATGTCCCGGCCCTCGCTCAGGTACAGACGGCCGGTCAATGTCTGGCCCCGGTCGGTATGAACGACGACATCGATCTGCTGGATCGGAACGCGCAGTTCTTCCACCGGATTGCCTCCCGCGGGTCGACGGGGCATGGGCCCGCCGACCTGCTGGCGACCGCCGTGACCGCTCCGTGCGCTGTGGCAGCCGACCCGGGGTGAACCTATATTCGGGATGCAACGGTTTCAACAACACTGCCGGATTTCTTCAGGGATCTGGACACCGGAGAATCACATCGTGTCCCTCGACGGCGAACTGACGACCATGGCCCTGCCGGACCTCCTCCAGTGGCTGTCCGGCGCGAGCAAGAGCGGCACGTTGCGCGTCACCAACGGCCGATTCTGCAAGGAGATCCTGTTTCGCGGCGGCCATATCGTCTCCTGTTCCTCTGACGATCCTCGCGAGTACCTCGGACAGTTCCTCCTGTCCAACCAGATGATCTCGGAGGATCAGCTCCGGCAGGCCATGGAGACCCAGAGAGCCACCGGGGTCATGCTGGGCCGGATCCTTCTCATGGTCAACGCCATCACCGAGGACGACCTGCGCAAGATGCTCACTCGCAAGGCCGAGGAATCGATCTTCGGGGTCTTCCTGTGGAACAGCGGCAGCTTCGAGTTTCATGCCGGCGAGCCGGACCTGGAGCGATTGCTGCCGCTCTCGCTCAAGGTCGAGGACATTCTCCTGGAGGGCCTGCGGCGCTACGACGAACTCACGGTGATCCTGAAAGCCTTCAGGTCGGATGACTTCGTGCTGAGACACACCGAGGTCCCGGTTCCCACGGAACTGGCCGCATCGACCGAGGTCACCAATCTTCTCCGGGTCGTGGACGGCAAGCGCACCTTGACCGAGATCTGCCTGCAGCTACGCCTCTCGGAGTTCAAGGTGAGCCGCGTGGCCTACGCCCTGTACCGGCATGGATGCGTGGCGATCGTCGACGACGCGATCCGGGAAGAGAAGGCCGAGGAGGTCGTCCCGGTGACGGACATCGCCGCCGATGCCGACCGCCTCCTCGCGGCCCGCAAGTTCGAGGAAGCCCTCGACCTGCTCGGCGGCGCGGTGGCCGCGCGGGGCCACGATCTGGCGCTGAAGACCAAGATGGAGGAGGTGGAGGCCGGATACATCGAACAGGCGTACCGGCACTATCTGCCGCCGGATCAGATCCTCACGACCAACGCCTCCATGGACGCCCTCACCAGCAAGAACCTCACGCCGCAGGAGATGTTTCTCTTGAGCCGCATCAACGGCTCATGGACGGTCAAGGACATCGTGACGGTCGCGCCGCTGCGTGAGGTGGAAGCACTCCGGGTCCTCAAGACGCTCCGCGAGCGCGGCGTGATCGATCTGGTATCCCCTCAGGGGTCCCGGACCACCGCCGTCTGAACCAGACCCGGCGCGACCACCCGCCCCCGTTCGCCTGGTCCGCAGGGCCCTGCCGTGATAGCCTTGTGGCAAGGGAGTCGACGCTCATGACACGATCCGTCCGGTTCATCCTTGCCACCGCTTGCCTGCTCCTGGTGGGCCCGGCCGCTGGACCGGCCCACGCGGACGGGGCTGTCGCCCTGGACGATCTGATCCGTCTGGTCGAGGGGGGCGTGGGTCCATCCGTCATCCTCTACGAGGTGGAGCGCTCGGGGCTGGCATTCGAGCTCGACGTGGATGCCATCCTGGCCCTGAGCGAGGCGGGAGCGGACGAGTCCTTGATCCGCTCGCTGCTGCGCATCGAGCCGCCGGAATCGTCCCCGGCGCCATCCGAGACCCACCACGGTGTCCGCCTGATCCGCGACCACGCGGCCGACGGCAGCGTGACGGTCACCCTGACCAACCTGAGCACCAGCGGGCAACGCCTCGACTCACGGGACAGCGCGCCGGTGCGCGGCATCATCTCGAGCGCCACCCGGGATTCCGTCGGCCCGGCCGAGCCCGCCTCTCGCACCACACGCACGACGGGTCCGCCGCGCGAGCCGGTGGGTCTCCTGCCCTCCAGCATCGAGGTCACCGTGAAGCATGCCGACACGGAAGGCGGCGACGACGCGCGCCTCGCCGCCGTGGAGGACCGCCTCGCGGGACTGGAAGAGCGTCCCCGCCGGCCGCCCGTCGGGGCGAACTTTCCCCAGCACCCGATCAACGACCACCGCGATTACCCGATCGTCTCGTATCCCGGCGGGTATCCCCTCCTCATCCCGTTCGCCTTCGAGCCGGTCGAGTTTCGCGTCTTCTCGACGGGTCCGTTCCCGTCGTTCACCAGCGCATTTCACGGCGGCTTCAACCCGTTCACCGCTCCGGCACCATGCCGGGCCGGCGTGGCGTGCTCGGTGGCCCAGCGCCTCGCCACCCGCTGACCCGGCGCAGCCGGCCTCCTCACGCCACGATCGATTCCTTGCCATCCCCCGTGCCGGACCCGCCACACGCCGACCGGGGGAACAGCCGTCAGGGATTCACCGGCCCGGGCGTGGGGCCCTCTGGATCCAGTTCCTGTCGTGGTCCGCGTCCCGCCGCCCGGCGTTCGGGGCGAACGACGAATGCCTGGAGCAGCGCGGGCAGCAGTGTCACCGATGACAGCAGACACATGCCCACGCCGAGAATCGCGAATACTCCGGCGGTCCACAGACCCTTGTAGGACGCGAAAGCCATCGAGCCGAAACCCACCATCGTGGTCAACGACGTGATCACGACGGCTCGCCCCGCAAACCGGAACGTCGCCACGACTTCATGGTGCCCCTCGTCCAGAAACCGATGCACGATGTGGATGCCATCGTCGATGCCGATCCCCAGAATGATGGCGACCATCGACATGTTCACCATGTTGAGGTCCAGGCCCAGAAGGGACATGCCGCCGACCGCTCCCAGCACACCCACGATCAGCGGCACCGCGGTGAGAGCCACGGAACGAACACTGCGGAAGTGAATCCAGAGCAGGAACACCACCAGAAAAAACGCCAGTGCGGACGCCGCCAGCGCGCCTCGCTGGATCAGCCGTTTCAACTCCCGGCCAAGAATGGACACGCCGATGACGTGGGCCCCGGGAATGTCGCCGATGACCCCCTTCTCAAGATGATCCACGACCCGGTACTGCTGGTTGCCCGGCGGGTGACGAGGATAGACATAGGTCACGAGCTCGGTGAGGTCCGGTCCTTGCCACATGAATCGTGACGCCCGATCGCGGATCGTCGGGTCCTCGAGCATCTGGGCCATGGTCCGTGGAGCGGGCTTCAGAAAGCGACTCAGCAGGGCGATGGCATCTTCGTAGTCCTTGCCCAGGCGAAACCCCTCCGCGCGCATCGCAGCGGCAAGGTCCGCAGCGACGCGTTCCGGATCCATCAGGCCTGGATTCCGACGCTCATGAGTCGCCATCCAGTCCAGAACATGCCGCTGACGCTCGGGTGGAGGCAACACACTGGCCAGCGACAGGTAGAAGACCACCTCATCCTTCTTCACGAGTTCATCGAGTCGCTTCGCGATCGACGCGTTGCGAACAAGGGCCACGTCCGGATCCCGATCCTCGACGAGCACCATGGAGTAGACCAGGCCCGATCCGATCTTGCGCGCGAGGTCCTTCTGCAGTGAGATGGCGGCGCTGACGTTCGGCCGTAACGACCGCATGTTCGTGTCGACGCGGACGTTCGTGGCGCCGTAGGCGAAGAGCCCGGTCAGCCCGATCCAGATGACGATCACGGCGACCGGGTGATTCGCCACATGACCGGACACCCAGCCCAGGCCGAAGTTGAACGAGGAGTCGTGGTAGGACTCCCGGCGCTGGCGCCCTCCCCTCAACTTGAGCAGTGCGGGCAGCATGAGAAAATTGGCGGCCATTCCCAGGATCATCCCGCTGGCGCAGATGATGCCCAGGTGGGCCAGTCCCTCGATTCCCCCGACAGTGCAGGCGGCAAACGCCGCCACCGTGGTCATGCCGGCAGTGATCACGCCGTCGCCCGTCTCCACCAGCATGAGCCGGATGGCCTCATCGATGTCCTTGCCGCGGTCCCGCTCGCTCACATACCGGTTGAACATGTGAATGGCGAAATCGATGGACAGCCCCATCAGCACGGCTGCGGAGCCGGCGGTGAACAGGTTCAGGCGGCCGATCGCATATCCGGTGAACCCCATGGTCCAGACGACGCTGACGACGAGCGGCAAGCCCACGTACAGGAGCGATCCGATCCGACGGAAGGCCACGAGAAACAGTCCCATCACGCCGATGAACGCGGTGACCACGGTCCAGAAGAGGTCGGCCCTCAGCAGGGCGTTGTAATCCGAGACGATCGGATATCCGCCGGTCAGGCCGACGGTCACGCCCGAGAGCGGTGCCGGGCCGACCTCCGCGGCCACCTCGGTTCGTGACTCGTCGATGATCCGGCGGACATTGGCCAGAAATGCGTCGGTGAACGCCAGGTTCTGCGCCGGCTCGACCGGCTTGACCATCATCACCAGCATCTCGAGGTCATGTGAGAACGCGTAGCCGTCCATCAGCCGCAGATCGAGATTGCCCTTCAGGGAGCGAAACTGCTCCGCAAAAAGAGCTGACAGACCGAGGGGATCGCGCTTGACCAGGTCCTTGGCCACCAGCGACGCGGGAGACCTCAGGAGTTGCTTGTTGGCCCGGACCCGGGCGGAGATGGCCTCGGGCGTCAACATCGAGGCCATCTCATCGAGCCGGTCATCGTCCAGATAGAACAGGGCCATGTCGAAGATCGACGACCGGGCGGCGTCCGGATTGTCGCCGCCGAAGCGGTACTCGACGCCCTTGACCTCGCCGGCGGCCATGAGCCGCCGGGCGACGGTATCCGCGAGCTCTTCCCGGATGACCGCGTTGTCCTCGTTGCCCGAGATGACGATGACCAGGTTGTCCGAGCTGCCGTAATGCTCGATGGCCCGCGTGAAGCGCTGCACGACCGGCGAGTCCTCCGGGAGGTAGTCGGCGATCCCGGTCTCCAGACGGAGATGCGTCAGGCCCAGAGCGGCGATTCCCATGAGCACGAGACAGGCGATCACCACGAGAAGCGGCCGGCGACAGGTCAGCGACGCGATGCGGGTCAGGAGACCCTTCCGAAGGCGATAGATGGTGTTCAACAGGCCCTTCCCCGCCGGCGCCGCGCCGGCAGATGATCAGTGGAGCTCGGCAACTTCCCTGTAGTCTTCGGTCTGCACCTGGATGGTACTGTGCGCGATCCCGAACCGGGTGTTCAGAACCTTCTTGATCGTGTTGAGTATTTCATCGCTGGCAGCGGCGCTGCCGTTCGGGATGATCACATGGCCCGACAGTGCCGGAAGACCGGTCGTGATGCTCCAGATGTGGAGGTCCCGCACACCCACGACGCCGGGAAGCGACCCGATGGCATCCTGCACGGCCTGGCTGTCGACGTTGCCGGGGACCGATTCGAGCAGGACATCGGAGGCCTCCCAGACGAGCCGCCCGGCACCATACAGGATGATGAGCGAGATGCCGATGGAGACCACCGCGTCGATCCGGGTGACCCCGGTGATGGCGATGGCGACGCCCCCGACCAGAACGCCCACGGACGAGATCGTATCCCCGAAGAGATGCCAGAACGCCCCACGGACGTTGAGGGACCGAGAGGATCTCGACAGCAGCCACACGCCCGTGACATTCGCCAGGAGTCCGATCGAGGCCACCAGGGCCATGCCGCCGCTGGCAACGTCCCGTGGCACCGCCAGCCGTTCGGACGCCTGCCACAGGATACCGGCAGACAGGGCCAGGAGAAGGACCCCGTTGACGAACGCTGACAGGATCTCCGCCCGGTGATATCCCCAGGTCTTGCGGGCGGTGGCCGGACGGGAGGCCAGGACGAGAGCGGCAAAGGCCATGAGCAGGGCCAGAATATCCGTGAACATGTGTCCGGCGTCGGCAAGCAGGGCGAGCGACCCGGTCACCAGTCCACCGACCACCTCGATGACAAACGTGCCCGACGTGATGGCGCCGACGATCAGCATCGTCCGACGATCGCGCACGCGAGACGCATGCAGGTGCGCCAGGGTCACTCCTCGGCTCCGCCGCCCGCTTCGAGCACGGCGACGGCCGCAGCGTGGCTTCTAGCGTGGGTGAGGGTCACATGGCACACGCCGGCACCTCTGGTGCGAGCGACGCTTCGGGCGACACCGCTGAGCCGGACCTGCGGCGCCCCGGCCGGCGCCCGCACGATCTCGACATCGTGCCAGGTCACTCCGCGGCTCCAGCCGGTTCCCAGCGCCTTCATCACCGCTTCCTTGGCGGCGAACCGCGCCGCCCAGCGCGCCGCCCCTCCGCCGAGGGCCTCGCACGCATCCCGCTCCGCGGCGGTGAAGACGCGGGCGAGAAAACGGTCACCCGAGCGCGCCAGGGTCCTCTCCATGCGGCAGATTTCCAGGAGATCGATCCCCAGGCCCACGATCACGACGCCCTCTCCTTCACTTCCCCGGGGAAGCGCCGGAACATGTTAACAGACGTCCGGGGACCCACACCGGACCGGGATCCTAGAAGATCTCCTTCGGCGTGACCGCCGTCGACCGCCCAGACCAGTTCTGAGCGATCTGCCGCAGAGTGGAGACACCGGCCTTCGCCTCCGCCTCCGTGCCCGCCTGACCCGGACGCACCAGGTCACGCCGGACGAACTCGGCCATGGCCAGCGCGCGGGCCGACAACGCCCGCTCCACATGCGGAGAAAGGTCCCGGAAGGTCGCATAGCGCAGAACACCGTCGAGCCCGTGTTCCCACGCTCCGGCGAGAAGACCGCTCACGACGACGAAGTGGTGCCGCGACTCGTGAAACCGAGACCGGGACACCGCGCCGGCCTTGCCCGTCCAGCCCACCAGGGGCCGCGCCCCGTCTCCCGGATCGACCAGGCCCGTCAACGACTTCAATGTGGCGGTCAGCGAGTCATCCAGCGGCACCAGGGCAACACCAGGGGTTTCCGGGGGACTGAACGCTGTCAGGACCTCTGCATCCGCCGGCAGCATGAACGAGTTGCCCCTGGCACCTTCGATCCGGACCCGCCGGAGCGCCAGGTCGGTCACCACACGCCGGGCCTGCGCCGCCGGGATGTCCGCCCACCAGGCGAAGTTCTCGATGCGGGCCGGGCCGGCCCAGGCGAAGTAGCGCCCGGCGAGGGCGCGGAGCCAGACCTCCTCATCTCGGGAACGCAGATCGACCGCCATGACCGGGCCGGTCAGATCCCGTCGCAAGACGTACCGGCGCCCCGCGGCCGGATCGCGGCGATCGGTCTGACGAACGAGAACGTTGCCTGTGCGCTGGAGATCCCACAGGGCCAGATCGACCGACGTGGGAACTCCCAGACGGGCACCCACCTCGCCGAAGTCCTTCACCAGCCGCGGGGGCACCTTGTCACGCAACATCTCCACCGGCAGGTCACGACCCGCCAGGACCGCCCGCAGGACATCCTCGAGGGTCAGCAACGCCGTCCGGGTCATCAACCGGTGCCTGGTCAGGTACACCGACAGTTTCTGCTTCGTGTGCCGCCGGTAAGCCTGCAACCCGATCCACGCATCCGCCACCGGGAGAAGCATGTTCTCACCACGCACCGCCGGCATCTCGATGAGTCGCCCCTCATCGTAGAGCGCCCGCTCGAGATCCAGTCGTGAGAACGAGGCGAAGCGGGCGGCCAGGGCCAGGTAGGGCGCTGGCGATCCATGCGGCGCCGGCAACCAGCCGGTCCTTGCGAAAGTGGTGCCCAGGTCCTCCGGAAGACGGAGTGTCGGGTTCTCCAGCCGTTGGCGCCGCATGCGCCATGCCGCCACGATCTTCTGCCGGGTATCGATCGGCGGCAATCGGCGGGGTACGACTGGTTTCGTCCGGCGGGATGTGGCCGTCTTCTTTCGAACCGGTGCCTTCCGGCGCGCGGTCGCCTTCTTCTTCCGGACCGGCGCCTTCCCGCGCGCGGTCGCCTTCTTCTTCCGGACCGGCGCCTTCCCGCGCGCGGTCGCCTTCTTCTTCCGGACCGGCGCCTTCCGGCGCGCGGTCGCCTTC
>JBHHZI010000092.1:0-13177 GCA_046757965.1 Acidobacteriota bacterium | reverse complement strand
CTCAAGAACCTGAACAGGTTCTGGGGACCATAGTAGCGAGCGTACATGTAGTCCAGGCCGGTGGAACGGTCTCGCTCGTGGCCGGTGAACTTGTGGGTGTTGGGGCTGGCGCCGCCGCTGGCGGGGTACTCCTCTCCGAACGGCAGGTACTTGTGCTGGGAGACCACGAAGCCAGCTTCGTCGGTGATGACGCGGGTACTGCCGAGGTGGTCGGGATGCAGCCACTCGACGGTACTTACCGCTGGGATGGCACCGACCAGGCGATCCGGGGCCAGTGGCCGTATCAATCGGCCCGAATCTGTCGCGGCGGTCACTGCGACTGTGGGCCCGAACTGGGCTCCCGTCATCGTGACGACTTCCAGATGTCCGATGGCATCGATACCCACATTATAATCCCCGGGCGAGGTTGCAGGGGATACCCACCTCCCATCCGCGCGGTGCCGTTGCAGGGCGGTTTGCGCTGTGTCAGTGCCGTGGCTCGGCGACCCCGGCGGGTTCGGATCCGGCTCGTCGAACACCGGCCACTCGACGGCATCGTCAATCGCCAGCCCCACGCCGTGGGATGGGGACCCGATTGCGTTCATCGCAATGTGCAAGGCCTCCGGTCTGGGATCCGTCACAGGTAATGGGAGGGCCGCCACCTGTGTCGACTCTCGCCGAACGGTGAGATAGGAGAGGCACGAATTCGAGGTCAGCCCACCGGTATCCCCACCGATGTCGACATCAATGTATCCCTGCGCATTGGCCTGAATAAGATGCTCGGCGATCTCGCCGTTCCACTGCCATTGCCATCCCGCCGTCCCGCTGTCCGGCAACCATGTTTGCGGCTGGACCACGGACCAGTAAGTGACCCCGTTCACAGCCACGGTGAGGCGTTGCGAAATACCGCCTCTCGACAAGCAGTCACCGCCCGCGATCTTCACATAGTACATCTTGTTCGCCTCGACTTGCATGCGGAACCTCTTGAACACACCCGCACCCTGGTTCCGGATCCCATGGGCAAAATCGAAACGCGGGTCGAGGGTCAGCGGCCTGCACGACAGATCCCAATCAGGTATATAAGTCGACCAGACACCGTTGGGGTCAAGCCAGCCAAGGGCGCCCGTGCCATCGAACCCGCCTGGGGACGGCCAGGCGGTCTGCGGTGAGACATTCTCGTACAGATCGAAGGTCTCGCTCATACAAGCCGAATCCGTGAAGTTGATCAGGTACTCCAGTTCCTTGGCCGACGACGCGGGCCATGCACATGTCCCCGTGGGACAACTCCCGTTCCACGGACAAGACGTCGGGCAACTCTGACAGAAGTCATTGCGGTCCGGGCACTCACCGTAGGCGACGCGAACGGCACGTACGTCGGTCGCCCACTCTGAGCCGCCGCTTGGCTCGTTGGGTTGCACCGGGGGGCCGGCCAGGTCAGTCGCCGTGACCGCCTGGACATAGTAGTGGCTGAGGTAGTCCGTATCGATCCAGCAGGGAGACTCATGAGCCGTGCCAACGCTGGACACGAAGCAACTGTTCATATCCCAGATGCCTGCGATGCTGTTTGGGTCCTGCAACACGGGCCAGTTGCTCATGGCATCGGGGTCCTCCAGCATCGTGACATCGGAATCCGGAATCTCAGCCAGCAACGTCCAGTCGAGCGGCGCGGTCTGCCGGTTCTCATCCTTCACCCAGACCCGGTAGCCCGCGACGTCAGGATGATAGCCCCGGGCCCAGGTCACCACCACCGGCGCGTACGGCGGCAACTCTCCCAGCTCCCAGGTGCCGTTCATGTTGATGGCGAGGTTGGAGTCATTGCTGAATACGTCGTCCCTGACCAGCGCCGCACCGTAGGCGTACTGGCCGACAACCACTTGGGGGTCCGCGTCATGGGCCCAGGTGTAGGTGACCTCCTGGCCCTTGCCCTCGCTCGACGTGATCCGGTAGGTGTGGGTGAGCTGCGAGACGTCGGTATCGAAGAACGACACACCGCAGGTGGACACCACGGATGCCGGGTTGGAATACACGGGGGGATCGGTGAGCAACTTCCAGGAGTTGTCCGGCTCCTGCCGGTAGATGAGATAGCTACAGACGCGATTCGGATCGGTTATGTTGGGATCGTCGATGGCGAGATTCGCGGCGTAGAAGCGAAAATCCTGGCCGTAGTCGAGCGGGTCCGCAAAGGCGTGCAGGGTGCTGTTTGCGTCCGGGTAGCGGGCATAGCCCCATGGATAGATATCGAACCGTCCGTTCGTATCTCCTGAGCCGTCGGTGACGGTCAGTCCTCCGGTATCTCGCCACCCGTAGGCGGTGACCATCGGGCTATCTGCTGACATGTTCCCGTCGTCGTCGAAGGCCCGCACCACGAAGTCGCCACCGACCGTCAGATCAACGAGTGTCGCTGAGAGCGCCTTGGGATCGGGAGTGGTGGAGCGCACGATGACGTAGGTGATGTATGTCATGGACGCGACACTCGAAGTTCCGCCGCCGATACTGATGTCGATGTGGCCGGCCGCATCGGGCTGAACCAGTCGCTGCATCGTGACGAACGCGGGAGAGGCGATATATTGTGTGTCCCAGTACGTGACGCCGTTGACCGAGACGTGCGGCCATGAGGACAAGGACGGCCGACCCACGCCGACCTCCACCAGGTAGAACTGTGTGGTCGGGTCGACCGAAACCCGAAAGGTCTTGGTGCCCTGTCCCGTCGAATACCAGTGATTCGCCGAGTCGATTCGTTCATCGGGCGAGTTGGGATCGTCCCAGTCATCTTCACCAACACCGAATGTGTCAATCCAGCCCATCTGTCCGGCACCGCTCACGCCCACGCCGCTGGTGGGCCATGTGGTGCTGGCAACCGCCTTGTTGTAGCCGGCGACATCTTCGCCAGTGGAACTGGTGAAGTTGATGCGGTACAGGTCCGGCGCGGCACTGAACAGCGAGGTGGCGTAGACCTGCTGGTTGTAGGCAACCCGGTAGATGGCGTAGCCGGCAAGGTCCGGGGCATAGCTCGGGGACCACCGCAGAGTCGCGGTGTCGACCGCCGGGCCGGGATAGGTGGTGAGCGAGGCCGGTGGCGCCGGGGGCACCGTGTCCACCGGCACGCCGGAATGCGTCTCGGTGGCCGGGTCGGTGAGCGGAGAATCCAGACCGCGAGTGTTGCGCACCACAACCTTGTAGCTGTAGGTGTCGTTGTTCGTCAGCCCCAGGTCGAGAAATCCGGGCTGCACGAGCAGCACCGGCGTGATCTTGGAGAAGGCCGTCTCTCCGGGTCCCTGTCGATAGACCCAATAGCCGACGACGCGCGCCGCGTCCGCCGGCGTGACGTCCCAGTGCAGGTCAAGGCTTTGATCGGCGGCGGTCATGTCGGGTGATAACCAGGTCGCAAACGTGTAGAGCGGGTCCGACGCGTCGAGTGTCAAATGACGGGAGTCCGGAGACAGGTGGCCGGCCGTGTCGACAGTGACAACGTGGTACTCGTAGATGCCTGGGGCGAGTCCTGTATCCTGATAAGTCACCGGGTCCGTGACGCTGACCTGGAAAACAGAGTCGATCCACTGGTCATTTCGATAGATGCGATAGCTGCTGATATCGACTTCGTTGCTCTTGTCCCAGGTGAGCGTCACGTCCATCAGACCGGCATTGTCGGTCCAGGCGCTGACGAAGCCGGTCGGCGCCTGGGGAATCTGGTTCTTGACAAGCGCCACGGCGCCCCCGAGGGCATAGACGTAGTCCCGGTCCCACACCGGCGCGGTGGTCACGCTGATGGGTCGCCGGAATTCGCTCAGGACGCGCCCCTGCAGGTCGCGGACATAGAAGGTCTCGATGCCGTCGGCCTGCTGCGTCACGCGGTAGCCGCGTTCATCGTAACCGTAGCGGCCGAGCACCGTGCCGTTCTCCGGATCTGTCGCGCTGTCCTCATTGTCGTGGCGCACTTCCGTGAGTCGACCCTGATCATCGAATATGTAGCGCTGGCGGCCGTCCGCAACCAGGTTCCCCACCGGGTCATAGGACATGTTCCGGTCTTCGGTCGGTATCGCCGACTGAAAATCAGCGACCAGATTCGTCAGGTGGTTGCCGCCGTCGTGGGTGAAGTTCCAGGTGTAGGTCGAGCCAGGCACGGTCTTCGTGCGCTGGATCATGTTGCCGAAGCCATCGAAGCTGTAGCTCATTTGAACCGAGCTGCCGCCCGGCAGGTTGTAGACGGTGGCGCCTGTCAGGCGGCTGAGGGCGTCATAGGTGAACGTGTCCGCGCCGATGTCGATGATATTACCGGCGCCATCATACGTGTAGACCCCGGAATCCCACGTGTCGACAAGGACCGGCGGTGGGGGAGGCGCGCTGCCGCCGCCACCCCCAGCGGGACACCCTTCCGGCGGGCACACCTCGATCTGCGCCAGCAGGTCCGTCGGCAGGCCGGCGGCGGCAGCCGGATCTCGACCCGGCGCAGCAATGGAATCCCTGCCCGGAGGCCGCCACCGGGTTCCACGCTGCCCGGCCCATCGCAGCACCTCATCCCCGGTCGGCGCCTGAAGCGCGGCCTGCTGATCGAAGGCTCGCACCAGGAACCTGGTAGGGCGGTTGCGGACATCCGGCGTGATGACGTTCTCGGTGCCGTTCCCGTAGAGCACGAACTCCTTACCGCCAGCAGGATTGTAGGTGACGTCCTGGACAAACGTGGAGGCGGTCAGGCCGTCTCCCACGTTGACGAGAAAACCGTTGCGATAGGTGTAGTCAACCGTCAAGGGCACCTGGCCACCGGAGGCTGGATGGGGGTAATCGACCTGGGACAACCGCCCCATCGTGTTGTAGGCGTATTGCGTGGTCAGGGTATCGGTCGACCCGGCTCCCCCCTCGAAGACCATGTGCTCCTCCGAGAGCCGGCCGTTGAGCCCCTCGTAGACAAGTTCCCGGCGGACAGCGGCCGCTGGAGGCGCGGCGGGGTCGAACAGCGTTCCCAGATCCGTCATGGTGTCGACCGCCACGAGGCGACCGGCGGCCTGGTCCAGGGCACCGCCGAGGGGCGTGTCATACGAGAACTGCTTCAGGACCTGACCGGTGTTTCCCCGGGTCTCGGTGATGATGCGGCCGGCGGCATCGTAGGCAAGCTGGGTCACGATGCCCGCCGCATCCGTTTTCTGCAGCAGCAGACCGGTCGGATCGTAGGCATCGAACGTCACCAGTCCGTTTTCCGGGTTCGAACTGGTCAGCAGGCGGCCCAGCGCATCGTAGGCGAAGCTGCGCGCCTGCGTGCCCATCTCCACCTTCGTGAGGCGGTCCAGGAGGTCATAGGAATAGGTGGCATCGGTTCCCGCGGCGGCGTTCACCCCGACAAGGCGACCAAAGGCATCGTTGGTGTACACGGTGACCGATTCGGTGGGGGCCGACACCGCGGCGCCACTTCCCGGTGACCGGTTCAGGTCCTTCACCACCACCGTGGTGGTCAAGCCGTCATAGGTGGTCTCGGTCACCGCGCCGTCCGCAGCCGTCACCCGGGTCACGCGGCCCTGTGGGTCGGCCCGATAGAAACTGGGGTCTGTTCCCGGCGCGACCGGGCCCGCAGCGCCAATCAACGGGACCCAGTATTCGAAGGTTGTGCCCGGAGGACTCGCGGTGCCGAAGGGCACCCATTCAGACTCGAAGACCTTACGGCCCGCCACGTCGTAAGCGGTCTCTTGCGAGTCGAACTGCCCGCTCGTGCCGAGGCGGTCCTGGCGAATCAAGCGACCGGCAGCATCGTAATGATACTGGCTTTCGATGCGGTCCGTTCCACTACCCTGCGTGACGATGGTCTGCTGGAGCGTCGGGTAACTGATCGTCGTGGGCAGCTCGGTGCCGCTCGGTTCGATCGATGTCAGGCGCCCGAGGGCATCGTAGAAATACTTGGTCTGCACACCCGCCGGCGACCTAGTCGCCGTGACGAGACCTGTATCGTGGTCTACGTCTCGATCGAAGGCCTTCCAGGTGAACGTCCCGCTTGGCCCGAATTCCTTGTAAAGCACCCTCCCGGCGTCATCCAGCGTGAACCTCGTTGTCCGGACCACAGACGTCGGACCGCCGACATCGACCACATCGCTTCGATCGAGGCGCCCGAGAGAGTCGTAATGATTGGTGGTCTGCACGTACACCCCGGGTTTGGCGGGGTCGGGGTAGGCGCGCGTCACGCGTGGCTGTCCGTACACATTCACGAGGGTCGTCACTGTGCGACTGAGAATCTCTCCTGTTCCCCCGCGCTCGACCTGGGTCGAGGAGACCGCGTTCAAGATCCATCGGCCCGTCAGGCTCGAGGCCGTGACGCCGGTTGTCACGCCGGCGAGGACATCGGGGTTGTTCGGGTCGATCAGGTACGCCGTCCGCGTCGTTCTGAACGCCTGCGTTTCCGAGTTGAGTGCATATTCGGTCTGGGTGCGATAGAGGCCGAAGTCGAGATAGTCCGAACTCTCCACCAGCTTCGACATGATGGTGCCGTCACTCCGGAAGATCTGCGTCCGCGTCGCCTTGCGACGCACATCGCCGTGACGCACCGTCGGCGTCGTGCGCGGGTCGAAGGGTTCTGTGTAAGGGTCGCCGTTCTCGTAGGTGTAGTCCTGTCTTGACGACACGACATCCTGGGCGGCACTGTTGCCGGTGCCCCGGAGGCGCTCGATCGCCCAGGTCATGCCGTTCTGGCCCTGCTTCGGGTTCAAACCCTGGGCGACCTGCAGGTGATAGACCGTACGGTTGCCATCGGGGTCGACCTCGAACACCTGAGGTGGATTCGGATAGTCCACAAACGCCTCGTCCCACCAGAAGGTTCCTGAATCCTTGGGGGGCGCAGGCAGGCCCATCAGAAACAATTGCACCGGATCTCTCGCGTACTGCCAGACGGCTATCGGCGAACCGGGAACGATGAACCGTTTTTCCGTGAGGGAATAACCCAGGGTCGTGGCAAAGGTATGACTGTAGGTCGCGTACTCGTACTCACTGCGTGCCCCGGTCGGCAGCGTGCGCGAGCGCACGGACCCGAAGCCCAGACAGTCCGGCCCGAGATAGTCGAAACTCAACGTGTTGCCGAGAGGATCGACGACCTGATCGAGGGTCGCGACGGTGGCGTGCGGGTCGGGTGTCACCTGAGTGGTGCAGCCACCGGAACCATTTGGCTGGTAGGCACTGGCTCCCTGCGGGCTGACGATGTCCTGTTGCCCCAGATACAGATCATATTCGGCCCGTGTGCCATCCGGCCCTGGAACGAGCACGTTCACATCGCCGAGCAGACCCGGGTCGTCATACCGGATCTCGATCAGGCGACCAGTACTATCCCCGATGTAGCGAATGTTCGGCGGCGTCGTGGTCACCACATTCGACCTGTACACACTGGGTTCCGAGAACGGCGAGGTGGGTGGGAGATCCGCGTTCTGGATCAGTCGAGCATAGTAAACATATATGAAGCTCGAGCCACGCGCGTTCTGGATCTTGGTCACGTACCAACCCGTAGCGATATCATCCGGCTTCGGACCGGGCTGGTTGGCGGCCTTGCGCTGCAGCGGCTGCCCGCTGCCCATCTGCTCACCGAAGAAACGCCGACTGCCGTCAGGTTTCCATAGGGTCCCACACGTACTTCGGCGACGTGCTCCCCCCACCGGTCACTGGGTCCATTCCTGCCCTCAGATAGGAAGAATCCTTGCTGTAGTACAAATTGTCTGGAGCCGGAACGGAGGTGTCCAAATACAGCGCCGTGATCGAACCGCTCGGCGATTCGTAGTAGGCCTTCTCAGGTCGGCTTACCGGCGAATTCGGGTCCGGATACGTAGAATTCGGGTCGAGATAGATACGACCCTCGTGAAACGTCCAGCCCACACCGAAGACGGAATCGTCCCGCTTCAAGTACGGATAGCGCAGTGCCTCGGTAGTCCCCTTTCCATCGCCATACTCCCAGACCTTCGCGTTGTACGTCAGAACCACCCCGTAGGACAGGTCGTTCACCGAATAGCTCGGGCCGATGGGCACCGTGAGGGTCAGATTGCCGGTCGTGACGTCCACATTTTCGCCGAAGCTACCCGGCTCGTAGACGTGATTCGGCGAGAAGCCCACGTTTTCCTGGAAGTTCTGGGCGTTGGTGACGCTCCCACACACCAGCCCGGTGGCCAGAATGAAGACCGTCCAGATGGCACAGCGGCTCGCCGTGGCCGAGCCGCTGCCAGGCGTGCCATCTCGGCCCGCATCAGCGCTCCGCGGCTGGACGACGCTCCCGCCCCATGCCCGCGCGGCATGCTTCCCCAATCGGTTGTGTGCGGTGCTTTGAACGCCGGCGAAGGATGAGGAGCCGCAGGTCTCGTTCCTGACGCAGAGAGAAGACATCATGCCCCTTTCCCATCTGGATGGTTGCCGATGCAACACTCCAGACATTGGTACTCAAGCCGTCTTGTACTCTGGTCCGAGACCACTCGTGACTCTTATACGCGGATCATTCCATGGATGTCAAGGGAAATCATGCGCCTTCGTTCAGCCGCCCTCTCGGATCGGTCTCTTCTGTCTTCAAGGCGCATGGTTACCGGTACCTGGCGGAGCGCGGGATCTCGGCGAGGTATTACAATGACCGGGAAAGTATGCAATGACTTGCCCGTGTTGATCATCCGATCTTGCCGATGGACTCGACGAATCGCCAGCAGTTGTGGCGTGATGTTCGCCCTGTTCTTTGCGGCCGACGGGCACACCGCCCCGGTGCCCTCGACGTACGCGGAGGCGGTGATGCTGTTCGCCGAGATCGCCTATGGTGACGGAGACGCTGCTGAACTCAGCACTGCTCTGCAAGCCCTCGCGACCTCGGCCCGTCGATCGGGCGTCCCCTTGCGCCTCTGGTTCTTTGGGGCCGGTCGATTCACAGGCGAGCGCACGCCTGATACCGCCCGCCGGCGCGAGCTTCTTGACGTCGTCGAGAACCGCCGCGGAGCATGCCTGGCGCTGGCCTCGGTCTACCTGCTCCTCGCCGATGATCTTGGGGAAGACGCCACGGCGGTCGCCACGCCACGGCATGTATTCATCAGGCAACGCATCAACGGCCGGCTCCAGAATGTCGAACTCCTTGAAGACGGGCGCGACCTGCCGGACCGATCATATCTGGAGCGAGAACATGTGACGGTCGACGACCCTCGAACCCAGGGGATCCTGCGACCCCTGTCGCCACCCCGGTTTCTCGCCTACCTCTTGAACAATCTCGCCGTGCACCTTCGAGCCGAGGCGGACATCACCGGAGCGCGGCAGCTTTATCGTCGCGCCCTGCGGCTCTATCCGGATTGTCAGCCCTGTGTGTACAACCTGGCCAACCTGCTGGCCGCACAACAGAAACCACGCAAGGCCGAGCGCCTGTACGCGCGCGCCCTGCGACTCGACCCGTGGGATCAGGAAGCACGCCGGAATCGCGAGGAACTCCGGCACCGCTGACACCTCGGATCCGCGACTGCCATCGTCCATTGGTGTTGGCGGTGCCGCACTCGTCACCCTGGCGGAGATCACAGGGCATCGGAGCCTTGCTACACCGCGGCGGTATTTCCATCACACGGATGTTCGCAAGTTGGCCAGCGTGCGAAAAACGTTGGCGGATCAGAAGGACCCCGGATCAGGAGAACCCTCACCACTCCCACGCACGGAATCGCGATCGCTGTAAGTTGGTACGCCTGGGAGGACTCGAACCTCCGACCTAGGGATTAGGAATCCCTCGCTCTATCCACCTGAGCTACAGGCGCACGCTGACGGTCCTGACCGACCGCCATGTGAGGGGATGTCCGGCACGCCGGCCTGGCCGGCCCGGGAGCCGGTAGCTTCTCCCCTGCCGACCTTACTGTAGCAACGTCGAAATCAGAAGGCGATGCGCAGCATGAGGCCCCGGCGGTCGCCGCGAGTGATCGGCGACCAGGCGACGTGGTGTCCCGGCCGAGATGCCGCGATGGCGGTCGCACGGTCTGCTGGACCGGCATGGCGATGCTTCAGGAAGCGCGCCGTCCCCAGGCCGAGGAAGGCGGAGGCGGTGACATCGGAGAGCCAGTGGCGATCGAAGTTCATCCGCTCGACTCCCACCAGTCCCGCGGTTCCCCAGGCGGCGCCGAGGAGCCAGCGGTTCTCCAGGTGCTGGGAGAGCACCGCGGCGGCCGTGAACGCCTCGGTGGGCTCGCCGGCGGGAAAGGACGAGTCCCCGCCGAACGGTTGAAACGACAGGGTGCCTCGGTCCTGCGCCGGCCGGCTCCGACCGACGGAGCGCTTGATGCCGGGGGTCAGGAGGACGCCGGAGATGAACGAGGCCTCCAGGCCGTCGGCGCCGAGGGCGCGCAGTTTCTCGTCATGGCGCGCCTTGCCGGTGACCCAGGTGATGCCGAACCCGACGAGCGGGATGACGCTGCCGAACGGGCGCAGATCGTCGCCGATTCGATCGGTGCTGCGACTGCGATTGCGCTGGCTGATGGTGCGCGCCTCGTGGTCGAACAGGCCGGCCGCCCCGATGGTGGCCATCTCCATCCAGAAGCGCCGCCAGTGATGACCCCGGGGGCGGACGAGGCTGCGAAAGCCTGCCCCGAGATCGGACGCGAGGCCATCGTGCCGCTCGTCAGCCGGAGCGGGCGTAGGGGCTGCCGCCGTTCCGAGGGTGTCGCGGGCAATGGTGAACGTCCCCGGCAGGAGCAGAACGAGAAGTGTCGCCACGAGGCGCATCAGGCGGGACCCTGAACCAGCCATCGTGGCGCGACGCTAACATCGAACCGTCGACAGGGGAAGAGATCTGCGCCCTTCCCAGATGACAATCACGTCATCTGGGAGGGGGATGCAGCCCGTCCGGGCTCACCGCCCGTAGTCGTCACACCAGGCGCGCTTGTCGTCCGTCTGGCTGCGAATGCGCGCGAGGATCTCGTCGGCAGGCTCTCCGACCCGGTCGAGTCCCGTGAGAATACGGGCCACGCTCTCTCGCTCGTGGCTGAAGCGATGCACCTTCTCGTAGCCGGCCTGGCCGGAGGAGAAGCGGCCGGACGGGTCGCGCACCGCGATGTCCAGCCCGGCGAAGAATCCCGACACGGCGTAGTCGGACATGACGCTGCGCGGCACGTCGAAATCGACATAGGTGAGATCGTCGGTCACCGGCGGGGCGCCGTCGGCGTAGGCGGCGGTGGCCGCCTCCCCCATCAGAAACTGGCTGAGGAAGTCGTACGGGTCCCCGAGCCGCACCTCGGCCAGGTCCCGGTAGACGCGCTCGCTGTAGAAGCGCTGCAGGAAGCGCGGGAGATCGATGCGCAGCGGCCCGTCGGTGCCCAGCATCAGGATGCCGAAGCACTTGGGCGGCTGCCACAGCGTGGTGTGGGGAAACACCGCTCGGAAGGAGGCCACCAGGCGCTTGAAGTCCTCATCGGGCATCTTGCGCACGTTCAACCACTGGCAGATCACGCCGCCGGGCTTCAGGCGGGCCTTGACCAGCTCGTAGAACTCCGTGGTGTACAGGTTGACCACGCCGGCGGTGTGCATCTCCGGCGGTTCGAGAGTGACCACGTCGTAGCGATTCTTGGTGGTCAGCAGGTGGATGCGCCCGTCCTCGATGAACAGGCGCACCCGGGGATCCTCGAGGATGTCGTTGTTGGTGGCGGCGAAGAAGTGCGCCGTGTCGATGACGCCGGGCGACAGCTCCACGCAGTGGATGCGGCTGGCCGGATAGCGCCCCACCGCGCCGAGGGAGTTGCCGACCCCGAAGCAGATGACCAGAACGTCCTTCGGGTCGGGGTGGATGAGCATGGGCAGGTGGCCGGAGACGCGGTTCTCGGGCACCGAGAAGATGCCCGCGGTTCCCCGCCCGTCGGCGTAATAGATGGTGCGGCTGTCGACGTTGCCCGGCTGGAACTCGGCCACCGCCACGGTGTCGGTGGCCTCGTCCTTGTAGTAGAGCACCCGGGCGAAGCGCCGCTCGAAGGCGTCCCGGAAGAGCTGCCCGGGGACGATCACCGGCGCGGCCACCAGCGCCACCGCGGTGGCGGCCACCCATCCCCAGCGGGCCCGGGTCGTCGGCGCCGGCGTGGCCAGCAGGAGCGCGCCGCCCAGCAGCACGCTGGTCAGCACCAGCAGCGCCGCGGTGTGCCCCAGGCCGAGGGCCGGCACCAGCACGAAGCCGCAGAGGAAGGCACCGAAGATGGTCCCGAGCGTGTTGATGGCGTAGATGCCGCCCAGCGCCCGGGCCACCTGTCCCATGTCCCGTGTCACGGCCCGTGCCGCCAGCGGAAAGGTGGCCCCCATCAGGAGGGTGGGCAGGATGAGGATGATGGTGGCCTGGAAGAAGATGAGCGCCACCGCCGACACGAAGGAATGAATCGGCAGGCTGCGGGTGAACAGATCCGCGATCTCGGGCATCCAGCGATAGACGAAGATCGACAGCAGCGAGGCCAGCCCGATGCCGAGTTCCACCACGCCCAGGGCGCGTGCCGGGTGTTTCACGCGGTCGGCCAGCGGCCGGATCAGGTAGCTGCCCGCGGCCAGACCGAACAGGAAGACCACCAGCATGGCCGAGAAGGCATAGGTGGAGTTGTGCAGGTAGAAGATCAGCAGGCGCGTCCACAGCACCTCGTAGGCCAGGGAGACGAAACCGGACAGGCCGAAGACCACCATCACGAGGGGAACCAGGCCGGCCGCCGCGGCCGGTGACGCCGCGGCCTGCCCAGCAGTGCCGGCCGGGCGAGGGTCGCTTCCTCGTCCGGTCCCGCTGGCCCCGGCCCGCCGACTGGCGGCGAAGGCGCCCAGCCCCACGATCCCGTTCAGCAGGATCGCCGCCAGCGTGGTCCGGAAGACGCCCAGGGTGCCCAGCAGCATGAACCCGGCGGTGAACGCCCCGCCCACCGCGCCGAAGGTGTTGACGGCATAGAACAGCCCGGCGTCGTTGGCGACCTGCGTGCGCTGTTGAACGAAGTAGCGGCCCAGCACCGGCACGGTGGCGCCCATGCAGGTCGACGGCAGCAGCAGGGCCAGGCCGGTGAGGGCGAAGCGGGCCAGGTTGACGAGGAAGTTCTGCCCGCCGCTCGCCTCGTGGATCCAGACATAGGCCGGTGTCATCATCCGGAAGATGACCGGCACCAGCAGCGCGTAGCCGCCGATGCACAGCTCGAGGATGGCGTAGGTGCGGAGGGGATGCCGGCCGCGGTCGGCCAGGCGCGAGAAAAGCCACGAGCCCAGGGCCAGGCCTCCCATGAACGCGCACAGG
>JBHHZI010000091.1:0-13590 GCA_046757965.1 Acidobacteriota bacterium | reverse complement strand
TAGGCGCTGGAGACGCCGTCCAGCGCGCGGGCGCTGCTCGCCACCGCCTCGACGCGCCGGATGTAGTCGGCCAGCGTCTTGCGCCGGGCGCCGGGGCGCGCGCCGGAGAGCGCGTCGGACGCGGCGACCAGGATCGAGATGGGCGAGATCGGCTCGCAGTCCTCGTGATGAGAGGCGATGGCGTTGATGACGATCGGCGGTTCCTTGTACTTGCGGGCCACCTCCTCCCCGATCTCGGGGTGGGTGCCCTCGCGCTCGTAATCGATGGCCTTGCCGATGTCGTGAAACAGACCGGCCCGCCGCGCCAGGATCTCATCCATGCCCAGCTCCGTCGCCATGATGCCACTCAGGTACGCGACCTCCTTGCTGTGCTCGAGGACGTTCTGGCCGTAGGAAGTGCGGAACCGCAGGCGTCCGAGAAGGTTGACCATCTCGGGATGAACCTTGCGGATGCGCAACTCCTTGAGGGCGTCCTCGGCCGCCCGCCGCATGACGGCGCCGTTCTTGCGCCGCATCTTCCGGACGGTCTCCTCGATGCGACGCGGGTGAATATTGCCGTCCTTGAGGAGCTTCTCCAGCGCCAGCCGGGCCACCTCGCGCTTGATGGGATGGAAGCCGGAGATGAGGACCTGGTTGGGCGTGTCGTCGACGATGAGCTGCATGCCGGTGGCCGCCTCGAACGCCTTGATGTTCTTGCCCTCGTGCCCGATGAGCCGCCCCTTGAGCTTCTCATCGGGCAGGGGAACCGCGGAGACCGTGCGGTTGGTGGAAAAATCGGACGCCGAGCGTTCCACCGCCAGGGCCATGATCTTCTGGGATTCCGCCTCGGCGATCTGGTGGGCCTCGTCCCGGGCATCGCGCACGATGCGGGTGGCCTGGTGGCGCGCTTCCTTCCTGACCCGCTCCAGGAACAGGTTGAGAGCCTCGTCCCGGGAGATCGATGTGATCTGTTCGAGGCGCGCCTTCTCGGTCTCGATCAGATCCGCGAGCCGGGACTCATCGGCCTCGACCTTGGCTTCGCGCGCCGCCGCCTCGGTGAGGCGTCGGTCGAGTTTCTTTTCCCGGGAGGCCAGCTCGCCCTGGCGAGCTTCCACCTCCTGCTCGGCGACTGTCAGGCTCGCCCGGGCGCGATTGACGCGCGTCTTCTTGTCGCGGAACTCTCGATCGGCTCGCCGCCGCGCACGGCGCATCTGCTCACGCGCGGCGAGTCGAGCCTCCTGCTGCCGATGTTCGGCATTCTGCTGGGCCTGGTGGACGATCTCTTCGGCCTCGACCCGGGCTCGCCGCACCGCGCGGCGACCGAGCGAGCTGTTCAGGTACCAACCGACGAGGGTCCCCACCAGGCAAGATGCGGCGATGACGCCGATCAGGGTGAGGTTTCCCATTGACTGCTCCGAGATTTGAAGAGGCCGAACCACGCCTCCCCGTGACCGTGGGGAGGACGCCCGCGCGATCCGTCGGACCGGACGGCTCCGGGATCAGCCTGCCTGTGGGACGAGGCAACATGACAGCAGCATCGTACCGCGCCGATGTTCGCCTCGTCAAGGCAAGTTCGCTGCTGTCAAGTGGTTACCACGATCAGGCCGGTTCACCGCGGGCGCATCGCCCGCGGCGCACGGCGGTGGCCGCCCCGGCGATCAACTCGGCGGCGGTATCGATCTCCTCCTCGGTGTTCCCCCGTCCCAGGCTGAGGCGCAGGGCCGAGGTTGCCCTCTCGGCAGACAGGCCCATGGCGCCCAGCACCGCGGAGGGTGCCGTGCTGCCTGCATGGCAGGCGGCGCCGGCAGCGGTGGCGACTCCGGTCAACCGCGCCAGGAGATCGGCTGCCGGGGCCCCGGGGAGAGATACGTTGAGGGTGTTCGGCAGGCGGCGTCCGGGGTCAGCCGGTCCGTTGACCGGCAGTTCTCCGAGCCGGTGACGCAGATCATCGAGAAGCCGGGCCACGAGAGCGCGGCCGTGGTCGACGCGCCAGGACATCTCGCCGCCGGCCAGGGCACAGGCGGCTCCCAGGCCGGCGATGCCCGGCGTGTTCTCGGTCCCCGGACGCTGGCCGCGCTCCTGGGGGGCGCCGTGGAGCAGGCTGGCAACCTCCGTGCCATGGCGCACATACAGTGCCCCGACTCCCTTGGGCCCGTACAGCTTGTGACCGGCGACGGTGAGCAGGTCGACGCCGAGGTCGGCCACGTCGACCGGCAACTTGCCGATGGCCTGCGCCGCGTCGGTGTGCAGCGGCACGGCCATCCGGCGCGCCGCCTGGGCCACGCGTGCCACCGGCTGGAGCGCGCCGGTCTCGTTGTTGGCCAGCATGAGGCTGGCGATGGCGGTGTCGGGCGTCAGGGCCGCACAGAATGCGTCGGCGTCGACGACGCCGTCGCCATCCACCGGGATCCGGACCACCTCGCGGCCGGCGGCAGCCAGCACCCCGCAGGCCTTCTCGACCGCGGGATGTTCGATGGCGGAGATCACCACGCGGCCGAACTCCGGCCCGCGGGCGCGGGCGACCCCGAGGATCGCCAGGTTGTCCGACTCGGTGCCGCCGCTGGTGAAGACGATCTCTTCCGGGTTCGCGCCCAGCAACCGGGCCACCTCGCCACGCGCGCTGTCGAGGATCCGTCGCGCTGCCCGCCCGGTGGCGTGGGCACTCGATGGGTTGCCCCACCCATCGCGCAGGGCGCTTCTCATCGCCTCGATCACCTCGACCGCCACGGGCGTGGTGGCGTTGTGGTCGAGGTAGATCGGCGTGCTGCGGCCGGCGCCGCGGATCATCGCGAGGCCACGGACGCCAGGGATCGCGCGCGCACCGCCTTGAACTCGGTGCCGTCCTTCCAGCGGGGCATCTGATCGGCGTCGGTGGCGAGGCGGCCGACCTCGAACAGGAGCCGGGTGTCCTCCACCATGCCGGACAGATCCCACGACGGATCGAACTCGTCGGAGGGCTTGTGGTAATTGCGCGCGGTGTAGAGATCGTTCTGTTCCATACCCCATCCTTCAGGGCGCCCGACATAGTCGATGCCGTGGTCGGTGTAGAGGGCGGGCACGCCCTTCCTGGCGAACGGGAGCTGATCGGAGCGGTAGTAGAAGCCCTTCTCCGGCTCCATGTCCGGCCGCACGTGCCGGCCCTGCTGGTGGGCGACCTTCTCGACGAGGTCGTCCAGCGTCGTGTTGCCCAGGCCGATGACGATCACGTCCTTGGTGCGGCCGAGCACGTTCATGCCGTCCATGTTGATCTGCGCGGCGGTGCGCGCCAGCGGATGGAGCGGGTGGTCGGCGTAATGAGTGGAGCCGAGGAGCCCCTGCTCCTCGGCGGTCACCGCCAGGAAGAGGACCGAGCGCCGGGGCGGGGTCTTCAGCGAGGAGAAGGCCCGCGCCAGGCTGAGGAGCGAGGCGACACCGGTGGCATTGTCGAAGGCGCCGTTGTAGATGGCGTCGCCATCCACCGGGTTGCCGACGCCGAGATGATCCCAGTGGGCCGTGTAGATCACCCACTCATCGGCCAGGTCGCCCCCCGGCAGGAGTCCGGCGACGTTCTTGGACTGGACGCGGCGCAAGGTGTTGTCGAAGGCCAGCGAGCCGGTCAGCCCCATGTCCACCGGCGCGAAGGACTCGCTCGCTGCTTTCTTCTCCATGTCGGCCAGATCGAGGCCGGCCATCGAGAACATCGCGGCGGCCGCGTCATGGGTCACCCACGATTCGAACGGTGCCCGGCTGGCGCCCTTGTCCGCGCTGGCCGGGACGAACTGCTCTCCGGACCACGAGTTGGCCACCACTTCCCACGGGTAGCCGGCGGCCTTCGTCTCATGGATGAGGATGATGCCCGCGGCTCCCTTCCGGGCGCCGATCTCGTACTTGTAGGTCCACCGGCCGTAGTAGGTCATCGCCGCACCCCCGAACCGGGTGGTATCCGCGAGCGGGGGGTCGTTGACCAGCATGACGAGGATCTTGCCGCTCACATCGACACCCTTGTAGTCGTCCCAGTGAAACTCCGGGGCAGAGGTGCCGTACCCGACGAAGACCAGGTCGCCGGAGGCAGCGATGTGCGCCGTCTCGCGCGTCGTTCCTCCCATGAATTCCTTGCCATAGACGAAGGCCCGCTGCTCGCCGGAGCCGGCGATCTTCAGGGTCATGGCAGGGTCCGCCGTGATGCCGACCAGCGGGACCGGCTGGAAGTACGAGCCGGCGCTTGCCGGTTGCAGACCGATCTTGGCGAACTGGGCGGCGATCCAGGCGGTGGCCTTCTCCTCGCCGTCGGTGCCGGGAAGCCGTCCGGACATGGCGTCATCCGACAGGGCCTGCACGGCGCGGGAGAGATCGCCGGCGCGGATGGAGGCGGCTGCCGCGGCCGTCGACCCGGCGGCGGCCGGAGTCGCATCGGGACGGGAGGCCGCCTCGCCCACCGACCCGGCGCCACAGCGCAGTGTCCCGACAAGCGCCGCGAACCCGGCGACCACCAGCAAGCAGCGATTTGAACGGTCTGATCTGCGCATCGTCTTCTCCTGTGCGGGGGGGCGGCGGACCCGCGCCGGCCGGACAACCCCGGGGGCGAGCCGGTGCCATTGTAACCGACCCGGCGGCGGGGTGGCCCACCGCGCGACAGGCGCGGTGGTGGCAGGTGGGGTGATGGCGTATCGTGAGGTCTCATGGGACCATCCGATCAGGCTCGCGGCGGGAGATGGCGCCGGCTCGCCGGGCTCGCCGTGAGCTGTGCCCTCGGCGGCAGTGTCGCGATGTGTGCGCCGGTTCCCGGCGAGCCGCCGGCGCCGAAGGCCGTGGCCCGCAGGCCGACGTCGCACCGGCGAGGACGGGCCGCCAGACACCGGCGGCTGTCCCCGCGAAGGAGATCGACGCCATGCTGGAGAAGATCCCCACCGCCCTCCCCGGGGGCGAGCCGCTTTCCGATGACCTGCGACGACGCCTGGCCGCGCGCCTGGCCTCCCTGGGGCCCGACTACGAGCCGCGAACCCGCCACCGCCGCCCGGACGGGTCGCCGCTCTACACCAACCGGCTGTTTCTCGAGTCCAGCCCGTATCTCCAGCAGCATGCTCACAACCCCGTCAACTGGTACCCGTGGGGGGATGAAGCGTTCGATGCCGCCCGCCGGCTGGGGCGGCCGGTTCTCCTGAGCATCGGTTACTCGACCTGCCACTGGTGTCACGTCATGGAGGAAGAGTCGTTCGAGGACGACGAGATCGCCCGGGTCATCAACGAGCTCTACGTCCCGATCAAGGTCGACCGGGAGGTGCGACCGGATGTCGACGCGGTCTACATGCAGGCGGTCCAGGCGATGCAGGGGAGGGGCGGCTGGCCCCTGAACACCTGGCTGACCCCTGACCGGGAGCCGTTCTTCGGCGGGACCTACTTCCCGGCGCGGGATGGTGACCGGGGCGCGCGCACCGGGTTCCTCACCATCCTGCAGCGTCTCAGCCAGATCTATCTGGAGAAACCCGACCAGGTGGCGCAGCAGGCCCGCCAGGTGGCGGAGGCGGTGAAGCGCGGCCTCGAGAGTGGCGGCAGTGTCTCCCATCCGCTGCCGGGACCCGAGGTCCTGCGCCAGGCCGCCAGCTTCTATGCCGGACGATTCGATGGCGTGCACGGAGGGGTCAGCGGGGCGCCGAAGTTCCCGTCCAGTCTGCCCGTCCGCGTTCTTCTGCGCCACGCCCGCCGCACCGGCGACGCCCCGACGTTGCACATGGCGGCATTGACGCTCTCGAAGATGGCAGCCGGTGGTATGTATGACCAGATCGGCGGCGGTTTTCATCGATACTCGACCGACGACCACTGGCTGGTGCCCCATTTCGAGAAGATGCTCTACGACAACGCGCTGCTGGCGATTGCCTACCTGGAGGGGTGGCAGGCCACCGGGGACGCATCGTTCGCCGGTATCACACGCGACATCCTGCGCTACGTCGGGCGCGAGATGACCTCCCCCGAGGGAGGGTTCTACTCCGCCACCGACGCGGACAGCCCGACCCCGTCCGGCAAGCGAGAGGAGGGCTGGTTCTTCACCTGGACGCCGGCCGAGATCGAGGCGGCCGTCGGCAAGCAGCGGGCGGCCATCGCCGACGCCCTCTGGGGAGTGACCGCGCGGGGCAATTTCGAGGGGCGCACGATCCTCTCGGTGGTCGCGGGCACCGGCGAGCTGGCGAAGAAATTCGGCAAGACGGAAGAGGAGATGCGCGCGGTCATCGCCGACATCCGCGCAGCCCTGTACGAGTCGCGCCGCAAGCGTCCGGCCCCGCTCCGGGATGACAAGATCCTGGTGGCGTGGAACGGTCTCATGATCTCGGCCTACGCCCGGGCCGGCCTGGCGCTCCATTCGACCGCGGACACCGAGACCGCGGCCCGCGCCGCCCGGTTCATCCTCGACCGGATGCGCACCGATGATGGCCACCTCCATCGTGTCTTCCAGAACGGGCAGTCAGCCCAGCCCGCCTTCCTGGAGGACTACGCGTTTCTCATCGCCGGTCTTCTCGACCTCTACGAGGCCGATGCGGACCCCCGCTGGATCGAGGAGGCGACGCGGCTGCAGGCCCTGCTCGACACGGAATACGCGGACCCGTCCGGCGGCTACTTCACGACGGCGGCCGGCCAGGAGAAGCTGCTGGCCCGGGAGAAGCCGGCCTACGACGGGGCCGAGCCGTCAGGGAACTCGGTGGCCGTGCTGTCCCTGCTGCGCCTGGCCGAGTTCACCACCGACGATGCGTACCGCGCCTCGGCCGACGCCGCCCTGGCAGCATTCGCGCCCAACCTGGCCCGGGCGCCGGCCTCGCTGTCGGAGATGCTGCTGGCGCTGGATTTTCGCCTCGACCGCGCCGTCGAGGTGGTGATCATCCGGCCCGCTTCAGGTGACGACGGGGCCGCTCTGCTCGACCCGTTGCGCCGGACCTTCCTGCCCAACCGGGTGGTGGCGGTGGTCCGCGAGGGCGACCAGCAGGAGCGCAACAGCCGGGCGGTGCCGCTGCTGGCGGGCAAGGTGGCGATCGACGGCCAGACCACGGCCTACGTGTGTGAAAAGGGCGTCTGCCAGCTCCCGACGCGCGACCCCCAGGTCTTCATCAAGCAGATCGGTCGCGTGGTGCCGCTGGACGCCGAGGGCTCCTGAACGAGGCCGGCCCGCGCGGCTGGCGCCCCGGCGTCGTTTCGATCATATTCTTCGCATGCACCGCCTGCCGTTGCCGCCGGCCCGGTCGATCCCGGACCGTCTGACGCGGTCTGCTCCGCCGGCGCCCTCCGGTCCGCGGATGAGACCGGCGCCGGTCCGTCCCGCATCCCGGGCGGAGGCGTTCCCGTCGCCGCGACCCGTCTCCGATCCGCCCGACCGGGGTCGGCTGCTCGGTCCGCGGCCGGCCCGCCCCCGTCTGCGCCGCCTGTTCGACCCGGTCAGCGGCTGGTTCCGTCGCCTCGAACGGCGGGCGAATGTCTGGATGTGTGGATCGGTCTATCCGCGCCTCCCCGGGCTCCACCGGGTCTACGACTGGCAACTCGATCATCATCTGACGGTCTCCGAGGCGGTGATCTCTCTGCCCGATCTGCCGCCCGAGTTCGATGGGTTGAAGGTGCTCCTGGTCACCGACCTTCACATGGGTCCCTTCGTCTCTCCGGCCGGCCTGCGGCGCGCGTTCGATCGTCTGCTGGGCCTGTCGCCGGAGCTGGTGTTCATCGGTGGGGATACGATCACCGGGCGCGTCGGAGAATTCGCGCCGCACGCCGCGCTGTTCGGGAAGATCGCGAGATTCGCGCCCACCTTCGCGGTGCTCGGCAACCATGATCATTACAGCGGCGATCCGGAGGCGCTGATCCGGTGCATCGACGCCACCGGCGTGCGGGTCCTCCACAACCGCGCCGTGCACCTCACGCGCGGGGCGGCGGCGCTGCGGCTGGCGGGAGTTGACGACCTCTACTGCGGCGCTCCGGATCTCGATGCGGCGGTCGGCAAGCTCCCGCCTGCCGCCGGCCGTTCCGGCCAGCCGGCCGGCGCCGCGTCCTCCGGCGAGAGCCGCCTGCGGACGGTGCCGACCATCCTGCTCTCCCACAACCCGGACATCTTCTTCGCGGCCCGCCGGCGCGGTGTCTCGCTGGTGCTGTCGGGACACACCCACGGCGGGCAGATCCGCTTTCCATCCGGCCGGGTGCTGGTGCGCATGAGCCGTTACCGCCTCGATGAGGGGCACTACGTGGCGCCAGGCGCCCAGCTCATCGTCAGCCGTGGCATGGGGGCCACCGGTCTGCCGCTGCGCATCGGCTGCTCGCCCGAGGCGGTGTTCCTGACGCTGGCCGCGGCGCCGGCCGGTCAGACCGCGAAGTAGGTGGCGTCCGGGTGATGGAACGCGAGGGCGGTGACCGACGCTTCCGGGTCCATCATCTGCCCATCGGTGAGGGTGATGCCGATATCCGCCGGCGCCAGCAGACGGAACAGGATCTCCTGCCCGTCCAGATCCGGACAGGCGGGATAGCCGAACGAGTACCGTCGCCCGCGGTATCTGGTCTTGAACAGATCCTGCGGCGTCAGATCGGCGGGGTCGGCCAGGCCCCACAGGGCCCGGACCTGGCGATGCAGCCACTCCATGGCGCCCTCGGCGGTCTCCACGGCCAGCGATGCCAGGGCATGACTGGCGAGGTACTCGCCCGCTTCCTTGTGCCGTTCCACCCGCTCGCGGATGCCGCATCCCGCGGTGGTCGCCATGAGGCAGATGGTGTCCCGCCGGCCGCCGGCCGCCGGCGGCGACACGTAGTCCGTCAGGCAGAGGCGCTTGCCGGCCGTCTGCCGTGGAAACGTGATGGAGGCCTCCGGCTCCCTGCCGTCGGCCGAGAACAGGTGCAGCGTGTCGCCGTCCGGCTCGCACGGGAAGAACCGGTAGATGCCCGCCGCCTGCATGGCGCCTGCGCGGCACGCCTTCTTCAGATCGTCGATGAGGCGCGCCAGAAAGACCGCCTTCTCGTCGTGGTCGTCGAGCAGCCGGGCGAAGTTCCCCTTCAGTCCGAGGTGCTTGCCGAACAGCAGTGCCGGATTCATCAGCTTCCAGGCCTCGTCCAGATTGATGGTGGGCAGCACGTGGCGATCGAGGTCCGGGGCGGCCGGGAGTCTGTCCAGGCGCGCCACGCCGGCACCCGGGGCAGGGGCCGGACAGGGCGGCGCGCCGCTGCCGGCCGGCTCGGTGAAACGGGTCGCTTCCGCCTCGAGCTCGGCTTCCAGGGACGGCCTCTGCTCGGGGTCCATGAGACGCCCGGCGATGGCCAGCCCGTTCATCGCGTCGGTGGCATAGATGACCGGCCCGGGATAGACCGCCGCGATGCGACGGCGCGTGAAGCTGCGGGTCAGCGCCGCACCGCCCACCAGGATGGGCAACGTGCAGCCGGCCGCGGCCAGCTCCTCGGCAGTGACCACCATCTGCTGGGCCGACTTCACCAGCAGCCCGCTGAGACCGACCATGTCCGGCTCACGCTCTGCGATCGCCTCGATCAGCGTGCGCGGCGGCACCTTGATCCCCAGGTTGATGACCTCGAAGCCGTTGTTGCCCAGGATGATCTCGACGAGGTTCTTGCCGATGTCGTGGACATCACCCTTCACGGTGGCCAGGATCACGCGACCCCGCCGGGCGCTGTCCGTGCTCTCCATCAACGGCTCCAGATGGGCCACCGCGGCCTTCATGGCCTCGGCGCTCTGCAGGACCTCCGCCACGATCAGCTCGTTGTTGTTGAACAGCCGTCCGACCTCGGCCATGCCGGCCATCAGTGGACCGTTGATGACATCGAGAGGAGCCCGGGTCGCAACCGCCTCGTCGAGATCGGCGAGAAGGCCCTCCTTGGTGCCCTCGAGGATGTACGCGGCCAGCCGCTCGTCCAGCGGTCGCTGTCGGGTGGGCTTCTTCGGCCCCCTCGCCTTGGCCTGGCGGAAATGTGCCGTGAAGGCGGCGATGGCTCGATCCGACTCCCCGGCCGAGTCCGCGAACAGGATCGCCTCCGACAGTTCGCGCTCGGTGGCGGCGATCGACGCGTAGCGCTCCAGCCGCTCCGAGTTGACGATGGCCGCGTCGAGCCCGGCGCGCGTGCAGTGGTACAGAAAGACCGAGTTGAGGATCTCGCGGCCTGCCGGGGGCAGACCGAACGACACGTTGCTGATGCCGAGAATGGTCTTCGCCGCCGGCAGATGTTCCTTGATCAGACGCACGCCCTCGATGGTTTCACGGGCCGAGCCGACGTAGTTCGCGTCGCCCGTGCCGCAGGGGAAGACCAAGGGGTCGAAGAGAATGTCCTCGGTGGCCACGCCGTATCTGGTGGTGAGCAGTTCATGCGAGCGCAGGGCGACCTCCAGCTTGCGCTCCCGCGTCACCGCCATGCCCTGCTCCGGGTCCTCGTCGATGCAGCCGACGACGAACGCGGCGCCATAGGCGCGGCCGAGCGGCACCAGGCCCTCGAAGCGGGCCTCGCCGTCCTCCAGGTTGATGGAGTTGATCACCGTCTTGCCCTGGCACCAGGGCAGTGCCGCCCTGATGACCGCGACATCGGTCGAGTCGATCATCAGGGGCACCTTGACGACCCGGATCAGCCGGTCGAGAAAACGCTCGATGTTGCCGCGCTCGTCGGCATCCGGGTCGGCCAGGCAGACGTCGACGATCTGGGCGCCGTTCTTCACCTGACGGCGGGCGATCTCGGCCCCTTCCTCGAACTTGCCGGCCCCGATGAGGTCGCGAAAGCGGCGTGACCCGATGACGTTGGTGCGCTCGCCCACGAGGACCGGCCGATTGCTCTCCTCCAGCTCGAGGTTCTCGATGCCCGACACGAAGGTGCGCGTGTAGCCGGCCGGCCGGCGCGGGGGCCGGTCCGCCGCCACCTTCACCAGCTCCCGGACGTGGGCGGGCGTCGTGCCGCAGCAACCGCCCACCAGGTTGATCCAGCCCAGGTCGACGAACCGGGCCAGGGCGGCGGCGAGCATGGCCGGCGTCTCCAGGTACCGCCCGTCCTCGTCGGGCAGCCCGGCGTTGGGAACGCAGGCCACCGGCACCTTCGCCAGGCCGGCCAGGGCGCGGATGTGGTCGGCCATGAAGGCGGGACCGGTGGCGCAGTTCAGGCCGATGTAGAGGAGGTCGACATGCTGCAGTGACGTGTTCAGCGCCTCGACGTTCTGACCCGCCAGCATGGTCCCCATCGGCTCGATGGTGCCCGACACCGCCAGGGGCAGACTCTGCCCGGCCTCGTCGAACGCCTCGTGGGCGCCGAGGATCGCCGCCTTGATGTTGCGTGTGTCCTGACAGGTCTCGATGAGCAGATAGTCGGCTCCTCCCGCCAGCAGGCCGCGCGCCTGGACACGGAAGGTGGCGCGCAGTTCGTCGAAGGTGATGCCGCCGGTGACGGAGATCGCCTTGGTGGTCGGACCCATCGACCCGGCGACCCAGCGCGGCTTCTCCGGTGTCGAGGCGGCCTCCGCCGCCTCGCGTGCCAGGCGCGCGGCGGTGGCACTGATGGTCTCCGCCTGGGCGGCAAGACCGTACTCCGCCAGCACCAGGGGTGTGCCGCCGAAGGTGTCGGTCTCGATGATGTCGGCGCCGGCGGCCAGGTAGGCGTCATGCACTTCCCGGATGACGTCGGGGCGGGTCAGAACCAGGTGCTCGTTGCACCCCTCGTACAGTTCCCCGCCGAAATCCGCCGCGGACAGATCGCGGGCCTGCAGCGCCGTTCCCGTCGCCCCGTCGAGCACCAGGATCCGCCGGGTCAGGGCGTCCTTCAGGGCCTCGATGCGCGTGGCGGTGGTCATCGGCCGCGCCCTGACGCCGGCCGCCGCGCGCCGGCCGGTGCCGCCGTCTTCTTCGCCACCCGGCCGGGACGGCGGGCGCGCGCGGCCCGCGGCGTCGAGTCCCGGCGGGCCGTGCGTGTCCGCGAGGGCGTGACGCCGGTGGCCACCAGGACGTGAAACCGTTGACCGCCGCCCCGCGCCATGTCGTCGATGTGAATGTTCTCGAAGCCGTGGGAGTGCAGGCAGCGCTGGATGTCCGCCGGGTCGAAGCCGAGATGCACGTGACCGAGCTTGTCGCGCACCCAGGTCTCCTCGTGAGGGGCGAGGTCGAGGACCAGGAGGCGACCGCCCGGCACCAGAATGCGGGCCGCCTCCGACACCGGCCTGCTGGGGTCCGGCGCGTAGTGGAGCGCCTGGGAGAGGATGGCGAGGTCGACGCAGCCGTCCGGCAGCGAGAGGGCCTCGATCGACTCGCACAGGAATTCCACACCCGCTCCGGCCTGGCGGTCGAGACGGGTGCGGGCTCGCGCGAGTTTCTCCGCGTCGTGGTCGACGGCGATGACGGCTTCCGCCCAGCGCGCGATCTCGGCCGTCAGGGCGCCATCGCCGCAACCCAGGTCGGCCACCCGGCAGGCCGGGATCAGCCAGCCCATGGCCCGGGCCCAGGCCGGCCAGGAACGTCCCGGCTCCAGCAACCCGGAGGGTCGCCCGCCTCGCTCGGTGCGACGCCGGAGGAGATCCGCCAGCCGCGTCAGGTCGCCCTCCTCATCGGGCTGCCGGTCAATCTCGGCCCGCAGCCTGGCCGCCAGCGACCCTGCCGGGGCCTCGACGTGGTAGTAGGCGTAGGCCCCGGTGCGCTCCTCGCCCACCAGCCCGGCCCGCCGGAGCTCCGCAAGTTGCTTCGATACAGATGGTTGCGCCATGCCGAGCAGCGTGGTGATCTCGGAGACATTGAGCGCCTCCCGGGCCAGGAGCCGGAGGATGCGCAGTCGCGTCGGATCGCCGAGGGTCCGGAAGATCTGGGAGATTTCTCTCATATTTCTACATTCTAATATAGAAATATATCCATGCTGTCAAGACCGCATCGCCCTCCCTCCGGCCGGAGCGAACCAGGTCGCTGCGCCGATTGCCGGCTGTGGTCGGCCGCCCGGTCGACGTGACGCTCCGGTCGGCGCGCCTCGACCCCGGGGTTCGGGCCGTCTGACCGCAGGTGCGTTTCTCGGTCCGCTTGCCCGCCAGGACGGCGATCAGGCGGGACCGGCCGGGAGGGTCCGCTCGTAGACCTCGAAGCTGAAGGCGAAGGCGTGGTCGGCATCGGCGTCGTGGAAGGTGGATTCGCCACGGTTCCAGTCCGCGGGCGTGAAGGGAGGGAAGGTCACGTCGCCGGCCACGTCGGCATGCACACGGGTCAGGTAGAGGCGGCAGGCCGCCGGCAGGAACAGCGCGAAGATGGCCGCTCCGCCGATGACGAACGGCTCGTCGTCGTGCGCGATCACCCGGCACGCCTCGGCCGGCGAGTGCGCGACGAGGACACCTGGACGGGACCAGTCCGGATCCCGTGTCATCACCACCGACGTCCGGCCGGGCAGGGGACCGCCGATCGAATCGAAGGTGCGCCGTCCCATGATCAGATGATGGCCCATGGTCAGGCGCTTGAACCGGGCCAGGTCCGCCGGCAGGTGCCACGGCAGATCGCCGTTGTTGCCGATGACCCCGTTGGCGGCCACGGCGGCGATGATCGACAGGTGGGGCTTCATGGACGAATCCCCCGGTCTTCAGATCGCGATCGGCGCGCGAATCGACGGATGGGGATCGTAATCCTCCAGCCGCAGGCGTTCATGTGGAATACGGCGGAACGAGCG
>JBHHZI010000090.1:0-13652 GCA_046757965.1 Acidobacteriota bacterium | reverse complement strand
CCGCCGAGCAGTTCATCGACACCGTGCGGAAGGCCGTGGACGATCCGACCATTCACATCAAGGTGATCTACGAGTCGGGCGGAACGCCGGTCACTCCGTGGACGAGCCGCATGTTCACCACCATCGAGAACGTGGTCCGGCGTCACCACCCAGGCGCCATCGTCACGCCGTCCCCGATCCCCTACGGCACCGATTCCAACACCTTCCGGCTCCGCGGTGCCGAGGCGTACGGTTTCTTTCCGGTGGTGCTGGACCTGGGAGTGGTCTCCTCGATGCACGGGGATGCGGAGCGGCTGCCGGTGGAGGCGTTTCGTGAGGGCATTCAGGTCTTCACCGACATTCTGCGCGATTTCGCCGGCGGCGATGGCGGGCCGTGACGGGCGCCCGGGGCCGGCGGCCCTGCTGGCGGCCGGGCGGGGGTGCGCCTATAATGCGAGCTGAATCCGACGCGGCCCTGTCCTGATGCCGGGTCGGCCGTTGACTCCCGGCCCGGAGAGCGTCCGGATCCGCCAGATCGATGCCGCCCATGAATCGATCCATCCTCGCTGTCACTCCCCTGGCACGCTGTGACGCGGCCATCGCCATCGCGGCGATGCGGGCCGGCGAGGTCGGGATTCTCGATCTGGGACCGGCCGGTCTCGACACGACCGGGCAGGCCGAGCTGGCACGCCTGGCGAGCTTTGCCGGCGGCCGTCGGAACTGGGGCATCCGCTGGCACGGCGATCGATTCGATCCGGAGCGGCTGGATCTGGCGACGAGACGGTCCGGAGCGTCCCAGGTGCCGGTCCTCATGCTGGCCGGCGCGCCGCCGTCACCGGCTCCCGGTGCCGCGGCCCTGAGCGACCGGGTGGCGCGGGCCCGCCAGGTCGCGGAACAGGTGCTGGTGGAGGGGACGGAGGGGGCCGTCCTCGAGGCCGCGGTGGCCGCCGGCGCCGACGGTCTCATCCTGCGGACCGAGGAGGCCGGGGGCCGGGTGGGGAAGGTGTCCGCCTTCGTGCTGCTGCAGGCCCTGCCGGATGACCCCGGGCTCCCGATCTGGGTCGCCGGTGCCTTCGGACCGGAGACGGCTGCCGCCGCCCGTCTGGCCGGGGCGGCCGGTGTGGTCCTGGGCGAGGAACTCTGGCTGGCGCGCGAGGCGCCGTGGTCGCCCGATGAGCGGCGGCGCCTGGCCGCCTTCGACGGCACGGAGAGCCAGGTGAGCGAACGGGGCGATGGGCGCCACCGCCTCTTCGCCCCGGCCACCTCCACGCCGGACGTTGCCGCACGACCCACCCGGGATGCCGCCGGCCGGCGACCGATCGACTGGTGCGCGATGCGCGACCCGACGCCGCTGTCGCAGGGAGTGGCCTTCGCGTCCGACCTGGCGCAGAAGCATGTCACCGTTGCCGGCATTCTCGCGGCGTTCCGGGAACAGGGCGCCGCGGCACTGTCCGGTGCCCGGAAACATGCCGCGCTGGCGGAGAACAGCCCGCTGGCACGGGCCAGCGGCACGCGCTATCCGATCTTCCAGGGCCCGATGACCCGCGTCAGCGACGGGGCGGAGTTCTGCGCGGCTGTTGCCGGGAGCGGCGGCCTGCCGTTTCTGGCGCTGGCCCTGATGCGCCGGGACGCCGTGTCGGATCTGCTGCGCGCGACCAGGGAACGTCTGCAGGACCGGCCGTTCGGTGTCGGGATCCTCGGCTTCGTGCCGCGCCAGCTGCGACGCGAACAGCTCGAGGCGGTCCGGCGGCACCCCCCGCGCTTCGCGCTC
The DNA here is from genome assembly GCA_046757965.1 of Acidobacteriota bacterium. Classification (GTDB taxonomy): domain Bacteria; phylum Acidobacteriota; class Polarisedimenticolia; order SMYD01; family SMYD01; genus JBHHZI01. Next base: position 11,902 of record JBHHZI010000090.1, on the reverse strand, counting down.
ATCGCCGGAGGGCGTCCGTCTCAGGCCGTCGAGCTGGAGGCGGAGGGTATCGCCACCTACCTGCATGTCCCATCACCCCGGCTCCTGGAGATCTTCCTGGACCAGGGGGCGAGGCGCTTCATCTTCGAGGGCCGGGAATGCGGCGGCCACGTCGGGCCGCGGTCCAGCCTCGTGCTCTGGCAACAGGCAGTCGACGTGCTGCGCGCAACGTCCGTCGCCCCGCCCGGGTCGATTCACGCGGTCTTTGCCGGGGGCATCCACGATGCCGCGTCCGCCGCCATGGTCGCGGTCCTGGCCGAGCCACTCGTCGCGCGGGGCATCGGCGTCGGGGTGTTGATGGGCACGGCCTATCTGTTCACTCGCGAGGCCGTGAGCTCGGGCGCCATCACGCGGACCTATCAGGAGACAGCGCTCGCCTGCCGGCGGACCGCGCTGCTGGCCTCCGGTGTCGGGCATGCGACGCGCTGTGCCACGACGCCGTTCGCCGATGAGTTCCAGCGACGACGTGAGGCGTTGCTGCAGGAGGGGCGATCCGCCGACGAGATCCGCTTCGATCTGGAGATGCTCAACGTCGGGCGGCTGCGCCTGGCCTCGAAGGGGCTGGTCCGTGAGGAGACGGGCGCGGGCGCCATCCGTCGGGCCGCGGGCCGACGGGTGGCGGCGGCCCCGGGAGCCGGCCCCACGCCGGGCCGGGAGAGCGCGGCGAAGAAGACCCTGCTGGCGCGGGGAGAAGAACTCCTGTCCGGGCGCTTGACACCGGTGGATGTCGCCCGGCAGCAGCGCGAGGGGATGTACATGATCGGCGAGGTGGCCACGCTCCGCGACGAGGTGGTCTCCATGGCCGATCTGCACGCCGACGTGGCGGCCGGCTCCGTGGCCGAGATCGAGCGTCGAACCGCACCGGCGACGGCACCACGATCCGGCGCGGCGATCGAGGCCGCCGACACGCCCCGGCCGGCCCCGGATGCCATCGCCATCATCGGCATGGCGTGCCGGTTTCCCGGCTCACCGGATCTGCGCGCCTACTGGCACAATATCCTGGCCGGCTTCGACGCCGTGCGCGAGGTCCCGTCGACCCGGTGGCCGGCGGACCGTTACTTCTCCACCGACCGGACCGATCGTGACCGTCTGTACTCCCGCTGGGGGGCTTTTCTGGACGAGCGCCGCTTCGATCCTCTGCGCTACGGCATTCCCCCGGCCAGCGTGCCGCACATCGAACCGACGCAGCTCCTCACGCTGGACGTCTGCTGTGAGGCGCTCGCGGACGCGGGATATGCGAACCGCCCGTTCCACCGGGAGCGCACGGCGGCGATCTTCGCCTCCGGCGGGGTCAGCGATCTGGGCATTGCCTATGCCCTGCGCACGGTTCTCCCGGAACACCTCGATGGCGTCGCCGGGCTGTCGGACGAGGTGAAGAACCGCATCGTGGACCGGGTCCGGGCACGGCTGCCGGAATGGTCCGAGGACTCGTTTCCGGGCTTCCTTCTCAACGTCCTGTCCGGCCGCGTGGCGAACCGGCTCGATCTGCAGGGACCCAACTTCGTCGTCGATGCGGCCTGCGCGGCCTCACTGGCGGCGGTGCAGACCGCCAGCGAGCAGCTGCAGGCAGGCCGCTGCGACATGGCGCTGGTCGGTGCGGCCGACGGGACGAACAACGCCTTCACCTTCATGAGCTTCGCGCGGACCCACGCGCTGTCGCCGGGCGGCAAGCTGCGGGCCTTCGATGCCGATGCCGACGGCATCGTGCTGGGCGAGGGGATCGGCGTGATCGTCGTGAAGCGTCTGGCGGACGCCGAGCGCGACGGGGACCGGATTCATGCGGTGCTGCGCGGCATCGGCAGCTCCAGTGACGGACGCAACCGCAGCCTCACGGCGCCCCACTCCGAGGCCCAGGCGCTGGCCATCGAGCGCGCCTACGCGAACGCCGGCGTCGCGCCGCGGACGGTCGGCCTGGTCGAGGCTCACGCCACCGGCACCGCGGCTGGCGATCGCTCCGAGATCGCGGCAATGAAGCAGGTGTTCGGCGTCGCGGCCGGGGAACCGTCCTGCGCCATCGGCTCGGTGAAGTCGATGATCGGGCACACCAAGACCGTCGCCGGACTGGCGGGCCTGATCAAGACGACGCTGGCCCTGAGCCAGCGTGTCCTGCCACCCACCATCAACGTGACGCGACCGAATCCGGCGGTGACGGAGCCGGGCAGCCCGTTCTACATCAACACCGAGACACGGCCGTGGGTGAACCATGAGGCCGACACGCCGCGACGGGCGGGCGTCAGTGCGTTCGGCTTCGGCGGAACCAACTTCCATCTGGTCCTGGAGGAGTACGGCGCCGATCCCATACCGTCGCGGCGAGAGGATCTGTCCCCGCGCGCGGCGGAGCTTTTTTTGTGGGGAAGGCCGGAGCGAGACTCGATGCTGCGCGCCCTCGCAGCGCTCTCGACGGACCTGTCGCGTCTGTCCGACGACGTCCCCCTGAGCTGGATCGCGGCGCACCACGCGCGCGACGAGACGCGTGCCACCGCGGGAAGGCGGCCGGCCGCGGCGCCGGTTCGCTGTGCCCTGGTCGCCACGTCGGTCGCGGGCCTGCGGGAAAAGCTCGGTCAGCTCCAGCAGGTCGTGCGGACGGGTGAGGGCGTGGAGGACAGCCCCGCGATGTCCGGCCTGTTCGTGTCCGACGGCCCGGCGATCGCACCGGCGGCTGTCTGTTTTCTCTATCCGGGCCAGGGAGCGCAGCGTCCGGGCATGTTGCAGGATCTCGTGCAGTTCGGACCGTTCGGCACACGCGGGATCGAGACCGCGGACCGGTTGCTGGCCGACCTGCTGCCGGCCTCGCTGGCCGGCACCATCTATCCGCCCCCGGCCCTGGACGCCGCGACCCGCAAGGCCCGGCAACGAGCCCTGGACGACACCCGGATGGCGCAGCCGGCGCTGGGTGTGATGAATCTGCTGGCGACCGATGTGCTCCGGCACTTCGGTCTGACGCCGGCGTTCACGGCAGGGCACAGCTACGGCGAGTACGTCGCGCTGTGCGTGGCCGGGCTCACGGACCGGGAGCACCTGCTGCGTCTGTCGGCGTTGCGGGGACAGGCCGTGCACGAGGCCGGTCGCGTGACGCCGGGCGGCATGGCGGCGGTGGCGGCAGGCGAGGCCCGGACCCGGGAGGTGATCGAGGAGCGGGGGCTGTCCATCGAGCTGGCCAACCTGAATGCCCCGCGGCAGACCATCGTCGCCGGCTCCTTGCCGGCCATCGACGAGGCCATGGCCGCGTTCTCGGGCCAGGGCGTGGCGATCCGTCGCATCGCGGTGACGGCACCGTTTCACACCTCCGCCATGGAGGCACCGTCCCGGGCGATCTGGAAACACCTGCGCGACATTCCGATGCAGCCTCCCCGCATACCGGTGTTCAGCAATGTCACCGCCGCGCCGTACCCGGCCGACGTGCAGGCGGTGCGCTCCCAGCTCGCCGTCCACCTGGCCCGCCCGGTCCGGTTCGTCGAGGAGATCGAGGCGTTGCATGCGGCCGGGGCCCGGCTGTTCATCGAGGCCGGGCCCGGCCGGATTCTCACCGGGCTGGTGGGACGGATCCTGGCCGGACAGGACCATCACGCGATGGCGCTGGAAGCGCCGGGCCGGCCCGGCTGGGAGGGGCTGGCCGGCCTGTTGGCCCGGGCTCACACCCTGGGGTTGCCGGTGAACGCCATGGCCTGGTTCACCGGGCGCCTGCCGGACGAGTCTGCCCTCGACCGCCCGGGAGAGCCGGACCACGCGGCCCGTCCCACCGACTGGTTGCTCCGCCCCGGCGGGGCCCGGCCGGCGTCCGCGCCGCCGGAGGCGGACACTTCTATAATGAGGCGTTCCGCGCCAGCCGGCACGGAGGGGGAATTCAAGATGACGGATCCAGCCGGGACGCCCGATGCGCGCACCGCCGGTGCGCCTCGCCAGACCCTCGAGCGCCTCCAGGACGCGATGGAACAATGGCTCGACCTGCAGCGGACGCAGCAACGGCTGAGCGAACGCTTCCTCGCCGTGCAGGAGCGCCTGGTGGCGGGTCTCATGGGCCAACCGGCTCCGGCGCCCGCGGAGGCGGATCATTCCACGGCGACGTGCGCCGACGGGACGATCCCGGCGGTCGCCGCCACCCGCGAGCCGGCGGCGCTGGGAGTGGCTCCTGCCCCGGTGCTGCCGGATCTGGTGCCGACCGATCCGCCGGCTGCCGCGGCGCCGGCAACCGGGGGTGACGACAGCACCGCGACCGGCGACGTGGAAAGCCACACCGTTGCCGCGCCGGAGCGGGACATCGCCGCCTCGACGTCGACGCCGGCGACGAGCGGGACCGCGCCGCCGCCACTGGCGCAGTTTCAGGATGACCTCATCAGGGAGGTGAGCACACGCACCGGTTATCCGGCGGACATGCTGAAGCTGGATGTGCCGCTGGAAGCGGGGCTGGGAATCGATTCCATCAAGACCATGGAGATCTTCAGCGCCCTGAATGCGTACCACGCAGTGCTGGCGAGCGACGGCCAGGACGATGAGGAGATCCTGGTCCAGTTCACGCAGATGAAGACCCTGGGTGACATCCTGGCGCATTACCGGCAACGCCTGGAGGTTCTCTCCGGCGTCGCGCCATCCTCCGCGGCGCAGAGCGCTTCGCCGGAGGTTTCCGGCATCGCGGACGCTGCGAGCGGCGTGAACGTGGCGGGCGTGGCGATGGGTGGCGCGAACGGTTCGGGGCAGGCCACCGTGCTGGCCGGCAGCAGTCCGGTTTCCGACAATGGCCACGACGTGGTGCGACGCCTCGTGCCCCGCAGTGTGCGCGCCCCGGCCGCCGCCGATCCAGGCTTTGCGGGGGAGTCGATTCCGTTTCCCGCCGGGGACATCCTGCTCGTCCTCGGTGAGGCGCCGGAGCTCGGGAGTTCCCTGCAGGCGGCGCTCTCCGCGTCGGGCATCAGCGCGTACCAGGTCGTGCCCGGTCGCCGGACACGGCAGATTCACGGCAATCGCTTCGAGGCGAACCTCTCCAGCAGCTCCGATCTACGACGGCTCGCCGCCCGGATCCGCGCCGCGGGGGGGGGTCGTGTCGGCGGCCTCGTCAATCTTCTCACACTGTCGGAGAGCATGAGCAAGCCGGGCTGCCGCGGTGCCCAGGCTCCGCTGCGGCTGGTGCGCTGGTTGACTCGCGTCGCGCAGGTGTTCGAGGAGGACATTCGCGCCAGCAGCCAGGATGGGGGCGGCTGGCTGCTCAACGTGACCACCCTGGACGGGCGCTTTGGGCTTTGCGACGGCGGTGACCTACCCGTGGCGCAGGCCGGCAGCCTCGGCTTCTTCAAGAGTCTCGCGCGGGAATGGCCTGGCGTGCGTGTCAAGAACATCGACCTCGATCCGGAGGCCGACCCGAGAACTCTCATGGTCGGGATGCTGCAGGAACTGGCTGGCGGTGATGATGCCGTGGAGGTGGGTGTCGACGGCGAGGGCCGCTGGCATCTCGAACTGGCCGCATCGCCGTTGCCCGCTCCGGCCACCAACGGGTCGGATGCTGCCGGCAACGGGCTGGACCTCGGCGACGATGCGGTGATCCTCGCCACCGGTGGGGCGCGCGGCATCACCTCGGAGGTGATCCGTGAACTGTCCCGGCGCACCCCGGCGCGGTTGATCCTCGTCGGGCAGTCGCCGCGGCCGGGTGACGAACCGCCTGCCTGGGAGAATGCCGGGGACCGGTCCGCCCTGAGAGACATCGTCCTGGCGCAGATGCAGGCCGGGGACCCGGCGGTGACCCCGGCCCGGGTGGAGAAGCGGCTCGATGACATCCTGCGTGACCGCGCGATTCGCGACAACCTGCGAGCCTTCGAGGCCGCCGGCGCGGAGGTGGAGTACCACGCCGTCGATGTCAGGAATGCCCGCGTATTCGGGGCGTTCATCGATGACGTCTACCGCCGACATGGGCGCATCGATGGCGTCATTCACGGTGCCGGCCGCATCGAAGATCGGTGGCTCCGCGACAAGACCCTGGAATCGCTGGGCCGTGTCTTCGAGACCAAGGTGAACGGCGCCCTGGTCCTGGCGCGCAAGCTCCGCCCCGCATCACTGCGATTCCTGGTGTTCTTCGCGTCGGTCTCGGGCCGCTTCGGCAACGCGGGGCAGACGGACTACAGCGCCGCGAACGAGTGTCTGAACAAGCTGGCCCGTCATCTCGACCACAGGTGGCCTGGGCGGGTGGTCTCCGTCAACTGGGGTCCCTGGGATGCCGGGATGATCTCCGAAGGCCTGCGCGTGGCCTACCGGGAGCGGGGCATCGGTCTCATTCCCGTGAGTTCCGGCGTGCGCTCGCTGATCGACGAGCTGACCCGTCCTGAAGCCTCGCAGGCGGAGGTGATCCTGGCGTGCACGCCGGAGCGCCTCGCGGCTCCCGCCGGCCAGGCTCCGTGACCTCCGGCGCGATCGCCGTCGTCGGGATGGCCTGTGTCTTTCCCGACGCGGCGGACCTCGAGACGTACTGGCGCAACATCGTCAACGGCCGCGACGCGATTCGCCGGTTGCCGGCCGGCCGCTGGCCGGGGAGCCGCAACACCAGCCTCCCGGACGATCACTTCGCGCACGTGAGCTTCGATCGCGGCGGTTTCATCCCGACGCCGTTCCTGTTCGATGCCCTGCGTTTCCGGGTCATGCCGCGGGTGGCGCAGGATGGGGATGTGGACCAGTTCATCCTGTTGCAGGTGATCGCGGCCGCCCTGGCCGACGCCGCCATCGACTCCGACGACCCGTGCCGGGAGCGGACCGACCTCATCGTCGGCCGCGGCGGGTACACGAGCAACAAGATGATGGAGATCTTCCTGCGGGCCGATCTCATCGATCGACTGGATGTTCATCTTCGGCGCCGTCTGCCGGATGCGGTCCGCCGGGAGGTCGTCGGCGAGATGCTCTCCGGGTTGCCGGCGCTGGATGCCGACAGCATGGCCTCCTCCATCCCCAACCTGGTGGCCAGCCGGACCGCCAATCGACTCGATTTGCAGGGGGCGGCCTTCACGGTCGATGCCGCCTGTGCCTCATCGCTCATCGCGGTCGAGGAGGCCGTGCGGCGATTGCGCGACGGCGTGTGCGACGTGGGCGTCGTCGGCGGCGTCAATTTCACCCAGGTCCCGTCGTTCTGGTACCTCTTCGACCGGATTCTCGCCGTCTCGGCCAGCGGGCGGGCGGCGCCGTTCGATCGAAACGCCGATGGCATGTTGATCGGCGAGGGAGCCGGAGCGGTGATCCTGAAGCGATATGCCGATGCGGTCGAGGCCCATGACCGGATCTACGCCGTCGTCCGAGGGGTGGGATCGGCCAGCGACGGCCAGGTCACCGGCGTGCTCGCGCCGGCGGTCCGGGGGCAGATCGCCGCGCTGGCGCGGGCCCACGACGATGGTCAGATCGAACCCGACACCATCGATCTGGTCGAGGCCCACGGCACGGGCACCGTGCAGGGCGACGCGGCGGAGATCGAGACGCTGGCCCGGTTCTACGGCCCCCCCCGAGCGGGCCTGCCGACGCGAGCTCTCGGCTCGGTGAAGTCGATGATCGGACACACCATGCCGGCGGCCGGCATCGCGTCGTTCATCAAGGCCGCGCTGTCCCTGTCGAGCCGCATCCTGCCTCCGAGCCTCAACTGCGTCGCACCTCATCCGGCGCTGCAGGACACCCCGTTCTTCGTCAACACACTGACCCGTCCATGGATCCGGGATCCGGAGCGACCCCCGCGTCGCGCCGGCATCAACGCGTTCGGCTTCGGGGGCATCAACGCCCACGTCATCCTGGAGGAGTCGCCACCGGACCGCAAGCGACGGCGCGTCGTGCCGGCTGCCCGGCCGGTCGGGGGGCGGGCCGGCGCGGACGCACCGGCCACGAGCGTGGCGGCGGCCCCGATGATGGCCTCCGTCCGGGACCGCCCGACGGAACTTCTGGTCTTCGCGGGCGAGACAGCCGCCGACGTGGTTGCCGCCGTCCGCCAGGTGCACCGGTTCCTGGAGACGGATGGTCAGCCACACTCCCTCGAGGACGTCGCCTTCTCGCTCGTCGAACAGTTTCCGGAGGACCCGGCGTGTCGCCTGGCCGTGGTCGTGGAGGCCGGCGATGGCGCGTCGGCTCGTCTGGTGTCGGTGGCGGACCGCATCGACCGCGGAGAGATCGAGACCGCCGAGGCCGAGGGCCTGTTCTTCAGCGGCAGGGCCGCAGGCCCGGCCGGGCAGGTGGTGGCCCTCTTCCCGGGCCAGGGGTTCCCCGGGCTGGTCGGCCACTATCCCGATCACCTGATGGAGTTCTGCCTGCACGTGCCGGGCCTGACGGACATCTTCGATCGCGTGGAAGCCCGCGATGGGCATCCCGGCGATCCGCTGCCGACCAGTTACCTCCTGGTGCCGCCGGCTCATCTGCCGGCCGATGTGCGGGCCCGGCTCCGGGATCGGTTCGGCACCAAGGCCCCCCTGGCGGGAGTCACCGCCGATTCTCCGCCGCCGGGCCCGGACGAGAGGCGGTTGTCGGCCATGGGCATGCTGGTCAGCAACTGGGTGAGCTGGTTGATCCTCGAGCCGTTCGAGATCCCGTTCAGCATGGCCTGCGGACAGAGCCTGGGTGATATCTCGGCGCTGTGCGCGGCCGGGATGATCGATTTCGAGGAGATCATCCCGCGCCTGTGGCCCTACCTGAGCATCGATGAGCGGGTTCCCGGTGCCGGCTGTCTCGCCTTCGTGGGCACGTCGGAGGAAACGCTGGGGCCGTTCATGGAGGCGGCCGGCGACGTGCAGATCGCCCTGCACCTGTCGCCACAGACGCAGATCGTCGGGGGCACCGAGCCAGCCGTCGACCGGCTCGTCGCGCAGCTCCGCGACACCGGGGTCATGGCGCAGAAGCTGCCGTTCCCGCCGGTCCACACGCCGCGCCTGACAGGCCTCCAGGAGCAGCTTCAGGAGATGGAAGGGGAGCCGGTACCGATGCGGCCGCCGCAGCTGGCGGTCTATTCAACCATCACCGAGAAGCCGATGCCGGATGAGTTCGGGGAACTGCGCTCGCTGGTGGCCGGGAATATCTCCCGTCCTGTCCGGTTCTGGCAGACGGTGCGACGCATGTATGCCGATGGCGGGCGTGTGTTCGTGCAGGTGGGGACCGGCACACTGGCCGGCAACATTCGCAGCATCCTGCCGGAAGAGGATGTTCTGACCGTGGCTCTCGATGTCGACTACCGGCATCCGATCACCCAGCTCCAGCATCTGTGCGGGTCGTTGATCGTCCGTGGTGTCTCCGTCCGGCTCGACGCCCTGTTCGCGGCCCGGCGGCCGCGACACCTGGATCTGGCGGCGCCCCGGGCACCGCGGCAGGAGTCCGGTATTCCGCTGCGTCTCTACTGGCCGCCGCTCTCCGTCTCGCCGGGTGAGGGGACCGGCCCGGAGCGCGTCCCGGTCGACATCGGCGGCGGGGCGCCGGACAGCCGGCGGACCCCCATCTCGCCGGCACTTCCCATGCTCGACCGGATCCTCGAGTACGCTCCTGGCCGGCGCGTGGTGGCCGAGCGGGTCCTCGATCTCGACGAGGATCTCTTTCTCGCCGACCATTGCTTCATCCATCCGGACGGCGTCAAGCCGGTGCCGGAATGCTTCCCGGTGCTGCCGCTGACCATGACGCTGGAGATGATGGCCGAGGCGGCGGCCTGCCTGGCGCCGGGGAACGGCGTCATCGCCATCGAGAAGGTGCGCGCGCGGCAGTGGATCGCTCTCGACGGGGTCCGCCGGCTGCCGGTGCGCGTCGAGGCCACCCGGGCGGCGGAGACCGATGGCGTGGTGCGCGTCAGCGTCGAGGTGCGGGCCGGCGAGCGGAGCGTGGCCAGCGCCACCATCTGTCTGGCCGGACGGTACCGCCTCGGCGTGCAGATGGCCTTCTCGCCGCCTGTCCGGCCGCGGTCCTATCCCATCAAGCCGTCCCGTCTCTACACCGACCGGTACTATTTTCACGGTCCGTCGTTTCGCTGTCTGGAGTCGGTGGAGGAACTGGGCGACCGCGGCATCCGGGGGCATCTTTCCCGCCTCGCCGCGGACGGATTCTTCGCCGGCCGCGACGCGTCGTCGATGATCCTGGATCCTGTGGCCCTCGACGGGGCCGGCCAGATGTTCGGAGCAATCTTCTTCGGCCAGGATCTCTACGTCCTGCCGGTGGCCATCGACATCATCGAGTTCTACCGTCCGGCTCCCCTGGCCGGCACCCGCCTGCCGGTCCGCGTGGAGGTCGTGGAGTTCGACCGGAAGGCGCGACGTACGTCCGCCCAGATCGAGGTCGAGGACGGTGATGGCCAGGTCTGGTTCCGCATTCGCGGGTGGCAGGACATCATCTTCCGGTGGGGACGCCCGATGCTGGAGGTGCAGCGCCAGCCGCTCACCTGTCACCTGGCGCGTGAACTGGCCATGGAAGACCTCGGTCCGGATGTGGTGGCGGCCGTGCTGCCCGTGGACCGGCTCCGGGATGTGCAGATCGCGCGTCTCGCGCGGTTGTACCTCGACGGGTCCGAGTGGCCGGCGTTCGAGGCGGCCGGGACCTCTCCTCGCCGGCAGAAGGAGTGGCTCATGGGACGGATCGCGGCCAAGGATGCGGTGCGGATGTGGCTGGTCGCGAATGCCGATCGGAAGCGGATTCATCCCTGCCAGGTGATCCTCGACAATGACGAGGCGGGGCGGCCGTCGGTTCGCATCGTGGACGACCCCCGGCAACTGTCGATCAGTCTGGCTCACGTGCGGGCCGGTTCGGCAGCCGTGGTGGCGGGCCGGCCGGTGGGCATCGATGTCGAGCCGGAGACCGCGGGGTCAGCGCTGGAACGGGATGACTTCGCCACGTCGAGCGAACTCCGGTTGCTGGACCGGATCGACGGCGGCCGGGACGAGATCTGGACCACCCGTCTGTGGTGCGCCAAGGAAGCCGCGGCGAAGGCGGCGGGCACGGGGCTGCGCGGCCGGCCCCGGGCCTTCCAGGTGGAGAGCGTCATGCCGTCGGGACCGCTGGTGCTTGCCCACGGCGACCCGCCGGCATGGTTCAACGTGCACCTCGCCGGCGACGGCGGACTCACGGTGGCGGTGGCGGTACCGGCGGATCCTTCGGCAACCCGGGCGGGCCGGGCGCGCGAGGTGTCGTGACCCACGGCTCGTCACTGGCGCCCCCGCCTCGATGGCCCATCCAGGCGTACAACGCGCTGGCGCGGGCCGGCGTCCGCCTCGGCTGCCGTCCCGCTCCCATCCGGGTCCGCGATGTCCTGCGCACCGCTCGCCGGAGCACCGGGCTGGCCGATCTGGGTGAACAGCGCATCGCTGAACCGCTGGCCAGACTGACCCGCGGCTACGACATGGAAGCCGGCCTGTCGCCGTTCGGACGACGGGTGGCCCGCGGCATCCTCGAGAGTTTGCTGGCGGAACGGTTGCGGATCGTCGACGTCCTGACGCGCCATCCCGAGATTCGCGAGATACCGATCCGCCAGCCGATGTTCGTGGTCGGTTTCCCGCGCACGGGGACGACGTTGCTTTACAACCTTCTCGCCCAGTCAGCAGGGGCCCGGGCGCTGTTGACGTGGGAATCGGTCTATCCCGCCCCACCGCCCGGTGGTCGGGCAACGCGACGCGACCCCCGCGCGCGCCGTGTGTCGTGGCAGATCCGGCTGATCAAGTACCTCGTTCCGGAGTTCGACACCATCCACGAGCTGGATGCCATGGCGCCCGAGGAGGACATGCGGCTCCTCCGTCACACGTTCGTGAGCTGGGCGTTCGCCCTGCCTGGCGACATGCCCGGCTACATCGAATGGCTCATGCAGGTCGAGCCGGAGACGGTGCGCGAGGCCTACCGGTTCTACCGGAACCAGCTCCAGCTCCTCTCGTGGCGCCATGAGCCGGCGCGATGG
>JBHHZI010000089.1:0-13678 GCA_046757965.1 Acidobacteriota bacterium | reverse complement strand
CTGGAACTCTGTCCCGCAGCCCGCGTTGCGAGTGAAGGTGGGTCCAGACAGCGCCGGCAAATTCGCTGGCATTCGTGACCTCGGGTGGTGGCGTGTCTCACCGTGCTCCCGGACCGCTCGCCATGAGCCGGTCTCATATCATGAAAACTGAGTTAAGAGCGAACAATATTCATGGTATACTTTCTGCATGAGAGTGCCGCGAGAGGCGATTCTGGGAACCATTCGGGAGGCTCTCGCCCGAAGTCCCATCGTCGTCCTGACCGGGCCGCGCCAGGCCGGGAAGACGACCCTGGCGCGGGAGATTCTCTCCGAGGATTCTCCCAATTACTTCGATCTCGAGGATCCCCTCAGCCTGGGCCGCCTCGACGAGCCGATGACCACGCTCGGACCACTCGAGGGGCTCGTGGTGATCGACGAGGTTCAGCGGCGGCCCGACCTGTTCCCGCTCCTGCGGGTGCTCGCCGACCGCCGCACCAACCCGGCGCGGTTTCTGATCCTCGGCAGTGCCTCCGGCGATCTGCTCCGCCAGAGTTCCGAGAGCCTCGCGGGTCGTGTGGAGCGGATCGCGATCGGCGGCCTCAACCTCGCCGAACTCGGCGCGAAGGCCGCCTCCCGGCTGTGGCGCCGGGGCGGCTTCCCGCTGGGCTATCTGGCTCGGACCGAGGCCGACAGCCTGACCTGGCGGAGACAGTTCATCCAGACCCTGTTGGAGCGGGACTTGCCGCAGTGGGGCGTGCGCCTCCCGGCCGCCGCTTTGCACCGACTGTGGACGATGGTGGCGCACTATCACGGGCAGGTCTGGAACAGCTCGGAGCCCGCCCGGGCCCTCGGTGTGAGCCATACCACCTGCCGCCGTTACCTCGACCTGCTGACCGACGCTCTGATGCTTCGCCAGATCCAGCCCTGGCACGCCAACCTCAAGAAGCGCCAGGTGAGGTCGCCCAAGGTCTACGTGCGCGACACGGGCCTCCTGCACGCGCTCCTGGGCATCACCACGGAGAAGGGGCTGCTCTCGCATCCCAAGCTCGGCGCCTCCTGGGAGGGGTTCGTCATCGAGCAGATCCTCGCGAGCGAGCCCCACGACGCCGCCTGGTTCTGGGCCACGCACCAGGGTGCCGAGATCGACCTGTTGCTGCGCCGCGGCGATCGGTTGCTGGGCATCGAGTGCAAGCGCGCTGACGCACCCCGGTTCACGCCATCGATCCGCATCGCCCTGGAGGACCTCGGCCTCGACCGCGTAGCCGTCGTCTACCCCGGCAGCCGGCGATACCGCATGAGCGATCATGTCGAGGTCGTTCCGCTGCACGCGCTGGCAGAGCCCGGCCGCCTGTTCGACAAGGGATCCCCGTGAACGCCGACAAGAATCTCTTCGTACTCGACGTCCCCGCCGGCGCGCGCCGGGACCGCGTCGTTTACCAGTCAGCCGCCTCGGAGGCATCAGCGGGGCCGATGGTGTCGCGCACGCTGTCGAGTAACTCGCCCGGATCGTAGAGCACGCCGTTCTTCATCACCGCCCGCACCTGGCGGGTGTTCGTGATGTCGGCCAGTGGGTTGCCCCGCACGACGATGAGGTCGGCCCACTTGCCGGTCTCCACCGAGCCGAGGCGATCGCCCAGATTCAGAGCGCGGGCACCGTTGATGGTGGCGATGTCGAGCACCGCGGCGGCGGGCAGACCGGCCAGCACCATGGCGTGCATCTCCCGGTGGACCGAGAAGCCGGGCAGAAACTCGCCCGTGCTCGCGTGGTCGGTGCCGAGGGTGATGAGGCCGGCGCCCCCGGCATCGAAGAAGGCCTTCAGCGTCGCCTGCTTGACCTCGTAGATGCGACCGAACGCCTCGATGCGCGGCCGCCGGTTCCCGGTGATCTGGCGGGCGTACGGCGTGAAAAACTGCCGTTCCTCCACCCACGGGTCGTACGCCTCGCCGCGGTCGGCAAAATAGCCGTAGGCCGTGAGCGTGGCATCGAAGTAGACGTGGGCCTTCAGGAACAGATCGACGATACGCGCGAACGCCGGCGTACCAGGCGTCACGTCGACCAGGGAATCATAAGCCGGGCGCGCCGGGTCGATGGCATCACCGCCCAGGAAATGCTCGATGCGGTCGATGCCCATCCGGATGGCATCCCGAGAGTTGACCGTATCGTGAAACCCCGAGTCCAGGTGTCCGGTGACGGTCAGGCCATGGGCATGAGCCGCCTCGATCACCGCGGCGAGGTGGCGGGCCGAGATCCGCTTCACCTTGATCCCGGCCACGCCTCGTGACGCCCAGAAGTCGATCTCGCGACGGATCTCCTCGCTGGTGGCGTCCGGGTTCCAGCCGGGCCGCGCCGGCCCGAAGTACGGCCCGCTGCTGAGCAGGCGCGGGCCCACCTGCTCGCCGGCCTCGATGCGCCGGCGCGCCGCCAGCATCGCCTCGGGATCCAGTTCACCCGCCGGAAAGGTCAAGGTGACCCCGTTGGCGAGGTAGATGATCGGCATCGACCGCGTCTCTTCTCGCCGGATCTTGTTGAGAGTCATGTTGTAGTGAGCATGCAGATCGATGAGGCCGGGGAGGATGTAGTCGTCATCCGCCAACGTGACGATCTTCGCCCCGGGTCCGGCGAACGCCGTCGGGTCCCCGCCCACCTGCATGAACCGGCCGCGGATGACGACGATGCCGGTGTTCTTCACCATCACCTGCCTGGTGGTGTCGAAGCGGTGGCCGCCGCGCAGGACGAGGTCCGGAACCGACGAGGCGGTGGGAGTCGGGAGAGACAACATCACCGCCAGCAGGCTGCCGATGACCAGGGGAGAAGGGATCGTCAGGCGCCATGCCATGTTCGTGCTCCTCGTGACGGGACGGACCGGCCATTCACCGGTGCCGCTCACGCGGCCTGGCAGCAGGCCGCCACCCGCCGGATGGTCTGCTCGATCTCGTCATCGGTGGTGGAGCGCCCCAGGGAGAACCGGATGCTGCTGCGTATGACGTCGCCGGCAAGACCGTGTGCCGCGAGCACGTAGCTGGGCATGCGCGTCGCGCTGGTGCAGGCGGAACTCGAGGAGACGGCGATCTCCGGCATCTTCTTCATCAGGGACTCGCTCGATCGACCCGGGAAACTCATGTTCGATGTGTTGGCCAGGCGTCTCGCGCCTTCACCGTGGACGGTCGTGCCCGCCACGAGATGAACCAGCTCCTTCTCCAGGTGGTTGCGAAGGCGTCCGAGTCGCGACCATTCCCCGTCCATCTCCCTGGCGCAGATCTCCGCAGCCGCCCCCAGCCCGACGATGCCCGGTACGTTGAGGGTGCCCGAGCGTCGCCCTCGCTCGTGGCCGCCGCCGTGGAGCAGCGGCTCACACCGCACGCGCGGTCTTCTGCGCCGCACGTACAGCGCGCCGGCGCCCTTGGGCCCGTATGCCTTGTGGGCCGACAGGCTGAGAAGGTCGATCCCCATGGCCTCCACGTCGATCGGGCAGCGGCCGAACGCCTGGGTGGCATCGGTGTGGAAGAGCACGCCACGGGCCTTGCAGAGCCGCCCGATGTCCTCGACTGGATGGATCACGCCGGTCTCGTTGTTGGCGTACATGATCGATACCAGCAGCGTGTCGTCGCGCAGCGTCGCGGCCAGCGCGTCGAGATCGACGCGCCCTTGACCATCAACTCCCAGGACGGTGAGCTCGAAGCCCTGCTGGGCCAGATGGCGGCACGGGTCGAGCACCGCCAGGTGTTCGGTGCGCACCGTGACGATGTGCCGACGTCGAGCGGCATGCACCGATGATGCCGCCACGCCCTTGAGGGCAAGATTGTTCGACTCGGTGGCCCCGCTCGTCCAGACGATCTCGCGGGGGTCCGCACCGAGCAGCGCGGCCACCTGCCCGCGGGCCCGATCGACGGCGGCGGCCGCCGCCTCGCCGGCGCGATGAGGGCTGGCGGCGTTGGCGAAGTTCTCCCGCAGGGTCGGCAGCATTGCCGCCAGAACCCGCGCATCGACCGGCGTCGTGGCGTTGTGATCGAGATAGATGCGCGGTGCATCGCTCATCGTGTCTGACCCGGAAGAGACAAATCCTCTCCGATCGCTCCCACCGGCCACACGGCCATCGGAGGCGTGACCGTCGGACGCGCAACCGTCGGACCGGCGTCCGGCCCACGCGTGATCGAGCCGGACTCCTGGCCAACCATGGGCCATTATGGCACTGCTTCGATGATTTCTGGCCAGATTCGAGTTGACTTTTGACCGAAAAACAGGATAGATACGACCCGAGCGCAAGACGCAGACCCCCCTCCTTCTCACCGAACACGCCAGTCCGAGAGGGACGGAACCTCATTCTTCTCGGGAGGCGTGTGGATGAACACGAGCAGCACCACGAGCGGCAAGACATTCTTCGGGCACCCCCGGGGCCTGTCGACACTCTTCTTCACCGAGATCTGGGAGCGGTTCAGCTACTACGGCATGCGGCCGCTGCTCATTCTCTACATGACCAAGAAGCTGATCGACGGCGGCATGGGACTCGACACCCCCACCGGCACGGCCATCGTCGGGCTCTATACCTTCGGGGTGTACGCCCTGGCCCTGCCGGGCGGGTGGGTCGCGGACCGGCTCCTGGGGCAGCGCAAGTCGGTGCTGTTCGGCGGCATCGTCATCGCCGCCGGTCATTACACCCTTGCCGTGCCGACGACCTTCGCCTTCTACACCGGACTGCTGCTGGTCGTCCTGGGCACCGGACTCCTGAAGCCGAACGTCAGCTCCATCGTCGGTGACCTGTACTCCAGGGATGAAGGGGCCCGCCGGGATGCCGGGTTCTCGATCTTCTACATGGGCATCAACATCGGCGCCATGTTCGGTCCGCTGGTCTGCGGCTGGCTGTTCCAGTTCAATCCCCACTGGGGGTTCGGTGCCGCCGGTGTCGGCATGACCTTCGGCCTCATCCAGTACGTTTTCGGCCAGAAGTATCTCGGGGACGCGGGACACATCAAGCCGGACTTCGCCGACCCCGCCTCCCGCCGGGACAGCCTGAAGAAGTTCCTCATCGGCCTGGGTGTCCTGGCCGTGCTGATCGCCGGGGTCGCCGGGGCCAACGCTTCCGGCATCACCTATTCGGTCGCCCTGTTCGGCTCGTCATACACGCTCCTGCCTCTCACGCTGGTGTCGTTCGCGCAGATGACCGGCGTCATCGTGGTGGTGCTGGCGGTCCTATACTTCGGCTTCATCATCCTGTTCGGCTGCCACAACGCCACGGAGAAGAAAAGGGTCGCCGTCATTGCCCTCCTCTTTCTGGGTGCGGCGATCTTCTGGTCCGGCTTCGAGCAGGCCAGCACCGCCCTCAACCTGTTCGCCCGCGACCAGACCGACCTGGTGTTCTTCGGCTGGCAGATGCCGGTGACCTGGTTCCAGTCGATCAACCCCCTGTTCATCATCGCGCTGGCCCCGGTGATCGGCATGCTGTGGGTGAAGCTGGGGTCGAACAATCCGTCCATCGGGGCGAAGTTCGGCTACGGCCTGATCGTGATGGGCTCGGGCTTCTTCGTCCTGGCGTGGGGAGCAACCTTCGCCACCGATGGCTCACGCGTCAGCCCGATGTGGCTGGTGACCACCTACTTCCTGCACACCGTCGGCGAGCTCAGTCTCAGCCCCGTAGGCCTCAGCAGCGTCACCAAGCTCTCACCGGACCGGATGGTCGGGCAGATGATGGGCACCTGGTTCATGGGCGCGGCCCTGGGCAATCTGATCGCCGGGCTGGCCGCCGGCTACATCGAATCGATGCCCCAGTCCCAGCTCTTCGGCACCGTGGCCACGGTGGTGGTGGTCGCCGGCATTCTCTTTCTTCTCTTCAGCCGGCCGATTCGCTGGATGGCGAGCGGCATCGACTGAGCCGTTGCCGGCCGGCGAGCTTGACGAGCGCTGCCACGGTGAAGATGACCGGGTAGAGCCGCTCGTGGTACCAGAGCCGGGCGAAGTACAGACCGATGGGGGCGGCAGGGAACTGCGTGCCGCCTGCCGTGGCCGCGCGCAACCAGATCAGACCGCGCTCGATGGCCGCCTCCACGCCGGGCGCCTGCCGCTCGTCGAACCCGGCCAGCGCCTCCACCGCCAGGGCGGTCTCCTCGACGCTCGGCGTCCCTCCGGGGGCCCCGCCCCAGCCCCCGTCGGCACCCTGCGCGGCAACCAGCCAGCGCAGGCCCCGGAGCATCGCCGCCTCCCAGCGAGCGCGGCGTCTCCCGTCGGCCGGGTCGATCGCCGACGCGCACAGCACACGCGCGGTCCCGTACAGCGGACTGGTCTGCCCGGGAGTGTGCTGGTTGCCGAACCAGAGCGGCACCCATTCGCCCCCGTCGGTCTGGGTATCGATGAGATGGTCGACGGCCCGCTCCATGGCGCGACGCACGCGAACCGCCAGGGCCGGCGGCAGCCGGTCACGCCAGCCGTCCCAGGCGCGGAGAGCATGAGCGGTGAGGTCGGGGCTGCTGCGGTCGAACGGCAACTTGCCCCAGCCGCGGCAGAACGTCGGGATCCCCCCATCGCGGTTCTGGAGGTCGATGAGCCAGCGCACACCTTGCGCCGCGGCACGATCCACCGCGGCTCCGTCTGTATCGTCCGCCGCATCGCTCAGATGGCGCAGCGCCACGAGTGCGCCCGCCGTGTCGTCGGCATCCGGCACCCCGCCGCTGGCATCGGTCCAGGCCCAGCCACCCGGTGAGGCCAGTGTGTAGGGATGCTCGTCGCGGTACTGCCGGGCCAGTAACCCATCGCGCAGTTGCCGGCGCCGGCCGGCATCGAGGTGCCGAGCAAGTTCGCCCCCACCCGCTAGCGCCGTCACCGAGAGCGTCGTCAACCAGGTCGTCAGGCTGGTGTCGATGGGCCAGGACCCGTCGTCCCGGACGGTGGTCAGGAGGAAGTCGACCGCGCGGCTCACCACCGGGTGTGTGGCCGCGCCGCTGCCGATGAGGCTCATGGCCACGAAGCTGGTCAGGGGAGCCGCCTCGAGAAAACCACCGTCGCGGGGCTGGATCTCGCCGAGGATGCGCAGCGTGCGCCGGCGCACCGCGGCACGGACGAGACGCGCCAGAGGATTGCGCGAGGGGCAGTGGTGGTGCCGGACCTGGCCCATGGCGATGAGGGCTGGAAGGGCGTAGCTGACCATCGGCAGACCGAGGCGGGGAAACCAGCGGCGCGGCACGGCGGCCACCTCGAACGGGATGGTCGGGATGGCTCGCCAGGCCGCTGGTCCGTGCCCGAAACGCCCTCCCAGCGCGCACATGGTGAGAATCGGCACGGAGAACGTCCGGTCGTCTCCGTAGCTCGCCAGGATGTGCCGGGACAGGGTCTCCGGTGAGAGGCCCTGCACCCAGCCCGACAACCAGTCGGCGGCCCGCTCCGCCGCCGCCTCGCAGGCCGCATCCCCGGCAGCACCGGCGCCCAGTGCCACCCAGCCGAGCACCGTGGTGCTGCTGTTGCTGGGGCTGCCCGGGGTGTCCCCGAAACCACCGTCGGCATTCTGGTGGGTGGCCAACCACTGCAGGCCACCGCGCACGGCAGCGGCCAGGCGCGGCCGGATCGCCGGCTCCGCCGTGCGGCGAAACAGTTCCAGGGCGAAGGAAGCCGTCGCCGTCGACAGCGCGCTGCTGGCCAGCTCGCCCTCGAACCGTCCGCCGGCGCGCCAGGCCGACAGCAGGCGAGAGATGGCGGCCGTTCTCAGATCGGCGCAACTGCCGGGAAGGCTGGGGGGCCCCATCGACCGCCGTCACAGACCCAGATGGCCGAGGGCCAGCAGAGCATAGTAGGTGTATTCCACATCGACGACGTCGTCGGCCCAGTGGCCACAGAAGCCGTTTCCATTCCACAGCGTGTCGACGAAATCCAGGCAGTCTTCCCGCAGATCACCGAGGTCGACCTGCAGACCGGCCAGCGCGTGCAGGGCGGTCGCGGTCGACAGGAGATCCGGCAGCGGCGCATCGGGCATGGCGAGAAAGCCGCCCCCGTCCGCCGCCTGGGCCCGCAACCATTCCCCGAGGCTCGCCGGCGTCGACCGGTCCAGGTGGCGGAGAAGGGTGGCCATGGCGGCGGTCGTCGGTGTGGTGCCGAGGAGCAGGCCGGGGTCGTTGGCATAGCCACCGTCCGGCGTCGCCAGGCGGGCGCAGGCCTGCAACATTTCCTCGGGAGCGGGCATCGGACGACAGGCGTCCTGGTAGGCGCCGAGAGCCAGGAAGGCGTGGTACACCGTTCCGCGGGCCGCTCCCGCCGTGGCCGCATACCCCCCATCGTCGGCGCGAAACGACTCGATCCGGCTCACCATCGGGTCCGTGACGGCGGTCGCATCCCGGCCGGTGCCCCGACTCAGCGCCGCATGCGCCCGGATCAGGCAGGCCAGATGCACCAAGTCCAGGCGGTCACCGTCGCCGAACTGCTCCAGGTACGCCTTCGTGGACGAGCGCGGCAGATCGGCGCTCAGGGCATCGAGAGCCTCGATCCCGAACACCGTGTAGTAGAGATCGCTGTCCGGACTGCGACCGCGCACCCCCCCGTCGGGGTTGAACTGCGACAGCACGAATGCGACCACCCGGTCTGACGCCTCACGAAGCTGTTTCGGTGCGAGCCTCGCGACCTGCAGCATTTCGAGCCTCAAACTCACTGCAGTAGCCCTCGATCAGATGCTCGCCGTAGATCTTGCCGATGACGCGCCGCAGCAACCCCTTCAGCGTCGGCGAGGTGAGTGGCGACAGGCTGCGGATCGCCTGTTCCTTGTACGCATCGAGCAGCTCGTCGGCCTTGTCGATGACACCCTGCTCGGTGAGAATGCGCGAGATGTCGGCGGCAACCGTCTCGTAGGAAACCGTGCCCCGCCAGAGAGCGGCCACGACCTCGTGATCCGGCCCGTTCGCCGTGCGCCGGTGGGCGATGGCCAGCAGCAGGGAGGGGCGCAGATCCCTCAGGTCATGGCTGTCGCCGGCGCCGGCATGATCGTCGAGGTCATCACGGATCTGGTAGGCAATCCCCAGCGACTCGCTGTAGCTCGAGAGCACCGACAGGATGGTCTCGTCGGCGCCGGCGAGCCGTGCGCCCAGACGCAGCGCCACCTCGAATGCCGGGGCGGTCTTCTCGCGAAAGATCTCGAGAACATCCATCGATGACAGCGGCTCGCGCCGGCGTGTCCAGCACAGCTCGGCGCCCTGGCCGCGGCACAGTGTCACGTGGCCGATCGCAGCCTCCCGCAGCATGGCGCTGGTGATCGCCGCCGGCGCCTGGGCCTCGGCGATGAGACGGTACCCCTCACCCACCAGGAAGTCGCCCACGTTCAGCGCCACGGGAACACCGTGCTCCGTGTGTAGCGTCGCCTTGTCGTAGCGCGTCGCCTCGCCATCCTCGATGTCGTCGTGAATCAACGAGGCCTTGTGGAAGCACTCCACGGCCACGGCGATCTTCTTCAAGGCCTGCGGAAAGACCGGCTCGGAGCCGGAGGCGTCCTCCTGCAAGGCCAGGTAGGCGCACGCCGTCAGATAGGGGCGCCAGCGCTTGCCGGCCCGGGCCAGCCACTGGCGGGCGATCTGCTCGGTCTCGCCTCGGACCGGCCCCATCAGCCGGGTCAGCGCTCGCGGGCCGAGCCAGTCGGCAACCTCTCCCTTGAGAGCATCGAGGTCCAGACGATAGGTCCGGTCCTCCGAGGTCAGATGGATCAGATCCCAGACCCACTCCATGTCGACCGTGGTGTTGATGCAATCGTCCTGGAGGAGGGGGACCGACATCCCGGGAATGGCCGTGGCCTCCATGTGTGGAAAACATTTCTCCAGCACGTTGAGGCAGCTCACCCCGATGATCGCCTCGATGCGCCCGGTCTCGATCATCTGCCTGACGATGGCCGACCCCTCGGCCACCAGCACGGCGTAACCCAGGCGATCGGCCTCCTGGGTCAGATCGTGCAGAGTGCACAGGCCACACTGCTTGCACAGCAGTCCGAACTCGTCGAACGGGGCCGGACAGCTCTCCTCGACGCGCAGACACTTCGGCAGCAGAAGAAGGCGGCGATCATATGGAATGCCGGCCAGCGACTCGCGCCAGACCGCGTTGTTGACCAGGACCGCGGCAAAGTCGATGTAGATCTCCGGCACGCTCGCGCCGGTGATCACCCGCCCCGCCGCCTCGACCAGATCGGCCATGGACAGAGGCGGTACGATGCCCTCGCGGGCGATCAGATCGGCGGCAACCCTCTTCATGCGCTCCCGCACGGCGGGCTCACCCGGTATGTTGGACTGGACCGCCCGGTCGCGCTGGCGCGGCATCTTGCGGGGCAACGCCACCGGCAGACGCGGCGCGGGCGTGTCGCCGGTTGACGGTGGCACCACCAGGTGAAGGGGTAATCGCTTCTCGCTCATCAGTCACACCCTCGTCGGAGTAAGGCCGTGTCGTGGCGACGGCGGACACCTGGCCGACAGGGCGAGATCGCAAGGTTTGCGGCAGTCTAGCGGATCCCGGCGGCCACGGCCACACGGGCACCGGGGAACGGGTCCGGACCCGCTGCCCTCCCCGGGCAGGCAACGCCTCATGTGTACGCCCCGAAACCGAAGTACCAGTGCTTCTTGGCGAACCGGTACAGCCAGTGCTGTTCGGGGATCTCCCCGCCGGGCTGATGCTGGCTGGACAGCGGACGCAGGGCCTGCAGCTCGGGGAGGGCGGTGCCCCGGGCCGTGGTGTCCCTCGCCTGGTGGCGTGTGACCACGTCCTGGAGGAGATCCGGGCGCTCCAGCACGATGCAGCCGCGCGTCGCGCCGGCCGCGGTGGAGCGAAAATCCGCCAGGAGCTTCGACTGCGTCATGGTGGTGAACAGATCCCCGTCGTGGTCGTCGATGCTCTCGGTGGCGAACTGGATGATCGGACACGGCTCGATGTCTCCCCACGGACCGATGTGGTGGCTGATGCCGGTGGCGGCCGGACAGAGCGCCTCGCCGCGATCGTTCCAGTACGCATCGACGAACACGATGGGCTTCCTGGCGCGCATCTCGACACCGAACCCGCGCACCTCGCGCACCTGCTCCGGCGTCAGCGCCAGGCCTGGCGCGGGGTCCGGGCCGATGGGCCGGTAGGTATAGAACCACACGTAGTGCACACCGCGCTCGATGAGGGCGTCGATCCAGGACTCGCTCACCAGGTCGTCGAAGTTGTTGGCGCAGACGCTGGTCGCCACACCCGTGATGAGCCGGTGTCGGAGACAGGCGTCGAGACCGGCGAGGGTCTTGTCGAGCACGCCCTCCCGGCCACGGCGCTGGTCGCTGATGGTCGCCGACCCCTCGATGCTCACCAGCGGCGTGACGTTGCCGATGCGTCGCAGCCGGGCCGCGACCTCGTCGGTGATGAACTGTCCGTTGGTGAAGACCTGGAAGTAACAGTCCGGGTGCGACCCGAGAATATCGAGCAGGTCCGGATGCATGAACGGCTCGCCGCCGAGGATCCCGAAGAAGCTGTTGCCGTGCTCGCGCGCGCTGTCGATGAGCCGGTTCATCCGGTCGCCCTCGATCATCACCTGCGGCGCCGCCACATCGACCCAGCACCCGCGGCAACGCAGATTGCAGCTATTGATGACCGAGATGTAGAGAAACGGCGGAAAGACCTCGCCCTTCTTCAGCCGGCGCTTGAACCGTTGAACCGAGCGCACTCCCTTGAAGCCGCAGTTGTAGGCCAGCTTCCAGAGCAGGCGCGCGTCTGTGGAGCGCCACATGCGATAGGCGAGTTTCGGCAGGACCATGAGGGTCGTCTTCCCGGGCCGGGGCATCGCGTGGGGCTAGATGTCCCAGTCCTCCTCTGTAGGGGCCGGCTGTCGATCCTGAACCGTGCGCGAGCGAGCCTGGCGGAGGGTGGCCTTCTCCCGCGCCCGCCGGGCCCGCTCCTCGATGTCGCCGGCGGACGGCAGACTCATGAGCACCTCATCGGGGATATCCAGGTTCTTCTTGAGCTTAGCCAGACATCGCTTGCGCTCGAGCAGCGCCCGGGACTCGTCGCGTTCGGTGGAGAAGCGTCTGCGGGCCTCCGCCGAGCGCGTGCGCAGGGCCGCGTAGATGTCGCCTCCCAGCAGCGCGGTGATGTCGACCTTCATCGACTCGCGCGCCAGATCCTTCTCGCGCACGACATCCCCGTTGATCGGTCCCTTCCCGTACTTGGGGAACAGGATGGCCGCCTCGGGACAGACGCGGCTGCAGGCGGGACAGTTCGTCTTGCAGTTGCTCTCGTTCTGGACCTTGATGCGCCCCTCGGTATCGGAACTGTAGACGTCGAACAGACAGAAACTCAGGCACTGCATGCAGTTCGTGCAGCGGTCGTGGTCGATCACCGGGAACCAGGGCTTCCAGGTCCCCGGCCGGGCCAGGGCGTGGCGCTGCCCCTCGGCCTCCACGGCGCGGAGAACCGCCGCCTCATCCATGCCGGTGATGTCGCAGAACGCCAGCGACCCACCGGCGGATCGCTCCGGCATCGCCGGGGGATCGGCATCAAACTGCCCCACGACCAGCACCGGGTGCTCGCCGCTCTCGACGCTCACCGGACCGGGACCGCCGGCGCGCGTGACGCCGAAGCCGGCCTCCAGAAGCGCCGAGATGGCGGAGAGCCGCTCACCGGCGGAGAGCGGCACACTCCCGGGCCCCTCGTAGAGCACCACGCGCAGGCTCGCGGCCGCCGGCGACATCACCCGGACTCCTCGGTGGCCGGGACCGGTGGCGTGGAACACACGGCCGCGACGATCTCCTCGGCGCCGGTGACGCGCATGTTCACCACCGTCTTCTGCGCGTCAGCCAGGGGCGCGCCGGCGGCATCGAACAACCACTTCACTGCGCGGGGATAGCACGCCACGATCCGGGTATCGGGGTCGGCGGCCATCGCCTTCAACGCAGGGTCCTTGTGCGCCGACATCTCGCACAGGTCCGGCACCGCCATAAAGGCCACATCAGAGTCACAGAGGCGGCCGAGGACCTCACGCTTGACCTCCTCCGGGATGATGCGCGCGTAGGTGCAGTTGCAGTACACGACGCGGGCCGGGGCGTCGGACGCGGATCTGCCGGGAGGGTGGCTCATGATCTCGTTCTCCTCATCCACTCACCGTCACCCGATGCGTCGGCTCCGGCGGCGCCGGCCGGAAGCGCTCGACGTGTTCGACATCGATCCGGACGCCGTGCCGTGCCGCCGTGATGGAGAACGCATCCGTCATCACGGCGAAGAGGCGCTCCGGATCGGTCTCGGCCCGCAGGTTCACGACCAGACACCCTCCATCCGTCCGATCCAGCAGCGATTCACGCAGGTCCGGCTCGCCGGCACTGCTGACCAGACTCACCACCGAGAGGCTGCCGGCATCATCCTCCGCATCCAGCGTCATCTTGAGGTGGG
This sequence comes from Acidobacteriota bacterium, assembly GCA_046757965.1. Lineage (GTDB taxonomy): Bacteria > Acidobacteriota > Polarisedimenticolia > SMYD01 > SMYD01 > JBHHZI01. The sequence goes on along the minus strand of JBHHZI010000089.1, from coordinate 342 downwards.
CGATCTCCTCACCCCTCTCCTCGAATGCCTCGCGCATGGCACCGGCCAGATCCAGCAGCAGGCCATTGCCGTCCACCGGCATGGGCGCCACGACCCGGGCGGTGCAGTTCAGCCAGCCGAGCAACGCCTCGCCCTCGGCATACGTCGCATAGTCCAGCTCCATGGTCGGACGGATCGCCGGCGTCGTGGCCGTCATCGCGGTGAACCAGTCCTCGAGGCCGGTGCCCTCCTTCGCGGAGACCGCCAGCACCCGCGCCCGGGGGAAGGCTTCCTCCAGGGCATCGCGCCACCGGGCCCGGAGATCGTCGGCGAGCAGGTCGCACTTGTTGATGACGATGAGGT
>JBHHZI010000088.1:0-13742 GCA_046757965.1 Acidobacteriota bacterium | reverse complement strand
TGCTCGACGTCTCATCCAGCGGGTGCCATCCGGCGCGCACTCCAACTCCAGCAACGGGCGATTTATACCACGAGACGAAGGGGGTGTCAAGACGCGAAGTGCTTTTCCGCTCAATAGTTTGGGCGAGATCTCGGCAAATCCGTGTCGCCGCCCGGTCCGGGAGTTCCGCCCGGCATCATCCACTCAACCGGGCTTGCCGCCGCCTCGCTTGCGGCGAGCCGGTCGCCCGCCGCGACCCCCGCCGGACCGCCCCGGACCGGTCCGGCCGCGGGATGAGCGGGAGGCGCGGCCCGGCGGTCGGCGATGTGACCGGTTGCCCCGGGGCGCCTCTCCCCCCTCGGGGTCGCCATCGGAGCGCAGCAGGCGGATGCCGATGTGGCGTTCGATGTCGCCGAGGGCCGCACGGTCCGCCGGAGACACCAGCGTGATCGCCCGGCCGGCGCGTCCGGCGCGCGCGGTCCGGCCGACCCGGTGGACATAGTCATCCGGCACGGACGGCACGTCGTAGTTGACCACGTGACTGACCCCGACGATATCCAGCCCACGGCCGGCGACATCGGTGCCCACGAGAATCGGCGTCTCCCCGGCACGGAAACCGGCCAGGACCCGCTCGCGATTCGCCTGAGAGAGCAACGATGAGATGGAGGCGGCCCGGAAACCGGCCCGGTGCAGGGCATCCGCCACCATGGAGGTCCGTTCCCGGGTGGCCACGAACACCAGGACCTGGTCCGGCTTCTCCGTGCGCAGCAGTTCCACCAGCCGCTTGGTCTTGGCCGCGTCGCCGCGCGCGGTCTCCGCCCACTGCTCGATGTTGCGGGCCGTCAGGGAAGGGCGTTCAACCTCCACGCCTACGGGGTGGTACATGAAGTTCTCCGCGAGGCGCAGGATCTCGGCGGGCAGGGTGGCGGAGAACAGCAGCGTCTGGCGGGACAGGGGCGCCTTGGACATGATGAACTCGATGTCCTTGATGAACCCCATGTCGAGCATCCGGTCGGCCTCGTCCAGGACCAGATGACGCACCTTCGAGAGTCGCAGGTAGGTCTGCCGGACAAAGTCGATCAGCCGGCCCGGCGTCCCGACCACCAGGTCCACACCGCGCAGGAGTTCCGTCTTCTGCGACCCGAGCCCGGTGCCGCCGTACACCGTGGCGATGCGGACCTCACAGTACTTGCCGAGCCTGCGGGCCTCCACGCCGACCTGCTGCGCCAGCTCGCGCGTCGGGACCACGACGAGCGCCTGCGGGTCATCGCCCTGAGACGTGATCTTCTGGAGGATCGGCAGCAGGAACGCCGCCGTCTTGCCGGAACCGGTCTCGGCCAGGCCGGTCAGGTCCGACCCGTCCAGGGCCGGTTCGATGGCCTTGGCCTGGATGGGAGTGCAGATCTCGTATCCGGCCTCCTTGATGGCCCGCAGGATCTCCGGTCGAAAACCGAACTCGTCGAATCGCCTGGTCACACTCACCGTGCCCTGCCAGACGCATCGATGGCCGCACCGGTCGGCCAGCGGCGCAGCGGGTCATGCGCGCCGACCACGCGCGTGTTGAACCGCGCCGCTGATGCCGCGCGCGCGGCATCGGCGAAGTAGGCCGAGGCGGGGGGGGGGAACGAACCCATGGCCGCGAATGGCAGGGGGGCCACCTGGCCCGCGGTCGGTGTGTTCAGATCGGTATCCTTCACGTATCCGACCCCATGGACGAGCCACGTGCGGGTCCATCCGGCAGCCGGGGGCGGAAGATCGGACAGGTCGAAATCAAGGGCAAGTTCGTCTCCAGGGCTCATGACCACCAGCAGGTCGTCGGCGGTCGCGACCAGTGGGTCCACCGGTCCGTGACGAGTGTAGCGCCCCGGGATCGGTTTCCACGAATCCAGATCCTGCCTGGCGTCGTAGCGAAACGTCTTGGGCCGGCGTCCATCCTCACTGATCCACAGCGGGAACCCTCCGGATCGGAGCGTGGCCGCAGCAGGGTGCCGGCGATGGACGCGCATGCGTCCGCCGTCCCCCTCGGTGACCAGCGACAGCCGGTCCCAGTAGATCTGCAGGCCGGTGGTGATGCGCAGGGTCACCGCGGTGCCGGGCGGGGCCGCCTGGAGAGGCACGAGCACCGGCTTGTCGATGCCCATGGGCACCGGCATCTCCCGGGTGACCACCTGGAAGGGTCCCTCCCCGTTCCGGCGTTCCAGGGCGGGCCAGGCCGGTGACGTGTCCTCCTGGGCTGCCGCCAGATTCGGGGTCGAGTTCGAGAATTCCAGCGTCCCCTGAGCCCACAGCCACAGACGCCCCGACGCCGATGGCGCGACAAACCGGACCGTCAGCTCATGCGGACGGGCATGTCCGAGTCGCTGACCGAGGGCGAACCGCGGATAGAGACGGTCGACGGCTCGCACCGCGTCCAGCCAGTCACGTCCTGCCCCATCGGAGGCCTCCACCGGGTCCACCACCGTATCGAACAGATGCAGCGCCGGCGCCGGATACGGCGGCGCGGGACGCAACCCCTCTTCCGGGAGAACCAGTGTGCCGGCCGGATGGTCCACGGCCTGCAGGTGGACCTCGTCCACGTACGTGACTTCCTCGAGATTGTCCGTCAGACGCAGGCGGACCCGTCCGGTGTCATCCGGCGTCAGACCCACCTCCGGACGGACCCGGTGCAGCTCCTCGGGATCCGGCTGATAAGTGACGCCGGGAGCCAGTTCCAGCCCGAGCACGCCGCCGCCGATGAAGTCCGACAGGAACGCAAACCGCGCCCCGTCCCAGCCGAACAGTGTGGGGCACGACGAGCCCTTGCGATCCAGTTCCTTCAGCTCGAGGGTCTGTCGCGGGCGCACATCCAGCTCATCCTGGAGGACGCCTCCGGGCCACAGCACCGACACGGCATCGATCGAGTCGCGCGCGCCGAGACCGAACGTGGTCTGCAACGGCCCGGAGGTGAGATACCCGCCTCCTGCCGACAGCCGGGCACTCTGCCACAGGTCTCCGGCTCTCACCGCCACGCGCGAGCCGATGCCGGAGCGGTTGGAATGCAATCCCTGCAACCCCACCCGCACCCACCGCGCCGCCGTGTCGGTGTCGTTGCGCAGCAGGATCGGTGGCGCCCCCACCCGCGTCAGGATCAGTTCCGGATCGCCGTCGCCGTCCAGGTCCCCTGCCAGCAGGCCCCGGCCGCCGCCCGCGGCCGCACCGGCAAGTCCCACCGCGCCGGTGATCTCGCTGAATCGTCCGCGGCCCTCGTTGCGGAACAACCTCACGGCGGGAGCCTCGTCCCCGGTCGCCACCGCCAGGTCGGCGAAACCGTCCAGATCCATGTCGAGGATCGCGACACCGTAGGCGGAAGCGGCCACGAGATCCGGCGGCTGACGCCGGAAGACGCCGCGGGCCCCGGTCCAGACGGAGGCTCCGGGCTGGTGTCCCGAGACGATCAGATCCGCGAGGCCGTCCTTGTGCAGATCCAGCGTGGCCAGACCTCGGCTGCGCACCGCGCCGGCCAGCCCCAGCTCGGTGGCCTGCTCGGTGAACGTGCCGTCACGATTGTTCAGGAACAGGCGGAGCGGGCCGGGACCGCTGACCAGCACATCGATGTCCCGGTCGGCATCCACATCGACGAACAGGACCCCGGTGGCCGCCGGCTGGCCGCCGAACCCACTCGTCTCGGTGCCCTCCACGAACGTGCCGTCACCGCGATTCCGGAAGAACACCAGACCGTGTCCCGGATCACGGGCGGCCACCACCAGATCGAGATCGCCGTCATGATCGGCGTCGCCGAAGGCCACGCCCATCGACCGGCCGGGGCTCGCAACGCCGGCGCGGGCGGTGACATCCTCGAAGGTCGCATCGCCCCGGTTGCGGAACAGGTGATTCCCTCCCCAGTTGGCGACGTACAGGTCGACGAAGCCGTCGTTGTCGTAGTCCCCGGCCGTGACGCCGGTTCCCGGACCCGCGTCATCCAGGCCACTGACCGCCGACACATCCTCGAAGGTGCCATCCCCACGGTTGTGGAACAGTCGGTTGGGTGCTCCACCGTCCGGCGCCGCATTGATGAGATAAAGATCGAGGTCCGAGTCGCCGTCGAGATCGACCAGAGCCGCCCCGGACCCGATCGGGGGGGTGCCGTCCTCCACCGGACCACCCGCCTGCACGGCTCTTGCCAGATCCGGGTCGTCGACCACCGTGTAGCGGACCGCGGCGGCGGGCGGCGCCGCCGGGTCGGACGGCATGTCCTCGATGGCCAGGGAGTGACGCCCCTGCTCGCCGTATTGCTGGCCCGACGTGGTGGCCAGCTGACCACTGGATATTTCCTGGCTCCTCTCGATGGCCGACAGGGCCTCCTCCTCGCGCCCGAGGGCCATGAGAGCCCGCCCCTTCCCGTAGAGCGCCGACGCATGGGTCGGGCTCAGGGCCAGGGCGGCGTCGAAATCGGCCACCGCCTGATCGAACTGCTGCAACTGGGCGTGGGTGAGCCCGAGGACGTAGAGCGCCTCGGCCTCACGCGGGTCCAGGGCAACAACCCGTTCCAGATGAGCGATGGCTGCCGCGGCGTCGCCCGTGGCCCGATCCACCAGAGCCAGATTGAAGTGGGCGGTGAGGTTGTCCGGGTCCAGCGCGAGAGCCTTCTCCAGCCACGTACGCGCGCTGTCCAGATCGGCCGACACCCGGGAGGCGATGCCGAGGTTGACACACGCCGCGACGTTGTCCGGGTCGAGGGCCACAGCGGCCTGGAATTCCTCCATGGCCTTTCCGGGCAGGAACTGGGACAGATAGGCGACGCCCCGGTTGACATGCCGGCGGGCCATCTCCCGGGGGGTCTCCCCCGTCGTCGGTGGCGCCGGGGGAGACGGCGGTGAGCTGGTGCACGCGGCGGCGAGCATCACCAGGGCCAGCAGCGCGGACCGGGCGGCCGTCCCCATCAGCACACCGTTGCCACGGATTCGCCAGGCGTCCACGCGCGGCTCACAGGCGCGCGGGTTCGACGAGAACCACCTGGGTGAACAAGGCGCGCAGGCCGTCCCAGGCACCCCGGAAGACCGGGTCCGAGGCGAACAGCACGATGGTCCCCCGCCCGTGCTTCTCGCGGACCAGCCACGGGGTTCCCGCCAGGCGGTCCCGCGCCTCGGGCCAGACCACGCCGGCCATCCGCAGACGGTCCTGGTCGACAAATCGTCCGATCACCCGGACGCTGCGCGGCGCCTCGTCGGAGATGTCCAGAACGAGATCGCCGGATACCGGGACCGGGATCTCGCTTCCCTGTCCGTACGCCAGGGGATCCGCGGTCGCGAGCCGGACCCTCAGGATCGCGCCGGGAACCTTGAGGAGCGCCTCGCGCCGCTCATCCGCCGTCTCCGGCGTGTCGGCGGTCACGACGGTCTTGTCCACCGGCGTCGCATTGGTCGCCGCCTCGTCGCCAGCCGCCGGCGCCTTCTTGGCGGCGTGGGTCAGGGACAGTTCCACGCCCTCGGCCCCGCAGAACGATGCCGCACCGGACACCGCCACCAGGACGCCGCCGGTCTCCACGAACGCCTCGAGGGCCTTCACGCCCTTCTCGCCGACGGCCTGCGCATACCTCTTCGGGTCGCCGTCGGGAAGGACCAGGACATCGAATCGGGACAGATCCGCCTTCGGCAGTCGCGTCAGGTGCAGGGCGGTGAACGGCAGGCCGACGCGGGTGGCGAAGAGATCCGCGATGGCCCCGAACGACGTGGCACGCACCGGCGGACCGACTGCCACCGCCACGTGCATCCGCTTGAGCGGGAAGACCCGATCCGAACCGAGGTCCACGCCGGCTTCCGAGGCGAACGAGTCGACAGCCTCCCACTCGACCCCGGCGTCGCGGCCGCTCCCGGCCACCGCATCGAGCAGACCGTCGTCATTGGCGCCGACCAGGACCACCGCGGTGCCCGCCGCCAGTTCCTGCCCCTGGCGGGTCAGCTTGCGGCCGCTGACGCGGACCCGCACGCCCTCTTCCAGGAGGTCGCTCACCGCCCGGGCCCAGTTCAGGCGGGCGGGCGGCAGGAGGTAGGCCGCGGTCGCCGGCGACAGCGCGGTCGGCTCGGGGGCCGGTCGGGCGATGAGGTGGGCGGGCGCGGGGCGGTCAGTGGCCCAGGCCTCGACGTCGTAGACGAGTGGCCATGCCCAGGCCGTGACGTCGTAGATCCGTCCGCGCTCCCCGGCCAGGAGACGACGCCGCTCCTCGGCCAGGAAGGCATCCGGCAGGGTTGCATCCATGGCGAACAGCGCGGCGGCCAGCCGCCCTCCGGCTCCGTCGGTGCGGACCACCAGCGTCCCGGCGGGCAGGTCGACCTGCGCACGGGCCTCGCCGCGGTAGCCGCGGGGATGGGTCAGCCGCCATGGCGCGGACAGGCGGCCGACATCGACTCCCTGTCGGATCAACAGGGTCTCGATCTGATCCACCGTGTCGCCATGCGACCCCGGGGGCAGATAGACCGTGCGCACCGCGCCCGGCGCGCGACCCGTTCCGATCACGCGGCGGCGAAAGTCGGCCAGCAGTTCGGCCCGATGATCGGCGGCGCACCGCACGGTGGCCAGGGCGGCCGTGACGTGGTTGCCGATGGCCTCGGCCAGTGGTGTGATCACTCCATCGGAGCGCCGCCGCACCAGCCCCCGCACCGACGCCTGCTCGAAGGTCATCCCGATGGCCCCCTGGAACGTCGGCCACGAATCTCCGTAGCCCGGGTAGAACAGATCGAAGGTCTCGCGCCGGAAGAACGGCGCTCCGCGGCGGTCGAAGGCATCCGCCAGGTATCCGCCGAAGATCGACCACCACCGACGCGTCGATTCCGGCACCAGCGGATGCACCGGTTCGGCCGGCGGCGCGAAGTAATAGGTCGAATCGCCGGACATCTCGTGGAGGTCGGCGAACACCTGTGGGCGCCAGGCGAGGAAGGCGTCCCCACGGGCGCGCGTCTCCGGCTGTGTCTGGAAGAACCAGTCCCGGTTCAGATCGAAGAAGAAATGATTTCCTCGCCCCTGGGGCCAGCTCTGGTTGTGCTCCCACGCCTGCGGGTCGGGATTCGGCTCGCCGAAGCGGGCCATGGTCTCGTGGGCCACGAACCGCTGTCGACCATCCGGGTTCTGCAGCGGCTCGACGATGACGACCACGCGAGTCAACCACTCGCGCGTCCGCGCCGACTGATCGGCCGCGAGATGATAGGCCGCCAGGAGGAGCGCCTCGGTCGACGAATGCTCGTCGCCATGCACCGAGCCGGCCAGCCACACGGTCGCCGGTGTTCTGTCGTCCGCGACCAGCCCGTCCCCGTCCTCACCGGGCCGGGTCAGACGCTGGTTGACCGCCCGGATCGCGTCGAGATCGGCGATCCGTGCGGGAGTTCCGACCACCAGCAGGAACAGCTCCCGGCCCTCGACACTCTGCCCGTACGGCAGGAACGCGACCCGGGGCGACGCATCTGCCAGACGCCGCGCGTAGAGCACGGCTTCGCGATGGGTGAGGATGGCACTGCCGAGGGCGTGCCCCAGGACAGCGCCCGGCGTCGGGACATCCGGGTCGGCCGCGGCGAGCGCCGGCCGCGGCAAGGGGTCTTCCGCTGGACCGGCCGGGGCCGCTCGCTCGACGCCGGCAGACCCGGCCGTGGCGAGAACAAGTGACGCCGCAAGCGCCACATAGCGTGGGAGAGGACGAGGGTCGAAGAGAGGGAGCGACACGCGATATCCTGGCCTCGAACGGGGACCTGATTGCACCGGGGGCTGGTCCCGTTGTCCGCTCCCGGCCGGGGTGGTATATTACGAATGCCTCCGGGACGGGTCAATCCAATCCACCCGATATGCCCGCCGGGCCGTGCCGGCCTGACGAAAGAGCCCGAGGAGATGCGGCGAAGACGAAACTCGAACCGGCGTGATCGCCGGGGTCGACCCCGCAGGAATCGTCAGTCTTCAGTTCCGCAGCGACCCGACGAAGCATCGTTGTACGAGGTCGCGGGAGCCGTCGAGATTCTGAAGGACGGGAACGGCTTTCTGCGATCGCCAGAGACCAGTTACCTGGCCCAGCGGACCGATCCGTTCATCGGTCAGCAATTGCTGCGCAAGTGGCACATTCGCGAGGGCTCGTGGATTCTCGGCAAGGCCGGGCCAGGCGGCGGTGGGCGCGGGAATGGTGCGCCCCGGCTCTGGGATGTCGACCAGATCAACGATGCCGACCCGGAGAAGCATCTGGAGTTGCCGGAGTTTCGCCGGCTGACCAGTCTCGACCCGGACCAGCGGCTGGTCCTGGAAACCGAGCCGGACATCATCGTCACCCGGGCCGTGGATCTGATCGCCCCGATCGGACGCGGGCAGCGCGGCCTCATCGTCTCGCCCCCCAAGGCCGGCAAGACGATGTTCCTGCAGGCCATCTCCCGGGCACTGACGACCAACTATCCCGACATCAAGCAGATCATCCTCCTCGTGGATGAACGGCCGGAAGAGGTCACCGACATGAAGCGCACGGTGCAGGGGGAGGTGATCGCCTCCTCCTCCGACGGTCACGCCTCCGACCATGTCAAGGTGGCGGAGATGGCCATCGAGAAGGCGAAGCGCTGCGCCGAGTACGGTGAAGACGTCGTCATCCTCCTCGATTCGCTGACGCGACTCGGCCGGGCGTACAACAACCAGACCCGGGGCACGGGCAAGATTCTCTCGGGAGGCGTCGAATCGACCGCCCTCCAGTATCCCAAGCGCATCTTCGGGGCGGCCCGCAACATCGAGGAGGGCGGCAGCCTCACGATCCTGGGAACCGTGCTCGTCGAGACCGGCAGCCGGATGGACGACGTCATCTTCGAGGAATTCAAGGGCACCGGCAACATGGAACTGATCCTCGACCGGCGGCTGGCCGACCGGCGGGTGTTCCCCGCCATCGATATCACGCGCTCCGGGACGCGGAAGGAAGAGAAGCTCTACACCGAGGAGGAGATGGAGGCCGTGCACCTCCTGCGCCGGGCATTCGCGAAGATGGATCCGATCGACGCCATGGAGAAGCTGATCGAGCGCCTGAAGAAATCCCCATCGAATCGTGAGTTTCTGGCCACCATCCGGCAAGCCGTCGGCCGTGCCTGAGCCGGACGCGGCGGATACGATGCTCCACCACCTGGCGGCGTTCACCTTCTGCCTCCTGGTGGCCACGTCCGCCACCGTCTTCCCTGCCGTCGCCGAGACCGGTGGCACCGGCGACAGTGCCGAGGCACTCGCCCGACACGCTTCCGATCTGTTCCTGCACGGCCACTGTGCCACCGCCCTGGCGGAATTCGATCGCGCCCTGGCCGACGGCATCGACGATGCGACGACGCTTTACCGCGCGGCGATCTGCCAGCAGCGCTCCTCGAAGCCACTGGCCCTCGTTCGCAAGACCATGGCGCGGGCGGTGGAAAAACTCGACGGCGTCGTCAACCTGCACCCCGAAACGGCGACTCTCACCGACTACGCCTTTCTCTCCTCCGCCTACCGCGTCATCGGGGACCCGGTCACCGCCCGCAAGACCGCGGCCGCCGGCGTGGCGGCTTACCGGGGAGGAAAATTCGGCGACCTGGACGCCCTCCCGCCGGTGGAGGCGTACCATCTCGGGCAGCTTGGCGAGGCGACCGCCAGCGTCGACCTGCAGGCGGCAGGCTACGGTCGCTTCGTGAAGAGCGACGAGGCCACCGGCCGGCCCGCGCAACAGGGGCCGGCCCTGGCCCGGCTCGGTCAGATCGCGCTCCAGCAGGGCCGCTTCGAGGAAGCCCGCGACAGCCTCAGCCGCGCTCTCGAGATCATGCCCTCGGCCCAGATGCCGGGTGCTCGATTCGACCTCGCGGTCTCGCTGTTTCGCCTCCGCCGGTACCAGGAAGCGGACGAGGCGTTCAACGCGGTGCGCGCCGAAGATCCCCTGCGTGAATCACAGGCGGGCTACGCACGCCTTGCCATGCGCACTCTCGCGGTGTCCGACCGCCTGCTCGACAAGAACAATCCGCTGCCCGACCTTGCCGACTTCGGTCAGGCGGAACTCGAGCAGAGGATGATCCAGATCGGCACCGAGATGGCGGAGGCCGGTGCCGGGCTCCCCGCAGCAGCGCTACAGCGCGGACACCTCGGACGAAAAGCAGGGCCCGAGAAGCGCGAGGCGATGCATCGCGTGCGGGATCTGAAGGTCCGCCTGGCGCAGACCGCCGCCGAATACGCCGCGCGTGGCTACCAGTTGCGAGAGTTCGCGTTCTCGCAGGGACTGCAGGGCAGCCTGCGCCCGTGGACACACATGGCTCCCCGCCGGGCGCCCGTGGGAGACGAGAAGCTCGAGCTGCCGTCGTTCGTCGGCGACGAGACGCGGCAACGCTACGAGGAAGATCTGGCACGAGCGGCAGCGCGGAAGGAGAAGGGTGCCGCGAGAAAAGCCGCGGGGAAGCAGCCGGGGCACGCAGGTGGCGCCCACCGCAAGAACAAGGCCAACGGCGAGAAAGACTCCACTCCTCCGCCGCCTCCCCCACCCGGCGCCGACGGCATCCAGCCCCACTGATTCCGATCAGAAGCGGTCGGCGAAGTCCTTCAGCACCGGCAGCGCCCAGCGCTCACCGCGCAGCGCCTTGACGATGCACAGGAACGCCACGCCGAACAGGCACAGATAGATCACCGCGCCGAACAGGCCCGCCGTGCGTCCCAGGAACCAGTGAATCGACATGGCGATCGCCTCCACCGTCGACACCACCAGAATCACGGCAAACGCGGCGATGAAGAACAGCAGACCCTGGCGGGCATGCCAGCGGACATAGTCGCGACGGCCGGCCAGAAAGGCGACCACGGACAGCGGCCCCAGGTAAGAAAAGACCAGGAGCACCCGGTCCTCGTCACTCAGCGGCTCTCCGGTCCCTTCCGGCGCCGGAATATCCGGTTCCTCGGCGGGCAGCGGCGGGGGCGCCCACTCGTCCGGCTTCCCGGCGGGGGTCTCGGTCATGGGCCTCTCCTGTCCTCGGCGGTGCAGACGGCCAGCCGGTTGATATCGCGATCCGCCCTCGCCTGTCAAGAATCAGGCCTGTGGTAGACTTCGCCCTCCGCTCGACCCTTCACGAATCGGTGCTCTCCGATGGCTCGTTCAAGCACGACACCGATGTTTCGCCAGTATCACGACATCAAGTCGCGATACCGGGACGCGATTCTCATGTTCCGGATGGGCGATTTCTACGAGATGTTTCATGACGATGCGCTCGCGGCGTCCAGGACCCTTGCGATCACTCTCACCGCCCGCGGCAAGGGCACCGGCGCGGAGGCCCCGATGTGCGGGGTACCTCATCACGCTGCGGAAGGCTACATCGCGAAGCTCACCGACGCCGGTTACAAGGTCGCCATCTGCGAGCAACTCGAGGATCCGGCCACGGTCAAGGGCCTGGTGAAGCGGGACGTGGTGCGGGTGGTCACGCCCGGAACCCTCACCAGTGCGCAGCACCTTGAAGCCACCGAGCCGAACAGCCTGGCCGCACTGAATGTGGGTGGGCAGCGGCTGGGAGTCGCGTGGGTGGACCTGTCCACGGGCGACTTCCGCATCGCCACGCTGGAGGGAGAGGGCAAGGCCACGCGAGCCGTCGACCTCCTGGCGCGTTTCAACTGTCGGGAACTGCTTCTGCCCCCCGATGTCGATCTCCACCTGGGCGACGGGCTCGGCCAGATTCTCGTCAGCCGTCGGGATGGATGGCAGTTCAGCAGCGAGCGCGCGCACGACGCGTTGACCCGACACCTGGGGACCGCTCACCTGTCCGGCTACGGCATCGAGGGCATGGACGAGGCGATCGGAGCCGCCGGCGCGCTGCTGGAATACCTGGCCGAGACCCAGAAGACCGACCTGGCGCATATCGATCGACTCACGCCGTTTCAGGAGGCCGACCACCTCATCCTGGACGGCACCACACTTCGCAACCTGGAGATCCTGCGCACCCAGAGGGACGGCAAGCGGCGTGGCTCGCTCGTGGACATCGTCGACACCACGATCACCGCCATGGGCGGGCGGCTCCTGAAGGAGCGGCTCGTCCACCCGCTGCGTGACCCGGCCGCCATCGCGCGGCGACTCGCGGCCGTCGGCGACCTGGTCGAGCACTCCGCCCTGCGAGCCCGCATGAGACAGGCAATGGACTCCATCGCCGATCTGGAGAGGCTGCTGGGACGGCTCACCCTGGGCCCCGGCAATCCCCGCGACCTGCGCGGCCTGGGCGATTCGCTGGCCCTCCTTCCCACTCTGCGCGACCTGGCCGGCCGCGCCGTCGCCCCGGCACTGAGCGAGGAGCAGAAGCGTCTCGACACCTGTGACGATGTCGCCGGACTGGTCGCAGGAGCCCTCGTCGACGAGCCGCCGACGCACCTGCGTGACGGCGGTGTCATCCGCGAGGGCCATGACGACGATCTGGATGCCCTCCGACGCCTGGCGGTGGATGGCAAGACGGTCCTGGCCGAGATCGAGACGCGCGAGCGCGCCCGCACAGGCATCACGAGCCTGAAGGTGCGCTACAACCGGGTCTTCGGCTACTTCATCGAGGTGAGCAAGTCCAACCTGTCCCGCGTTCCCGACGACTACATCCGCAAGCAGACCCTGGCCGGCTCCGAGCGGTACATGACCCCCGAGCTGAAGGAGACGGAGGAGACCGTCCTCACCGCGCAGGACCGGATGGTCACGCGGGAGGAGGAGCTGTTCAGCACTCTGCGCCGGTCGGTGCTGGCCCATGCGTCACGCATCCGGGCGGCCGCGGCGGCCGTGGCCCGCATCGACGTGTCGGCGGCGCTGGCGGAAACCGCCTCCCGTCTCGACTGGTGCCGGCCCGAGGTCAACTCGGGCCAAGCCATCCGCATCACCGGCGGCCGCCATCCCGCGGTGGAGGCCGCCGTGGGCCGTGACCTCTTCGTGCCCAACGACATCGACCTGGGCCAGCAGCGCCGGCAACTCCAGATCATCACCGGACCGAACATGGGCGGCAAGTCCACGCTCCTGCGCCAGGTCGGGCTGATCGTGGCGCTGGCACAGGCCGGTTCGTTCGTCCCGGCCGGCGCTGCCTGCGTCGGTGTCGCCGACCGGATCTTCTGCCGGGTCGGGGCGTCCGATAGCCTGGCCCGGGGACATTCGACGTTCATGGTGGAGATGACCGAGACCGCCAACATCCTGCACAACGCCACGCCGCGCAGCCTGGTTCTCCTGGATGAGATCGGCCGCGGGACCGCAACATTCGACGGCCTGTCGATCGCCTGGGCGGTGGTCGAGCATCTTCACGACACGGTCGAGGCCACCGCGTGGACACTCTTCGCGACCCACTACCACGAACTGACCGAGCTGGCGCTCGTCCTCCCCCGGGTCGTCAATCTCCGCATGGCCGCTCGGGAACACGCCGGTCGCATCGTGTTCCTCCACCGGGTCGAGGAGGGGGCTGCCGACCAGTCGTACGGCATCCAGGTGGCGGCACTCGCCGGCGTCCCCCCGGAGGTCGTGGCTCGCGCCCGGGAGATCCTGGTGAACCTGGAATCTGCGGCGGTCGGAGAGGACGGACGCCCGACCATCGCGAAGCAAGCCCGTCGCAACCGGGAACAGCTCACCCTCTTCGCCGACCCGGCCGACCCGCCGCGGCTGGGGGGCCGCGCCGCCTCCCTGGCCCGCAAGCGCCATCCCCCGCAGCAGCCGGCACCTGCCGGCAACGCGGAGCCAGCACTCTTCCGTGATGACGCGGCGCACGACGTGGCCGCCTCCCTTCGCGAGCTCTCGCCGGAACAGCTCAGCCCGCTGGAAGCCCTGCAGATTCTCGATC
>JBHHZI010000087.1:0-13793 GCA_046757965.1 Acidobacteriota bacterium | reverse complement strand
GGCAGGCCGTTCCGGCTGGAGGCGCATCTGGACCGCCTCGCCGCCTCGGTCCGGACACTCGGCCTGCCGGCCCCGGGATCCGGCTGGCGTGCCGAGGTCGCGGCGGCAATCGCCGATCTCGCCGGCCGGCTGTCCACCGGCCGCGCGCGCGCGCGGGTGACGTTGACCGCCGGTGATGCGTCGCCGGACGCAGACCCCGCCGCGCCGCCGGCGGGTCCGCCGCGCCTGTGGGTGAGGGTGACCCCGTACGGCGGCCCGGATGGTGCCGCCCGGCGGTCCGGGATCTCGGCCACGCTGCCGGAGGGGGATGACGCGCGGGCCGCGCCGGCACGTCGTCACAAGACACTGGCGGTGGATGCCTCCCTGAGGGTGCTGCGGGCCGCGCACGCGGCCGGGTACGACGAGGGGCTGCTCGCCACAGGCCGGGGGCGACTCCTGGGCGGGACGCGTTCGAACCTGTTCCTCGTCGTCGACGGGGTGATCTGGACGCCGGATCTGGACAGTGGCTGTCTGCCTGGCATCATCCGGCACCTGGTGCTGGACGAGCTGGCGCCGGCCGTCGGTGCGACCGCCCAGGAGCGGACACTGGCTCCGGGTGATCTCGAGCGCGCCGCCGAGGCCTTCGTCAGCAATTCCCTCGCCGGCATCCTGCCGCTGGCCCGGATCGGGTCGCGGGCTCTGTCCTCGGCCCGGAAGGGTTCCGTAACCTCATGCATCATGGAGAGTTACAACTCCGTCGTGGCTGCAGAGTGCGGCCCGGGGTGAGCCATGCGTGGCCCCCGTTGTGTTAGACTTGCGCCATCCTTTCCAGAATGGAATCTTTCCCATGAGACGAACCTCCGTGCTCTATCCGGTCCTCGGTCTGTTCTGCGCCGTCACGTTCACCGCCGCGGTGGACCTGTCACACCAGGCTGCCGATCTCCTGGGCCTGACACTGACCCGGGAGGCCGGGGCCGTGGTGGTGACCGGGCTGGCGCCGGATTCGCCGGCCTTCGCGGCGGGCGTCCGCAAGGGCGACCGCATCGTGGGGGTGGATGGCGTGGACACCTCATCCGACGATCCCGAGCAGATTCTTGCCCGCCTCCTGACACCTCGAGGCGACGCCATCCGGCTGGTCCTGGCCCGGGAGCGGGGCGGGAGGCAGGAGATCCTGCTCCGGCGACCGGAAGGCGTCGGCCCGGCACCCTCACCTCGTGCCGCCCTTAGCCTGACGGGGCCTCCGGGAACACGACCCCCGATCCCGGGGCCACACTCCACCGGTCGCCCGGAAGTGCTCCGGCGGGCCGGCGTCGCGGTGGGCGACCACTTCATCAACTTCACCCTGCCCCGGCTGGGTGGGGGAGAATTGACCCTCGAAGACCTCGCCGGCAAACCGATCTATCTCGACTTCTGGGCCACGTGGTGTGGACCATGCCGCTCCGAGACGCCGGCGCTGGCGATCATCCACCGGGTCTTCGGGGATGAGGTCCAGATGGTCGGCATCTCTCTGGACCAGCGTCCGGCCGCACCGATCCGCTACGTCACCGACCACGGCATCACCTATCCCCAGTTGATCGGCGATCTCCGTGACCCGGCGCTGCAGGCCTATGGCGTGCATCGGACCGGGATCCCGCTGAGCGTCCTGATCGATGCCGACGGCACGGTCGTCGGCGTCGATCTCCACGGTGAGCCTCTGGCGCGGGCCATCGAGACCATGCTGGGCCGTCCGCATCCGGGCCGCCCGTGAACACGATTCTCTTCCTCGACGATGACCTGCTCCCTCAGGTGCTGGGCAGCAGCCTGGCGGGCGGGGAGGATCCCGCGGTCTTCGCCACCTCGAAGCGCAACCTGGCCCGGTCGCTCACCCGGCGCGGCTGGAAGTCGATCTCCGGCCGGCTGGACTCCACGCGCCTGTACAACCGCGCCGGTCTGAATGAATCGTCCCGCATCATCGTCGATCTTTCCGACCGCGGCGCCATCCGGACGGTGATCACGCAGATCTACCGGAGAGTCGGCGAGGCGCCCATCGTGGTGGTGATCAAGGAGGATTCCGGTATCGATGTCGCCAGTTTCTGCGAGGAGTTCCCCAGCGTGAAGGTGGTCCGCGTCCGGGAACTGGTCGAGGATCGTCTGCTCGTGGAACTGGAATACGCCACCACCCGGCGTCTCGTCCGGCGCTACCGGGAGGATTTCGAGAAGGCCGAGCGGGTTCTCATCCTGCTGCACGACGATCCCGATCCGGATTCCCTGGCGTCGGCGCTGGCCCTGAGAACGGTTCTGGGGCGGAATCGCCAGACAGCGGTCATCGGGTCGTTCGCGCCGGTGACGCGGCCGGAAAACCTCCGCATGTGCCGGATGCTCGGGATCACGGTGAAGGACCTCCGTGATGACGACGCGCGACGATTCGATCGCATCGCGGTCCTCGATATCCAGCCCCATTACTGGGGAGACCGGTTCCGCGAGGTCGACCTGGTTCTCGACCATCATCCGCCGCAGAAGGGGTACACGGCGCGATTCTCGGAGATCCGGCCGGAGGTCGGAGCGACGTCCACTCTGCTGCACGCGCACTTGCTGGCGGCGGGGAAACCGATCTCGGAGCGGGTGGCCACCGCGATGCTGTACGCGATCAAGACGGACACGCTGTTCCTGGAGCGCGGTGTGCACCCGGCGGATCTGCGGTCGTTCGCCTATCTGTACACCAAGGCGGATCTCAACATTCTCAGGAAGATCGAGGGCCGGGGCATCACCATGGAGCGGCTGGCCTTCATCGACCGCGTCCGGCAGCAACATATCTTCGAGGAAGGATTCCTCTACTCCCACCTCGGCGAGATTCCTCGGGACGATCTCGCGCCGGCGCTTGCCGACTTCTTTCTCCAGCTCGATGACGTGCGGTGGTGCGCGATCTCGGGGCAGGTCGGGGAACAGGTCACACTCTCCTTGCGCAATCTGGGCTATCAGAAGTCGGCCGGGGACGTGGTGAAGACCGCCTTCGGTCCGATCGGCAACGCCGGGGGACATCGAAGCGCGGCCAAGGCCTTGATCCCTCTCGACCGGTTCACCGAGGCGTTCGGTGCGCCTGACCGCAACGGCAAGGTGGCGAACGCGGTCTACCGGAAGATGCGCGAGGCGCTCGGCTGACCTGTCGCGGGTCCGCCTTCAAGTGTCGAGTGTGCGGGTCCGTGTCTTGACGCCGCGGTGACGCGAGTGCCATCTTCAGCCTTGCCGTTCCGCCCGCTCACCCCGAGGGCGTCAAGGAGGCAACCCATGGTACCCAAGATGCGAGCCCGCTTTCTCACCGTGACGGTCATGCTGGCCGGTGCCTGTGCGATGTCGGTACCGGCCCATGCGGCGAAGCGACCGGCCGCGAAGCTGAAGGCCGCCCGGGCGGTCTACCAGGAACTGATGAATGCGCCGGATGCCGGCGTTCCGGAGGCACTGCTGGAGAAGGCCGAATGCATCGCCGTGATCCCCGGCGTGGTGAAGGTGGCGTTCATCTGGGGCGGCCGTCACGGGCGGGGCGTGATCAGTTGCCGCAACGAGAGCGGCACGTGGTCTCCTCCCTCGTTCCTGCACCTGACCGGGGGGAGCTTCGGACTCCAGATCGGTGCCCAGGCCACGGACGTGGTGCTGTTCGTGATGACCCGGCGCGGCGCGAAGGCGCTGGTGAAGAGCGAGTTCACCCTGGGAGCCGACGCCAGCGCGGCCGCCGGGCCGGTGGGACGCACCGCCCAGGGGTTGACGGATATCACCTTGCGGGCGGGTGTCTATTCCTACGCGCGTGCCAAGGGTCTGTTCGGCGGCCTGTCCCTGTCAGGAGCCCGCCTCGGGTCATCCGACAAGATGATCGCCAAGTATTACGGGAAGCGCATCCCGGCCGAGGTGATCCTGTTCTCTCATCAGGTTCCCCAGATGACCGAGGACGCGCGGGCGTTTCTCGCCGTTCTGCCCTGAGCCGACCGGGGTCGGGCCCGGTTCAGCCGGCGGCCTCACCGGGGCGCGCGATGCGCCGCAGGCGCCGCTCGAGTCGCGTGTGGCGGACCTGGACGCGCGTGTTCCGGACGGCCATGGCGACGGCGCGCCGGCTGCCCACCAGGACCACGAGTTGTCGTCCCCGGGTGATGGCGGTGTAGAGGAGATTGCGCCGCAGCATCACCGCATGCTGTGTGTGAAGGGGGATCACCACCGCGGGGTACTCGTTGCCCTGCGCCTTGTGAATGGAGCAGGCATAGGCGAGGACCAGCTCGTCCAGCTTTGCACCCGCGTGGGTGACGAGACGACCGTCGTGAAGCACCTCGATCTCTCCGGTGGCGGGATCGATGGCGGTGACGCGGCCGAGGTCGCCGTTGAACAGATCCAGGTCGTAGTTGTTGCGAATCTGCATCACCTTGTCGCCGCGCCGGATCCCCCGCATGTTCCGGGTGGTCCCGCTGGCCGGGTTGAGCCGCTCCTGGAGTTTCTGGTTGAGACTCAGGGTGCCGAGAAGCCCGCGGTTCATCGGTGTCAGGACCTGGACGTCGTCGACGGGGTGCAGACCGAACCGGTCCGGGATCCGGCGTGCCACCAGATCGCACACGATCTCGGCGATGGCGTCCGGCTCCTCCCGATGGATGAAGAAGAAGTCTCCGTCCTCGACGGACTCCATCGGCGGCAGATGACCGTCCCTCATCCCGTGGGCGGTGGACACGATGCGCGAGGCGCGGGCCTGGCGGAAGATCTCCGATAGCCGGACCACAGCGACGGCGCCGGAGGCGATCAGGTCGGCGAGAAACACGCCCGGGCCGACTGACGGCAGTTGATCGGTGTCACCGACCAGGATCAGCCGGCAGGCGCGCGGCAACGCCGCGAGCAAGCTGTGCGCCAGGGGCAGGTCGACCATCGATGTCTCGTCGACGACCATCACGTCAGCGGCGACGGGGTGGTCGGCGTCCTTCGTGAACCGGCGACGCCGGGGATCGAATTCCAGCAGACGATGGAGCGTGCGCGCGGGCCGGGAGGTCGCCTCCGACAGGCGTTTCGCGGCCCGGCCGGTCGGCGCGGTCAGCTGGATGCGCGCTCTCTTGGCCTCGAGGATGCGGATCACCGCGCGGACCAGTGTCGTCTTCCCGGTGCCAGGTCCGCCGGTGACCACCAGGACCTTGGAGGAGAGAGCCTGGCGCACGGCCTCCCTCTGCAGCGGGGCCAGGGTCATCCCTTCCTGTTCCTCGAACCACCTGACGGCGACGGGAATGTCGATGAGGGGGCCGGCATCCGGCGCCGCAAGCAGCCGGGAGATCTGTCGCGCGACGCCGGTCTCGGCCGCATGAAGAGCCGCGCCGTAGATGGCGCCGTCATCGACGATGATCCTGCCGCGCTCCGCCAGCCGGTCGATGGCTGCCGGGACCGGCGACGGGTCCGGTTCGAGTTGCAGGAGGCGGTCGGTCATCGCGATGAGATCTTCGCGAGGGACGAAGACGTGCCCCTCGCCGGCGTTCTCCTCGACGACGTACTCCACCGCCGCCTGGGCCCGCGCCGGCGAGTTCCTGGCGATGCCGAGCCGGGCGGCGAGTCGATCCGCCGCGACGAAACCGATTCCGCGGATATCCCGGGCGAGGCGATAGGGGTGTTCCCGGACCTGCGCCATGGCGGCCTCGCCGTAACGTTTCACGATCTGGCCGGCGAGGCGTGGAGAGAGCCCGTGGCCCTGGAGAAAGACCATGACATCGCGCACATGCCGCTGGCGGGCCCACGCGGCCTGGAGGCGCTGACTGCGCTCGAGACCGATCCCCGGCACCTCGATGAGGCGATCCGGATGGGAGTCGAGGACGTCCAGGGTCTTGAGCCCGAACCGTTTCACCAGGCGTCGCGCGGTCACCGGGCCGACGCCCGGCACGAGACCCGACCCCAGATACCGCTCGATTCCCGACAGCGTCGCCGGCAGCAAGCTCACGTACGACCGCACCGCGAACTGACGGCCCCAGCGCGGGTCATCGACCCAGGCGCCCGTCAGCTTCAGTCGTTCGCCGGAGTGCACGCCGGCGAGATGACCCACCGCCGTCACCCTTTTCTGGCTGGACGGCAACTCGAGCGTCACCACGCTCCAGGTGCCGGTCTCGCTGGCGAAGACGATGCGGTCGACACACGCCTCGATGGTCTCGGTCGGCGCAGGCTGTCTCGAAAGGCGGCGGGGTCCGGACGGCATGAGGTCAGACGGGGTGCCGGGCGGTGACGACGGTGTGGATCCCCCCGCGGATCTTGAAGTCACCTTCGACACGCATCTCGATGGGCCGGGTGGCCGCCACCAGGTCATCGAGAATCTTGTTGGTGACGTCCTCGTGAAAAGCACCCGTGTCCCGGAACGACCATAGGTAGAGCTTCAGGGACTTCAACTCGATACAGGTGCGATCCGGAACGTAGCGGATCCGGATGGTGGCGAAATCCGGCTGCCCGGTGCGTGGGCAGACACAGGTGAACTCCGGACAGTCGAACTCGACGACGTACGGGCGTCCGGGGCGGGGGTTGTCAAACGTCTCCAGCACACGGCTCGGCTGTGTGGACATCGACCTGATTCTACCATCGGGCCCTGATGGCGTCCCGCCGCCGGGCGGGCGGGTCTATCTCGTCGGACAGCGCCGTCGGGCTGTTGCCGGGATTCCTCACGCCGGATCGGTGGCGGCCGCGGCGTGACCGGCGGCCTCGTCCACCGTCAACAGGACCAGAAGGCCCCCCAGGACGAACAGGCCCACTGCGACGACGGCCAGCTTCTGGCTGCCTGTCGTCGCCGAGATGAGGCCGAACAGGAGGGGGCCGGCGATGGCCGAGACCTTGCCGGCCACGCCGAGAAAGGCAAAGAACTCCGCCGCATGGCCCCGGGGAGTGAACCGCGCCACGACGCTCCGGCTGGCGGACTGCGTGGAGCCCATGCAGAGGCCGGCGACAACGGCAACGCCGTAGTACGGCGCCCGGGTCGAGGTGAGCACGGTGCCGGCGATGACCCCGAGCCACAGGAGAAGGGTCAACGTGATGGTGCGAACGCCGCCGATGCGATCCACCAGGCGGCCGCAGAGGATCGATCCGATGGCGGCGGGAATGTTGACGGCCAGCAGGAGGCCGAGATTCTCGGCCATGGAGAACCCGAGGGTGTCATGGGCGTAGGCGGCCGCGAAGACGATGATCGTCACGATGGCATCGTTGTAGATCCAGAAGGCGATCAGGAACTTCACCAGCTCCCTGTAGTGGCGGATTCGCCCGGCGGTTGCGAGGAGGCGGCGCACGCCGGCGCCGGTCAGTGACTGACCGGGGGGGAGGACCCGCGGCAGGGCGCGCTCGCGCAGGACGAGGAAGGCAGGAAGCGAGGCGACGGCATACCAGAGGGCGACGACCGGAAAGACCAGACGGGCTCGCCACAGGTTGTCCGGGCCGAACCCGCCGATGGCGAGCGGGGCAACAGCCGCCAGACTCAACAACCCGCCGACGTATCCGACTCCCCACTTGGTTCCTGACAGCCGCCCCACGTTGTCGGCCCGCGCGAGCTCCGGCAGGAACGCATCGATGAAGACGCCGCCGGACTGGAATCCGACGTTCGCCAGCATGAAAAGGACCATGCCCGCGGCCACCATGCCGGGACCGACCAGGAACAGGCTGCCGGTGAAGAGGATGATCATCAGGCCGCAGGCGCGCAGGAAGATCAGCTTGCGGGCCGAGTGGTCGGCGATGGCCCCGAGCAGGGGCAGGAGCAGGACCACGACAACCTGCGAGAGCGCATTCGCGACGCCCCAGTACCAATCTCCGCGCCCGGAAGCGCCGCCGACCACGACTTCCTTGAAGTACAGGACGTAGAACGCGGTGACGATGACGGTCGTGAACGCCGAGTCGGCGAAATCGTACAGGTACCAGCTCCAGATCTCCCGCCGGGCGACGGGCCGGTCCGGTGCGACGCGCGTCATGACCGGAAGGATGCCCGCGGCTCCGGCGGCTGTCAATCCACGGCGCCCTCCCGGGTCCGGCGAGAGGATGCAACCGGCACCGGACCGCACATACCCGGGGCGGTGAGAAGGTGGTAATTTAACCCGCTGCTGGCACGTGAGCGTGGGGGCACGGATCTTCGGCGGGGAGAGGACGCGAAGACATGAACATCGGTGTGGTCAAGGAGTCAATCGCCGGTGAGCGGCGGGTCGCGCTCGTCGACGAATCCGTCCGCAAGCTGGTGAAGGCCGGCCATCGTGTGCTCGTGGAGTCCGGTGCCGGGGACAGCGCCGGAGTTGCCGACGAGGCCTACCGGACGGCCGGCGCGGAGATCGCCACCTCGGCCGGAGAGGTCATCGCCGGGAGTGAGGTGGTCACAGTGGTGCGACCGCTGGCGGCGGAGGATGCCCAGCGCCTCGCCGAGAACGCCCTGCTCATCGGACTCCTCGAGCCCGAGACCCATGCCGCCGATCTCGACCGTCTGGCGCGACGGGGGATCTCCGCGATGACGCTCGAGCGCGTGCCCCGCATTGCGCGCGCCCAGAGCATGGACGTGCTCTCATCGATGAGCACCGTCGCGGGCTACCGGGCCTGTCTGATGGCGGCGGAACGGTTGCCCCGCTTCTTCCCGCTCCTGATGACCGCTGCGGGCACCATCTCGCCAGCCCGTGTTCTCATCATCGGGGCCGGCGTCGCCGGCCTGCAGGCCGTCGGGACCGCCCGGCGACTCGGGGCCGCGGTGGAGGCGTTCGACCCCCGCCCCGCTGCATGCGAGCAGGTCGAGAGCCTCGGAGCACGGTTCGTCGGTGCCGAACTCATCGACGCCTCGATGGAGACCGCCGGGGGATATGCCCGGGAGCAGACCGACGACGAGAAGGCGCGGCAGCGGGAATTCCTCCGGAAGGCCATCGCGGCAGCCGATGTCATCATCTGCTCGGCGCTGGTGGCCGGCCGCAAGGCGCCTGTGGTCCTCGATCACGAGGCGGTCGAATCGATGCGACCGGGATCGGTGGTCATCGATCTGGCGGCGGAGCAGGGCGGCAACTGTGCTCTCACCGAGCCGGCCGCGGACGTGGTGCACCAGGGCGTGACCATCTGTGGCCCGGTGAACGTCGCCAGCCAGCTTCCCGTCGACGCCAGTCGCATGTTCTCTCGAAACGTCACGACGCTGCTGACGCATCTCATCCAGGACGGTCAGATCATCGATCTGGCCGGTGACGAGATCGCCCGCCCCTGTCTGGTGGCCCATGCCGGAGGCCGCTGGTCCGGGGGAGAGCGGCAGGTACAGCCCGATCCGGCTGGAGAAGACGCATGAGTCCGGTAGCCCTCGTCGGAGCCCTGACCGTGTTCGTGCTGGCCGTGTTCGTCGGCTTCGAGGTGATCAGCCGGGTGCCGACCACTCTGCACACACCGCTGATGTCCGGTTCCAATGCCATCTCGGGAATCACCATCGTCGGCGCACTGGTGGCCAGCGGCGCGGGATACGCGGGATGGGCGCACTGGCTGGGTCTGTCGGCGCTCGTGCTCGCGACGATCAACGTCGTGGGCGGTTTCCTCGTCACCCATAGGATGCTCCACATGTTTCGCTCGCGCCGACGACCGGCCAAGGGGGATTCCCGGTGAGTCAGGCGCTGCTGGACCTGTTCTATCTGGTCGCCTCGGTGCTGTTCATCGTGGGCCTGCGGCAGCTCTCGTCGCCGAAGACCGCCGCGGCGGGGAACAGCACGGCTGCACTCGGGATGCTCGTGGCCGTGGTGGCCACGATGATCCACCAGGGGCTGGCCGACATCCGCTGGATCATCGTCGCCGTCGCCGTCGGGACGATCCTCGGCGCGCTCCTCGCGGCGCGCATCCAGATGACCGCGATGCCGCAGCTCGTGGCGCTGTTCAACGGTCTGGGAGGAGCCGCGTCCGCTCTGGTGGCCGGCGCCGAGCTGGTGCGCCCTCACCTGACCCGGCCCGAGATCGCGACGACGTTGCCGATCGCCCTCGGCGTGCTCATCGGCACGGTGACCCTCACCGGGAGTGTCGTCGCCTTCGCCAAGCTCCAGGGCTTGCTGCCGGGCAGGGCCATCCGCAGCCGCCTGCTGCCGGTCGTCAACGCCCTGCTGACCGTCGTGGTCCTGATCCTGACCGGGGCCCTGCTCGGCGCACCCCATCAGTCGGTGCTGCTCCTGGCCCTCGCGGTCTCCTCGGGAATCCTCGGCGTGTCCTCGGTGATGGGCATCGGCGGGGCCGACATGCCGGTGGTCATCGCGCTGCTGAATGCGCTGTCCGGCCTGGCCGCCAGCGCCACGGGTTTTGCCCTGTCGAATGACGTGCTGATCGTCAGTGGCTCCCTGGTCGGTGCCAGTGGCATCATCCTGACCCAGATCATGTGCAAGGGCATGAACCGGTCACTGAGCAACGTGCTCTTCTCGGGTTTCGGCGCCGCGCCGGCAGGGGGCGGCAGCCCGGCCGCGGGCGCCGCGGACGTCGAGGTGGTCGGTCACAGCGTCGACGAGGCGGCCATCGTCCTCAACTCGGCGCGACTCGTGATCATCGTTCCCGGCTATGGGCTGGCGGTGGCCCAGGCACAGCACACGGTCCGGGAGCTGGCGGACGAGCTCGAGAAGCGGGATATCGAGGTCCAGTATGGCATTCACCCGGTGGCCGGCCGCATGCCCGGCCACATGAACGTGTTGCTCGCCGAGGCCAATGTGCCGTACGAGAACCTGAAGGACCTCGACGAGGTCAACCCGCTGTTCCCTCAGGCCGACGTGGCCCTCATCGTCGGGGCGAACGATGTCGTCAACCCACTCGCCCGGACGGACGCCGGCAGTCCGATCTATGGCATGCCCATCCTGGACGTGGACAAGGCCGGCACCTGCATGGTGCTCAAGCGCAGCATGCGTCCGGGGTTCTCCGGGATCGCGAACCCCCTCTACACGCAGCCGGGCACGATGATGATCTTCGGAGACGCGAAGGAGACCCTCGTGCAGCTCGTGAGCGAGGTCAAGCATCTCTGAGCGGACGGGCCGGGGAAACGCTCCGGTGAGACCGGCCGGGCCGGACCACCGGGCCGGCGGGGACATGCCCAAACGACAGCAGAAGGGACGGTCCCGTCCGCGACGGGGCCTGCGTCACCATCTTCGCTCGCGGCTCCTGGCCGGGCTGGTGGTGATCTTCCCCCTCGGGTTCACCTTCTGGATTCTCTACGTTCTGCTCAGATTCCTGGATGGTCTCCTCCGCCCGGTCATCGACCCGTGGGTCGGGTGGAGCATTCCCGGCCTCGGTGTCGTCGCGGTGGCCCTGCTCCTGTACCTGGTCGGCCTGCTCGCCGCCAATGTTCTCGGGCGCCAGGTCTTGCGGGCGACCGAGACGCTGCTGATGAGCTTGCCCGGTGCCCGGACCATCTATGTGGCGAGCAAGCAGGTCATCGACACCCTGCGCCTCCCCGGTACCGGGGCGTTTCAGCGCGTGGTCCTCGTGGAGTATCCCCGTCGCAACGTGTGGGCCGTGGCATTCGTCACCGGCACCGCCCGGCGCGCGTCCGACGGCACGCCACTCCTCCATCTGTTCCTGCCCACGTCTCCCAACCCCACGAGTGGCATGATGCTCATCGTCCCGGCGAGTGACGTCACCGATCTCGACCTCGGTGTCGAGGAAGCAGTCCGGCTGGTGGTGTCGGGGGGCATTCTCGGGCCGGAGGTCTACCCGCTGGCGCCGGGCCCCCTGCCGCCGGAGAAAACAGAACCCTCCGCGCCTCCGGGCGCGCCGGAATGAAGCCGCGGCCCGATTGCCCGGGTCAGCGCCGCGCGCGCTGCCGGGCTGCTGTTCGCCGCACGATGACGACCGTCTGGTCGTCTCGCAGCGGGTCGTCCGGCGCGAAGCGGGCCACCTCGTCCATCACGGCATCGACGATCTCGGTTGCCGTGTGGTCCGCCTCGCGCGCCACGATCCGCTTGAGGCGCCGCAGTCCGAACTCCTCGCCGGCAGGGTCGTGGGCCTCCGTGATCCCGTCGGTGTAGAACGCCAGCAGGTCCCCTCGCCGCAGCGCCGTGTGCCCCCGCTCGTACTCCGCGTCGGAACTCGGGCCGAGCACCGGGCCCCCCCGGGACATCTCGTAGAAGATGCCGTGGCGCAGGCGAAGAACCGGCACGTGCCCGGCGTTGCAGTAGATGAAGTTCCCGTAACGGTCGAGTTCGCCGTAGCACAGGGACACGAACTTGGAATAGATCGACGTCTGGTGGATGACGCGATTGAGCTTCTCGATGACGCGCGTGATCTTGAGATCCTTTTCCATGCCGATCCGCATTCCCGTGACGACATCGCGGGCGTGCAGCGCCGCCGGGAGACCGTGGCCCGACGAATCGGCGATCAGGATGCCGAGAAGGCTCTGGCCGAGGCGCAGGAAATCGAACACGTCGCCTCCCACCGCTTCACTCGGACGTGAGGCGCCGTGAATCTCGTACCCGGGGAAATCCGGATCCTCGCGGGGAAACAGGCTGCTCTGGATCTCGGCGACATGCAGGATCTGACCGGCCATGATCGATCTTTCCAGCTTCCACGCGATGACATGGCGCACCGTGTTGAGGCAGTAGAGCACGTGGGAGTGTTCTGCCTCGGGGTCGAGGCTGAAGGAGATCAGCCATTTCCCGCCGTCTCCCACGGCGATGGCGGCGAACGTGTCGACGTTGAGCGGACCCTCGATGGCCGGATCGAAGAGGGGATCCTGATGGTCGGCGATGAGAACTCCCTGGTTCCGGGTGGCACGAACGATCTCGTAGCTCGCCGGGATGCGGTACCCGGCCGGGGCCGCGGCATCCGCCGGGCCGTTCTGCCAGACCAGCTCGTAGTCGGCATCCTCGCGACGATAGAGGCGTCCGCCGGTGATGCCGAGGGAATCCTGGTAGTCCGACACGAGGGACTCCATGATGACGCGAATGGCGCGATCGGAGTCGGCTGTTTGCTCGACCTTGTCGATGGTCTTCTCCAGCGAGCGATACAGGGCCCAGTAGTCGGTGGCTCTTCTCCTCATGGCGTGTGTTCTCCGTTGACCGAGAGATCGGCGACCAGTCCCTCGAGTGCCGACTCGAGAGACGCCACGGGTTGCGTGTCGGGCGCCACCAGGGTCAGGACAAGAATGCGATCATGCGCCACAAGATACTCCTGGACCGTGAGCTTCGTCACCCCTGCCTCGCTGGAGCGGAAGACGAGTTGCACGCCCGGCATCGGTCCGGAGACCGGGTTGCGGGAGAGCAGCTCGAATCCGTCCAGACGGTCGGCAAGCTGGATTTGCTGACGGGCCGCGAATCGCGCCAGCGCAGCGGCCGGTGCGGCGCCGGTGGATCCGGTCAGCGGCGCGCCGGCTGCCGCCAGCGAGAAGGCCAGAGCCCGGGCCGGGTGACGTCCCGTCAGGAGCACCGGGGTCCGTCCGGGAGTGAATCGCCAGCCGTCGCCGGGAAGAGTCATCTCGATGCCCGCCCGGGGATCGCGGAATCGATTCCCCTCGATGCGCCCGGACGGGCCGGCGACAGACACGGTCTGCCCGGCCAGATCGGCGAGTGTCTGGTGGATCAGGGTCCCACCGCCGACGAGGATGGCGGCGGCAACCAGCGTGACCAGGGGCAGGCTCGGCGACGGGGCCTGTGGCGACGCGAACGGCGCGGCGGCCAGCGCCGCGGCGCACGAGCGATAGGCCGGCGTGTCGTGGTGACGGCGAGTGGCGAGCCGGTGGGCCCGGATCGCCCACACCATGTTCCAGACACCCAGTGCCACCAACCATGGCCAGGCGTTCGCGATGAGAAGGCCCACGCCGACACCGGCCGTGACCGGGAGCAGGGCGAGACCACGTCCGAGTCCGAGGTACACCTGGCCGGCACCGCCGCACA
>JBHHZI010000086.1:0-14120 GCA_046757965.1 Acidobacteriota bacterium | reverse complement strand
AGGCCACACAGGTCCCGTCAAAACGGAGACGACGAGCCTGAGAACTTGGCACTGTGAAGTTATGTGGTGTTCCACGGTGTTATCTGGGTGATGCCCGGAAGACGCGGCCAGCGAGCGCGCCAGGATGAGATCGGTTTCATCATCGCGCCCGAGAACAAGGACATTTGCGTCGTCGAGTTCAAGGGTGGGGCGATTGGTCATGATCTGCAACGAGGCTGGTACAGCACGCCCTGCATCGGGTGTGTCACCTGACCCAGCACACGCCGTGCCGCGGGCACCGCCTGGAGAATGATCCGGACGACCCTACCGGCGAAGAACTCATGGGTCTGCCGTCCTGCGCACTTGGCCGGACGACCAGGGTGACCCCGGTCGTCAGGTGCACCGACGGTCTAGCGTGCCGGGTCCTTCCACTTCTTCGGCCAGGTCACCTTGCGGGGCGGGTGGCCGGCGAGTTCCTTCATCAGCACGTCGATGGCCTGCTCCAGCGACGGGTCGCGGCCGGCGGCGACCAGGTCGGGGGCGTCGATCACCTCGATGTCGGGGGAGACGCCCTCGTTCTCCACGGCCCACTCGCCGTCGGTGGACATGAAGCGGAACTCGGAGACCAGCACGCTGCCGCCATCGACCAGGGCGGGGTTGCCGGACAGGCCGATCAGCCCGCCCCAGGTGCGGGTGCCGATGAGCGGCCCCAGCCCGCGCTTGCGGAAGTAGTACGGAAAGGCGTCGCCGCCGGAGCTGGAGTAGCCGTTGATCAGACACACCTTCGGCCCGGTGTGGGCGAACGCCGGCGTGGGGCCGGGCTCGAGCCCGCGCCGCGCCCAGTAGTTGAGTACCGGGCGATCGAGCAGCTCGATCATGCGGTCCGGGATGAACCCGCCGCCGTTGTAGCGCACATCGAGGATGAGGGCTTCCTTGTTCGCCTGGGGATAGAAGTACTTGAACAGCTCGCGGTTGCCCTGCTGGGCGGTGTTGGGCATGTGGATGTAGCCGATGCGTCCGTTCGAGGCCTCCTCGACCCGGCGCCGCCGTTCGAGAACCCAGTCGAGGTAGCGCAGGTTGGTCTCCCGCTTCACCGGACGGACGGTCTCCTGCCGGGCGCCGTCGAGGGCGGGATGGTCGTTGACGGTCAGGGTGACGAGACGGTCGGCGGTGTTGACCAGGAAGCGGTACGGATTGTCGCCGGTGGTCACCTGCTGGCCGTCGATGGCCAGCAGAAAATCGCCTTCGCTGACATGCACGCCGGGTTCGGTGAGGGGCGAGCGGAACGCCGGGTGCCAGTTCTCGCCGGGAAAGATGTGGGTGATGCGGTAGCGGCCGGAGGCCGCGTCGGCGGTCAACTCGGCGCCCAGCAACCCGCCGTCCCGCCGCGGCACCTGCGGTTGATCTCCCGTCTGGATGTAGATATGGGAGGCGTTGAGTTCACCGCCCACCTCGCCGAGAAGAAAATCAAGATCGGCGCGATGGGCCACGTACGGCACCAGCCGGCCGTACCGCTTGCGCACTCGCTCCCAGTTCACACCGTGCAGGTCCGGGTCGTAGAACCAGTCGCGCAGGAGTCGCCAGCCGTCCGTGAACATCTGCTCCCACTCGGCGCGTGGATCGATGCGCATCTCCAGGTGATCCAGGCCGAGCCGCCCGGCGCTGTTCTTCTGCCCCGGCCTGGCATCGACGATGCCGTAGCTCTCCCCCGACCGGTAGAGCAGCTTCTTGCCGTCATGAGAGACGACATAGTTGCCGACATGGTCCAGCACGGTCTTTTCCTCGCGCTTCTCCATGTCGAACTGCTTCACGGATGGGGCGCCATTCCCCCGCGTGGCATAGAGCACACCCGTCTTCGTCCCGGTCAGGCCGAAGTAGTTGCCGGGCGCCACACCCGGGAGCGCACTGACCCGGTTGGCGAAACCCTCCGCCTGGATGCGAACGGGCTTCCGGTCGGCATCCGACGGGGTGTCACCGGGCGCGCCCTTCCCCGCGTCGTTTTCTGACTCCGTATCCGCAGCCGCGTGCCGGACGCCACCGGCCGGACGCTTTCTCGTGCCCGGTTCGTTCTTCTCCGTCTCACCGGAGGCGGACCCGTCCCGCGTGTCGCCGGTGTCGGTCTCCTCCTCGTCGCTGCGCGGGGCAAACGGCATCGGGATGTCGTCGTTGAGTGTGGCCACGTAGACGCGGGCCGGCGACGTGTAGAGGTAGTTGAACTCCCAGCCGGAGAACGTCAGGTTGAAGTCGCGGTTCGAGACGAAATAGAGGTAGCGGCCCTCCGGGTCGAAGGCCGGCGAGCGGTTGCTGGTCAGCTCGTCGGTCAGCGCCACCGACTCCCCCGTTGAAAGCTCATAGGCGCGGATCACCGAGAACTGGTTGGCCCCGGTCCGCGTATACACCAGCCACGCACTGTCCGGTGACCAGATGTAGGTCGTGATGTCGTCGTAGCGGCCGTGGTCCACGTCGACGACCTTGTTCGAGTCGATGTCGACGAAGCGCAACCGCTGCTTCTTGTCGGCAAACGCCAGCTTCTTGCTGTCCGGAGACCAGACAAGGGGAAAACACCAGATGTCCCCGTCGGTCGTGACCCGCGTCTCCTCGCCGGCGCCTCGTGCATCCCGGGTGTAGATCTCGTACTCGCCGCTGCGATCCGAAAGGTAGGCGATGCGCGTGCCATCCGGCGACCAGACCGGCGATATCTCCCGGACGCCGGACGAGCGCGTCAGGTTGCGAATCTCGCCATGTTCGGCCGGCACGGTGAAGAGGTCTCCCCGGGCGGCATACAGCGCCCGCTTGCCGGAAGGCGACAGGTCCCCTGACTCGATGCGGTCCTTGACGTTGACCACGCGCGGCAAGGTGCCGGGCAGGTCGCCGGCGACATGAATCGCCAGCCGCGAACTCTTGCCCCGGGACGGGTCGAAGATCCAGAGTGCCCCGCCGTTCTGATACACGACGCGCTCGCCGTCGCCGCTGGGCCAGAGAACGTCGAACTCCTCGTGCTTCGTGACCTGGCGCATCTGTCGGGAAGGGGTGTCGTAGGCCCACAGGTTGAGCTTGCGGTCTGCTGTCCGGTCGGAGGTGAAGTAGATGGTGTCGCCGATCCAGACCGGCTGGTTGTCGGTGGCGGGGTCGGTGGTGATGCGTTCGGCGGTGTTGTCGGTGAGGTCATAGATCCAGACATCCTGGGCGCGGCCGCCCCGGTAGCGCTTCCAGGTGCGAAACTCGCGATCGATCGGCGTGTAGGCCATGCGGAAGCCATCCGGCGACAGGTCGCCGCCGCCGCCCTCTGGAATGGCCAGCGGCGTTTCCAGCCCCCCGTCCACCGGCACCAGGTAGGGCCGCCCCATGCGCACACCCCAGGGCAGGCGATTGGCGCGGAAGAGAACGTTCGCGCCGTCCGGGGTCCACCCGAGAATGCGGTTGTCGAAGCCACCGCGAGGCGGCATCGGTCCCACGTCGTTATAGAAGGTGAGCTGGCGCGGCGTGCCGCCGGTGACGGGAATGATGAATACCTGGCGATTGCCTCCGTACTCGCCCGAGAAAGCGATCCAGTTGCCGTCCGGCGAGAACTTGGGAAAGACCTCCTGGCCGGGATGGGAGGTCAGCCGCCGGGCGGTGCCGCCCTCGGCGCTCGCGACCCAGATGTCGCCGGCATAGACGAACGCGACCGCGTCGCCGTGGATGTCGGGAAAGCGCAGCAGCAGGGTCTCGTCGGTATCCGGCGTGGCGGCCGGTGCGGCGGAGAGGATGAGAACGGACAGGGCAACGCAGGGCAGCAGACTCGTGGGCTTCACGGGGGTGACCTCCTCGACGGCGAGATGCGCAGAAGGATAGATGAGATGAAGCCGGCTCACCAGACGCGCGATGGTCTGCGACGGCCGGGGGGAGCGTGCGGCAACCGATCAGGAACCGGCAGGGTAGCCCTCGAAGGTCCGGGTGACGATGCCGTCAACCATCTCGAAGGAGCGCGGCAAGGTTCGATAGAGCGGGCGAAGGCCGGCGGCAGGCACCTCGACGATCTCGGCACCCGGCACGCACAGCGACAGGGTGCCATCCCGGGCGAGCACGTCGGAGGGCTTCACCAGCCAGAAGCGATCGTCCGCGTGGGCCTCGGTGAATTCGAACAGGCTCTCCGGGACGTCGGCACAGGTGTCCAGCGACTGGCCGGAGAGAATCACGAAATGATGACCGGTTGCCAGGTCCGGCACGGCCTCGTCGAGCTGGAGGTCGGCGAGGGAGGCGCCTGGCTTCAGGCGGGTCGCCACATTGTCCAGTGGCAGGGCGGGGGCGGCCAGTGGTAGCGCCAGTCCGATGCCGGCAGCGATGACCAGCACGCCGCGGCGCCAGGCCGACCAGGCCGATCCCGACCCGCCGGTCAGGCCGACGAGCAGAGCCACCAGCATCACCAGGTCCTCTCCGATCACCTGGCCCGGCGTGCGCACTACGAAATTTCCGAAGCAGCCGCAGGCTGCCGGGTCGGTGGACCCCAGCTTCGGAATCGTCACGCCGATGAAGACCAGCACCATCAGCATGGCCGTGCCGACGAGAAAGCGGCGCCTGAACCCGAGGATGAGGGCGCTGCCCAGGACCACCTCGATGGCGATCCCGGCGACCGACAGCGGCCCGGCCAGGCCGGCAAGCCAAGGGACGTCCGCCCGGATCTGCGTGGCGAATCCGGCCGGGTCGAGCGCCTTCAGCAGGCCGGCGACGAGCAGCATGCCGCCGGCGAAGGCGCAGCCCGCCCAGGCGAGGGCGCGCCGCCAGAAGGCCAGGCGATTCACTGGATGCCGCCCTCGCACGCCAGACGCAGCATCTGGGTGTCGAAGGCCTCGTCGGCGATGACGGCGACGTCGATGACCCGGCCCGAGGCATCGCGCACCGGCTCGAGGCGTGGCGGGACGACCGCGTGGAAGTCGGGCATCCGGATCGAGGCCGCGCGGCGGACCACCTCGTCGCGCAGCGCCGTGTCGATGTGCAGGGCGTGGCGGCGAATGAGCCGGTCGGCCGCCGCGAAGTCACCGGTCGACTTGATGCGCTGGATCTCGGTCAGGAGCCGTGCCACACCGGCACGCATGACCTCGAGATCGGCCACCCGATAAAACGACCGCCCGTCCCGCCGGACCATCTCGACCGAGCCGGTGTCCATCAGAAAATGGACGATGAGGTCGGTTGCGCGCATGTGGTCGTCGGCCATCTTGGTCCCGGTCTTGATGCGACGTAACATGACCAGTGCGCCGCGCACGTACGCCTGGTACGCCACGCGGGCCACGTCGAACGAATCCATCGCGCCGATCTCGAGGAGGCGGGGATCCCAGAAATGGTGCAGCGCGACCAGCTCCGCGCGCGCCTCTTCCAGAAGATTGTAGTGCTCGCGCAGATGGTCGACCGGTGAGCCCGACAGCTCCGGGGCGGTCGCTCCGGACGCGTGCCCCAGGATCTCGTGCATGGCCGTCTGCAGGAAGCGGGCCCGGGTCGCGTGGCGGTGCGCCGCAGGTCGTTCTTCCGGCAGGGCGAATTCGGCCAGGGCGGACGCGGACGCGGCGCCGTCGAAGACCCGCAGCACATTGGCGAGGACGACGCTCTTCGACCCGTACCGTTCCCGGACGGCCGGGTCATTGGGCAGATTGATGCCGACCGAGCAGACCGGGCCGCCGTTGCCGACGGCCATGACGACGTTGACCGCGGTGGCCTCCGGGGTGGTGATGGTCCGGCGCTTGAACCGCTCGTCCCACGGCGTCCTCGCCTCGAAGTAGGCGGCCGAGGCGGCGAGTGCCTCCAGTGTCGCGGTGGCGGCCGGGTCGGTGATGTAGACCAGGCCCTCGAAGGCGCCCTTCTGGCCACGCGGGTCGTCATATCCCTCGATGAAGCCGTTGATGGTGTCCACCGGGGTCTCCCGGGCGGCCAGCCAGGACACCTCGAAGGCTCGCCAGTCGGCGGAGTCGCCGCTGCCCAGGAAGGTTCTCAGGCGCCGGATGACCTCGGCCTGGCCGGGTGTGGCACAGGTGGCGGCGTCATCGAGATGAGACTGGATCGCCCGCAGTGCGGCGGCGTAGCGCCCTGCCGGAATGTTCCGGTCCGGGTCGCCGGCCCGCCAGACGTCCTCGGTCAAGTGTCCCGCTCTCCGCACCACCGTGGAGTTGAGGGGATATCGCTCGCCGCCGCCGCGCGCCCAGGTGTCGACCTCCGGGAGCGACACCCCGGCGTAGAAGTTGACGGCGGAGTCGCCCAGCAGGTCGTCGCCGGGTGCCGGGTTCTTGTTGGCGAGCAGTGGCTCGAAGGTGGCGTCGAAGATGGTGGGCCGGAGTTCATCGAGATACGCGGTCAGTGAGGTGCCGGGCGGCACGCCGAGGTCCGATGCGGTCGCCCCGGCAGCCAGCGCGGCCGCGACACCCCGGCGCAGGTCGGCCGGGGAGAAGGCGGGCACGAACTTTCGCCGCGTGCGCGTGTTGTAGAAGCCGTTGTTGAGCCACAGCAGCTTCACGTATCTCGTCAACGTGCGGCTCAACGAGGTGGGCAGGCTTCTCCGGTGCCGGTAGACGGTTTCCATGAGGCGCCGCACCGCCAGCCCGTGACGATGCACCTGATCCCAGTAGATGTCGCGTCCCGCGGCCGCGGCCAGGGACAGATGCCACGCGAGGCGCCGCTGGCGCGGTGTGAGGTCGGGCCAGCCGTCGAGGTCGAGGCGCACGATGGCGAAATCGTCCACCTGCTCCAGAAAGGCGCCGCCCGCCGGCCGGCGCGCAGTCCGCGCCTGCCCCAGGCCACCGGTCTCGGCGCGACGCCGGCTCTGCAGCCCGGCAGCCGGCGAGTCCCCCGCGCCCACGTTGTGCCCCATCGCCGAATCGCGCGCCTGCACCGTCGCGCACCTTCCTCCCGCCAGGGTCCGGGATGACGGCGTATGGCGTCCCGTCCACCGCACGGCACGCCGGTCTGAGTGATCTCGTCGAAGGCCCCATCCTACCACGACTGCCCGGATCCCGTGCGACGTTTTCACCGGGGCGACTTGCCAGGCCACGGGCCGATGGCGTAGCATCCCGGTCACCACGAGGCCGCCCGCCCTCCATCCGGGAGAAGTCGCTCTTGAGCCGTTCCTGCCTGACCGCCCGCCGCTGTCGTCTCGCCGCCGTGGCCGTCGTCGCCCTCGTGCCGGCCGTGGCCAGCCTGGGCGCCGGACCGGCCTCCCCGCCGGTGATCGCTTCCACGGCGGCCGACATCAACGTTCCCGAGGCGGCGAAGGAGGAGCGACTCCACACCATCCTGGAACGCTTCGACGAGGCCCAGCGCGACATCCGGACGCTGCAGGCCGATTTCGCCGAGCGCAAGGAGCTGTCGATGCTGGTCGACCCCATCGAGTCGACCGGGCGTTTCTACTACGAGAATCCCGACCGGGCAAAATGGGAGTATCTCTCCCCCGACCGGCGCGTCTTCCTCATCAGTGACAATACCCTCATGCAGTATCTGCCGGCCGAGAAGACGCTCGAGAAGAAGGATCTGCGAGCGGCCTACACCCATCGTCTGTTCAAGGTGTTCGGTCTCGGCCAGACATCCGAGGAGTTGATGTCGTACTACGACATCCATCTCGGTGAGGACGAGCCGGGGTCGGATACCTATCTGCTGGTACTCGTTCCCCACAAGCGTCGCGTCGAGAAGCGCCTGTCGAGGGTGCTGCTGTGGGTTGGTGACCATGACTTCCTGCCGAGGGCGATGGAATACCAGGAGGCGGACGGCGACACCACGCACCTGACGTTCGAGCATGTGCGGATCAACGACAAGCTGGCTGACGGCACGTTTCATCTCGACGTCCCGGAGGGTGTCGAGATCCGCAAGCAGATCAGTCTCTTCTCGGACGACGCCGACGCCTCGCGCTGAACTCCCGTCGCGTCCCGGTCCGGGTCTCATGTCGTTCACCGGCCTGGTACACCATTCCGGCCACCGGCTGCATGAAACCGGTGCGTCCCACCCCGAGCGCCCCGAACGGGTGACGGCCATCCTGGAGCGGCTTACGGCCGCCGGCGTGATGTCCGACCTGGATCGTCACCAGCCGGCGCCCGCCGCCCTGGAAGACATCGAGGCCGTGCATGATCCCGCGTATGTGCGCCGGGTCGCCGCCGCGGCGGCCGCCGGCGAGACATCGCTGGACTCACCCGACACGACTCTTGCGCGTGGATCGTTCGAGGCGGCGCGGCTGGCGGTGGGGGGCGCGCTGGAAGCGGCGGATCGCCTCATGGACGGGCGGTGGCGCAACGCGTTCGTGGCCTGCCGGCCGCCGGGTCACCACGCCGAGGCCAACCTGGCGATGGGATTCTGCCTGTTCAACAACGTGGCGGTGACGGCCGCCTATCTGAGGCGTCATCACGGCGTCGAGCGGGTGGCCATCGTCGACTGGGACGTGCATCATGGCAACGGGACCCAGCACGCCTTCGACGACGACCCCCAGGTCTACTACGCCAGTCTGCACCAGTGGCCGCTGTATCCCGGCACGGGACGGGCCGACGAGCGGGGTCGGGATGACGGGTTCGGGGCCACGTTGAACTGTCCCATGGCGCCTGGAGACGGCGATGAGGCCTACCGCCGCGTGCTGGAGGAGACGGTGCTGCGCGAGCTGGATCGTTTTGCCCCGCAGGTGGTGCTGCTCTCCGCCGGGTTCGATGCCCATGCGGCAGACCCGCTGTCGGCGACCCGGGTCACGGAGGCGGGCTACCGGCAGATGACGCGGACCATCCTGTCGCTTGCCCGCCAGCACGCCGGCGGGCGAGTGCTGTCTCTCCTGGAGGGAGGTTATGATCTCGAGGCTCTGGCGGCATCGGTCCTGGTGCACGTCGAGGAGCTGCTGGGCAAGGCGTGAATCGCCGGGCAAGTGCCGCCCCGCGGGCCGACGGAACCATCCGGCCGGCCGGTCCGTTGCACACCCGGGCGGGGGAGAGCGATGATCCAGGTCGAGAATCTCAGGAAGAACTACGGGCAGGCCGTGGCCGTCGACGGCATCTCGTTCGCGGTCCGTCCCGGCGAGATCTTCGGCCTGCTCGGCCCCAATGGCGCCGGCAAGACCACGACCATCTCGGTGATCTCAGGTCTCCTGAGTCCGACATCGGGCAGTGTCCAGGTCGACGGCCGTCCGATGAGCCCGGAAGCCGCCGAGGTGAAGAAGGTCATGGGTGTGGTGCCCCAGGACGTCGCTCTCTACGAGGAACTGTCGGCGCGGGAGAACCTGCGCTTCTGGGGTGGGCTGTACGGACTCTCCGGGTCGGCGCTCGCGGCGCGAGTGGATGAGATCCTCTCCCAGGTGGGCCTGACCGAGCGGGCTGCCGACGCCGTCAAGACTTACTCCGGCGGCATGAAGCGCCGGCTCAACCTCGGCCTGGGCCTGGTCCATGAGCCGAGGGTGCTGCTGCTGGATGAGCCGACCATCGGGGTCGATCCGCAGGCGCGCATCAACATCCTCGACGTCGTCCGGCAGGTCGTGACGAACGGCACCACGGTGCTCTACACGACGCATTACATGCAGGAGGCGGAGGAACTCTGCGATCGGATCGCCATCATGGATCATGGCCGGATCCTCGCCGAGGACACGGTGGCCGGCCTCAAGCGTCTGGTGGGTGAAGGGGAGCTGGTGACCGTCCGGGGCGGCTTTGCAGCCGCGGATGTGTTGCGGGTCCTGGAGGGCCGGCCGGATGTTCAGCCGCTCGGTGTCGAGGACGGGCAGGCCATGCTCTCGGTGCGTGACGGCGGCAGTGCGCCACGCCTTCTGCAGGAACTGCTCGGCAAGCAGCTCGCCATCGAGGAGCTGTTCGTCAAGGAACCGAGCCTCGAGCAGGTCTTCATCAAGCTGACCGGCCGGCAACTGCGCGACTGATGGGGCGTCTGGCCCACATGGTGGCGAAGGATCTGACCCGCCGCCTCCGGGCGCCGGTGAGCCTGGTGGTGATGCTCATCTTTCCGCTGGCGTTTGCCGGCATGCTCGGTCTGGCCTTCGGAAACCGGGGCAGTGACGGCGCCAGCGGCCTGCCCCGCATCCGCATCCTGGTCGTCGATCTGGACAAGGAGTTCTTGTCGCAGTTCGTCTCAGGTGCCTCCAACAGCGACGAGTTCAACGAACAGTTCGAGCTGGTGGCGGTGGCCACCGAGGAGGAAGGGCGCCGCCGGATGGACGATGGCGAGGCGTCGGCGCTGCTCATCATCCCGGAGGGATTCACCGAGCATCTGGTCGACGAGGAGCCGGTGACGCTGGAACTGGTGAAGAACCCTGCGCAGTCGATCCTGCCCCAGGTGGTGGAGGAGATGGCCGGCATGCTGGCCGTCACGCTCGACCGCGGTGTGCGCGTGCTGGGCGAGCCGCTCCGGCTCATCGATGACACGTTCTCCGGGGTGGATGACGCGGACCATTTTCCCGCGGATGACGTCCTGGCCACCATGACCCTGGCGGTCTCGGGACGCCTGCGCCCCTTGCTTCATTACGTGTTCCCGCCGGTGGTCACCTACGAGACGGTGAGCGAGGAGGACGTCCCGCTGGCCTCCCTGCTGGCCGCCCGCGCCGGCGAGACGAGCGACGAGGTGGCGACCCGCCTCGGGCCGGAGGCGTCGAGCGCGGCGGATGATGAGGAAGCCGGGGGCGGGTTCAACCTCTTCGCCCTGTTTCTGCCGATGATCAGTCTCATGGCCATCCTGTTCCTGGGGGAGAACGGCATGCGCGACGTGCTGCTGGAGCGGCGGGCCGGGACACTGGCGCGCCTGTTTGCGTCGCCCGCCGGGGTGCGCACGGTGCTCTTCTCGAAGGTGCTGACGACGCTGGTGATCTGTGCCGCGTCCCTGGGCATCCTGGCTGCGGTGGGCCTGGCCCTCGGGTGGGTGTCGCCGTCGGTGAGCCTGCCCGGCGCCTTGCTGCAGATGGCGGCCATCGCCGTGGCCTCCACCGGCCTGGCGACCCTCATCTACGGATTCGTCCGGACCGACCGGGCGGCCTCGTCCACCCATTCGGCGGTGGTGATGGCGATGTCGTTCATGGGCGGGTCGTTCATGCCGATCTCTCAGATGCCCGACGCTCTGCGCCGGGTGGCCCCCTACACCATCAATTACTGGGGTGTGCGGGGGCTCACCGACCTGACGGTGCGCGGCGGTGGCGTGGACGATGTGCTGGTGGAGGCCGGTGTCCTGACCGCCATCGGCCTGATCGGCGTGGCGATCGGGAGCCGCCGTCTGGCTCGCCGGTTCGCCGCCGGAGAGGCCGCATGATCCGCCGTATCCTCCATCTCGGCGCCAACGAGCTGCGCCTCGCCCTGAAGGACCGCACGGCACTGATCTGGATGGTGATCATGCCGATCGCGTTCATCATCTTCTTTGGCAGCGTCTCCGGGGGGTCGCGTGACGCGCCGTCGAATGCGACCATCGACCTGAATATCGCCGACCAGGATCTGACCTGGCTGTCCCGGGCGCTGGTCGACGCCCTGCAGGGCGCCGATTTCAGGTTGCACGAGCCGAGGACCTCCGAGGACCTGCTGGCCGACGATCGCGGCGATCCGACCCTGGTGATTCCCGCCGGTCTCAACGAGGCGGTGGCCCGCGGTGAGCCGGTGCCGATCTTCCTGGCAACGCCGGCCGATGCGAGCTCGACCGCGGGCCTGGCGGCCGAGACCCACGTGCTCCGGGCACTCATCGAGCTGCTCGGCACGGTGGTGCAGATGCAGTCGGTGGCCGGCGCGGACCAGCCACTCGATCTGCAGGCGGACCTCCTGGCGGAATACCGGCGCCTGAGCGGTGCGCCGCCGCTCGTGACGGTGAAGACCTCGTATGCCGGCAGCGGGCGGGAGCCGCCCTCCGGATTCGGTCAATCGATTCCCGGCATGATGACGCAGTTCATCATCATGATCACGCTGATCTCGGGCGCGGTCTATCTCACGCAGGAGAAGGCGAGCGGTGTGCTCCGCCGCCTGGCGGTCTCGGCGCTCACGCCCCGCACGCTCATCGCCGGCAAGCTCGTGGGTCTCGTCTTCCTGGCGCTGCTTCAGGCCGGCATTCTCATCGCCGCTGGCTGGACCATCGGCCGGCTCGGCCTGTTCGGGGCCACGTTCTACTGGGGCGAGGCGCCGGCTGCCCTGTTCGGCCTGCTGCTGGCGTTCTCGGTCTGTGCCGCGGGACTCACACTGTTCTTCGGCGCGATCCTGTCGACCCCGGCGCAGGCCTCGGGAGTCGGCTGGCTGACCGGCATGATCATGGCGGGACTCGGCGGGTGCTGGTGGCCGCTGGAGGTGACGCCCCGCTGGCTGCAGACCGCGGGGCATGTCCTCCCCACGGCCTGGATGATGGACGGCCTCCACGCCGTCGTCTCCTTCGGCAAGGGTCTGTCGGACGTGATGCCGCAGATCGCCATCCTGCTCGCCTACGGTCTGGTGTTCGCCGCCCTCGGCGCCTGGCGCCTGAAGGTCTCCTGACGCCGATCCCTGTAAATTGATGTAAATTGTCCAGTTCACGCGGGAAGGGTGTCCGGTTTTCCCGTACACTCGTTCCGTTCCGTTCTGTCGATCGGCGAGTGGTGCGCGCGAGGCTCGTGAGGCCCGCCGTGCCGGCGCCTGCCGCGGTCCGGCTCTCCGGGAGACCCTGGTGGGATCTGACGCACGAGAAGTGGTGCTGTATGACGACGGCTGTCCTCTGTGCACGTTCCAGATGCGGCTGTTGACCTGGCTGGACTGGCGGGGAGTCATCGACATCCGGCCCCTGTCCGCCCCCGCCACCCGGGCTCTCGTTCCCGAGCTCGACGAGAGCGCCCTGCGCGCCGCGATCCACTGCGTCACCCCGACCGGCGGGGTGCACCGGGGAGCGCGGGCCATTCGACATCTGGCGCTGCGCCTGCCGGCGCTGATCCCGCTGGCCGGCCTGCTCTGGATCCCCGGTGTGATCGGCATCGCCGAGCGCGTGTATCGGATGATCAGCCGCCATCGCGCCACCCTTGGCCGCTGGTTCGGCTGTGCCGGGGCGTGCGCCTACCTGCCGGCACGCAACCAGGATGTCGACCTTCACGGGAGTCCGGATCGATGATCTCGCCGGCCGCCTGCGAACGCCCGGCGGCCTCCGGCGATCCGGTTTCCGGACCTGACGAAAACGGCACGGATGGCGACGACCACCCCAGCGCCTCGAGTCGATGGCGCCGGATGCGCCTCATGACCGGTGGCTTTCTGGCCTACCGCCGGGCGCGCTTCGCCTCGCGCTTTCCCACCGACCGGCTCTACACACCGGGTCATTTCTGGCTGGGCCGGCAGGACACCGGTCTGTGGCGCGTGGGCCTGACGAAGTTCGCCCTGCGCATGCTCGGCGAGCCGGTGGAGATCGACTTCGAGGTGGAGCCGGGCGCCAGCGTGGAGGTCGGG
Source organism: Acidobacteriota bacterium (assembly GCA_046757965.1). Taxonomy (GTDB): domain Bacteria; phylum Acidobacteriota; class Polarisedimenticolia; order SMYD01; family SMYD01; genus JBHHZI01. The sequence continues at coordinate 783 of JBHHZI010000086.1, read as the reverse complement.
TCCGTGGTCGGCTGGCTGGAGGGGTTCAAGGCGGTGACCGACCTGATCGCCCCGCTGAGTGGCTGCTTTCACGGGGGCAACCCGGCCCTCGTCGATGCGGTCGAGGTGGTGAAGACCGATCCCTACGGGGCGGGCTGGCTGTATCTGACCGGGGGGGAACCGGGTCAGGAGTGCCGCGACGCGCCCGGGTATGCGGCATGGCTGGATGAGACCATCGATCGCATGACGGGAACGACGTCATGAGCGGGCCGGCCCGCTACATCATGATCGGCGGCTTCCTGGGCGCAGGCAAGACCACGGCGGTGGCGGCTCTCGCCCGGCACCTCACCGCCGGCGACCAACGGGTCGGGCTGATCACCAACGACCAGGCGAGCGGCCTGGTGGACACCACCGTGCTGCGCAGCCGCGGGTTTGCCGTGGAGGAGATCGCCGGCGGCTGCTTCTGTTGCCGGTTCAACTCCCTCAGGGACGCCGCCGGGCGGCTCACCGAGGCCAGCCGGCCGGACGTGTTCATCGCCGAACCGGTGGGGAGCTGCACCGACCTGGTCGCCACCGTCAGCTACCCGCTGCGGCGCATCTACGGGGACCGGTTCACCGTCGCCCCGCTGAGCGTGCTCGTCGACCCGCATCGGGCGGCGCGCATCCTCGGTCTGGAACCCGGGCGGTCTTTCTCGCGCAAGGTGGTCTACGTCTATCGCAAGCAGCTCGAGGAAGCCGACCTCATCGTCATCAACAAGTGCGACCTGCTCGCCGACGATCTCCGGGCCCGGTTGCACACCGCCC
>JBHHZI010000085.1:0-14200 GCA_046757965.1 Acidobacteriota bacterium | reverse complement strand
GCGGTCGATCCCGCGCGCGGCGCCCGCCGATCCCGCGAAATCCGATGAGGCCGCGCGACGGGATGGTGAATTCCATCTGCACCCGGCCGGAGCCGTGATTGACGAGGTTGATCATGCGCCCCTTCCGGGTTCCCAGCTTCTCGGTGATGACGCCCACGAAGGTGTCGGGGATGTCGAGGAAGAGGTGCTCGACAGGTTCCTGGACCTTGCCATCAACCTCCCGGGACAGCGCGCGGGGTCGGGACACCATCAGCTCGAACCCCTCACGGCGCATCGTCTCGATCAGGATGCCGAGCTGCAGTTCCCCACGGCCACAGACCTCGAAGGCGTCGGGCCGATCGGTGGGGCGGACCTCGATGGCCACGTTGCCCATCTGCTCGGTCTCCAGGCGGTCCCGGATCTGGCGCGACGTGAGGAGCTTGCCGTCACGGCCGGCGAATGGACCGTTGTTGACCAGGAACACCATCGAGACCGTCGGTTCGTCCACGTGAATCCGCGGCATCGGCGCGGGGGAATCCAGGGCAGACAGGGTGTCGCCGATCTGGGCGTCGGGCATCCCGGCAACGGCGCAGATATCGCCGCAATCGATCACCTCCGAGCGCGTCCGCGACAGACCGGAGAAGGTGTACAGACCGGAGACGGTCACCGGCGTGACGGCGCCGTCCTCGACGCAGAGCCCGTACGGCGTGCCCATGCGGAGGGTTCCATCGAACAGGCGTCCCAGGGCCAGGCGCCCCATGTAGGGGTCATAGTCGATATTGGTCACCAGGAGCCGGGGCGTTGCCCCGGCATCGCCGCCGGCGGGAGGGACTGTTTCCATGATGGTCTCGAATAGCGGGAGGAGATTGGTGGAGCCGTCGCCGGCTTCCCGGTGGGCCACACCGGCTCGCGCATTGGCGAGCAGGATGGGGAAATCGAGCTGGTCATCGCCGGCATCGAGATCGATGAACAGGTCGTATACCTCGTTGACGACCTCGTCGATGCGTGCATCCTTGCGGTCGATCTTGTTGACCACGAGGATCACCGGCAGGCGGCGGGCCAGCGCCTTGCGGAGAACGAATCGTGTCTGGGGCAGCGGCCCTTCACTGGCATCGACGAGCAGCAGCGCCCCATCGACCATGTGCAGGCTGCGCTCGACCTCACCCCCGAAGTCGGCATGCCCGGGCGTGTCGACGATGTTGAGCTTGACACCGCGGAACATGATCGCGGTGTTCTTTGCCAGGATCGTGATGCCTCGCTCGCGCTCGAGATCCATGCTGTCGAGCACCCTGTCGTCGACAGTTTCATTGACACGAAAGGTGCCGCTCTGACGAAGCATGGCGTCGACCAGGGTGGTCTTTCCATGGTCCACGTGGGCGACGATGGCGATGTTCCGGATGGTTGGCTGCGACATGGGAAGCGCTCACTCTAGCACCCGCGCAGCCCTCGTGAGAGGAGGCGTGGGCGGAGTGGTCCGTGGGGTGGTGCCGGCGGTTGCCGGGGGCCAGCCGGGTGCGGCGTCCGGACCCGGGCGTCCTCAGGTGCCGAGGCGGTCGAGCCGGCGGAGATTGGTCGGCGAGGTGGGCGGTGTCGTGTCGGGACCGGGGTCGGGATCCGGAGGAGGTGGCGCACCCGTCCGGTTGCTGACGGCCATCATCGCGGCGCCGGCGAGATTGACCCCGGTGGAACCCGGGCGGTACGCGGCTTCCGCGCGGTCGAGGATCATGTGTGTCGGGTCCCAGCGCCCCAGGCCGGAGTGACCGTAGAGCTTCCGACCCACGCTGCCGGTCCCGTCGACCCGCTCGGTCATGCTGCTGGCCGGCTTCAGGACCACATCTCGGAAGGTGGACGCGAACTTTGCCATGGTCGCCGCATCGGCGTCGCTGCCGAATCCTTCCAGGTTCATCTCCATGGCCACGTTCATGAAGTAGTGGGCATACTGGACCTTCTGGTAGCCCTCATCGGTCCCGGCCACCTGGTGCTTCCATTGCAGCGCCGTGCTGACCGATGGGTTGACCTCCAGATGGGATGCGAGATCGCTGTCGATGGCGCCGGCGCGTTCGAGGTAGAAGGGCTTGCCTGTCAACTTGTGCAGGTAGTACGCGACCCGGAGCTGGTTGGCGCGTGGATGAGTGAACCGCTTGTAGAACCCGGCGCCGGTCTCCCAGGCGGCGACCGGGTCGCCGGCGCGTGCCGTCCACTTGGCGAGGAACTGGGTCTCGAGGTACGACACCCAGAAATCGGCCTTCTCGCCATAGGCGGGATCGAGGTCGCGGTTTCGGTCCAGGGTGTAGGCGAGCAGCGCGACGGGTCCATGGGCCATCGCCTCGTCCATGTGATGCGTATCCTTGCAGTACTCGCTGGTCACATCCGGATTGATCAACCAGACCCAGTTGACATAGCCATCGGTCGTGCCGTCGCACCATTCGTCCGCGAGGGTCGCCCTGGCGTTCTCCCAGATCTCGGCGGCGCGATCGAGGAATCGGAGATCGCCCGTGGCCCTCAGGGCGAAGATGAGCGCGGTCGTGTAGTCGTTCACGTAGCGGCCGAGGAGGTAGAGGTCGCGGCTCGATGAGCGTGCATCGACGGTGGCACGGGACGCCTCGATCGATTCCCACATGCGGTCGTACCAGACTCTCATCTCACCCGACAGCGAATTCGGGTCGAACAACGGGTCGCCGACGGGAGACAGATCCTCGCCGGCCTGCTGGGCCCTCGACGGTGCCACGAACAGCAGCGACAGGGCTGCCGCCAGGAGGCAGATCCATGCCGTCGCCCGGGTCAACCCGACCGGTCGTGTTTCTGCAGGACTTCCACTGGCACGCGTGTTCATCCGGCCTGTGAGAGAGCAAGATGCTTGCCATGCTGGCCGTCATGGCGGACGCGGCGTGCCGGGCCGGACGGCCGTCTGGAATCACGAAAGCGAAATCTTCAGCCGCCGGGAGCCACATTCTCGTCATCCGGGGATGAGGGAGTGGTAACGGCGCATGAAGCGCCGGTCGATGCCGTCCTTGAGCCTCCACGCCCAGCGACTGTGGGAGATCAGTTTCCGGTAGCGCAGCAGTGCCTGGCCGACACCCGTGTTCAGGATCGAGAGAAAGCCGGGCTGAGGCCGGTAGCGCGGCATGGCTGCTCCCGTGCTCGCGGCCAGCAGGCTGTCCCAGAGCACCGGCCCGTGCCGGACCGCGTAGACCCCAGCTTTCGGTGTTTCCGGGTGGTGGATCGGAGTGGCGCAATCGCCGGCCGCCATCACCCGGACGTCGTCGATGGAGCGCAGCGCATCGTCCACGAGCAGGAACCCACCGGCATCGACGGAGAGGGACGACGACGCCAGAAACGGCACTCCGCGGGCCCCGGTCATCCAGACCGTGAGATCGGCCGGCAGCGTACGCGCATCATCGAGGACGACGTGATCGGGATGGACGGCGACGACGCGGGTGCGCCGGCGGATGTCGATGCTCCGGGCGGCAAGCACCGCTTCGGCGCGCGATCGAAAGCGCGCGGAGTAGTGACGCAGGACCGCATCGCTCCCCTCGATGATGGTGATCTCTCGCCGCGCCTGCGCGTCATCGAGGACGGTCGCGGCGGCGCATGCGATCTCCACGCCGGCCGCACCGCCGCCGACCACGACGACATGAGCGGCGACGCTGGACGACGCCATGCCGGCCAGGGCTGCCAGACGATGGCGCAACGCCACGGCCCTCGACATGGGCTTGACGACGGTGGCGTGGCGGCTGACCTCCGGTGTGTCACCGCCAGCGGGTGTGGATCCGATCCCGAACGAGACGAGGTCGTAGGTGAGGGTCTGCCCGTCTTCCAGGGTGACGGCACAGGCGGCGGGGTCGAGGCTGGTGGCCCGACCGAGGATGAATCGCGCACCGGCCCGGGCGGCCAGCGCTGCGAGGTCGAACCGGATCTCCTCCTCGGAGTACACCCCGGTGAGAAATCCCGGCACCATGCCGGAGTAGTGGTGTGACGGGTAAGCCGAGACCAGGGTCAGTTGCATCCAGGGCGGAGAGGCCAGCATGAATCTTCGCACCACCTCCAGATGCGCATGTCCGCCGCCGACGAGCAGCACCTGCACGACCTTCCCGGGGGCCTCGCCTGCCGTCTTCGCCATGTGCCCTCAGCCCTCCGGGCCGGGGAATCGGACGACCACCTCCACGCGACCGCCATCCTCCGGAAGGACGCCGGGCCGCACGCCGAAACGGGCGGTGCCGTCGACGTAATCGCGGATGGTGTAGGCGGCGTTGCCGATCTTGCTCCCGGGACAGGAGAAGAGGCAGACGATGCAGCCGGAGCGCCAGGCCGGAATGTTCGCCCGGTGACCGCCGAACCTCAGGTCGAGGCCGCGCCGGCCGGAGTCGGTGAGCAGCGTGGCGAGAGGGACCGGCGGTCCCCGGCCGGGAATCCGGATCAGGACCTCGATGGCCGGGCCCTCGATAGTGCGATCCGGGGCCTGGCTGGCCCGGTTGTTCCGGTCGTCCCAGGTGTCGAGGCCCAGGGCGTCGCCGGGGACGGCCCCGAGGGCGGTGAGCGCGTCGAGAACCTGCTCGTCGGTCACGTCGGCCACCAGCAGGGCCGATCCCGCCGACGCTCCCTCCCGGAACACCAGGGCGTGATAGCCGGGCATGGCGCCGCGGGTGAACCTCCCGGCCTGCGCCACCGCGTCGAATCGGATCTCCTGCTTCGACACCACCGTGACCGTTGCCGCGGGCCGCGCGGAACAGTTCAGGGTGATCGGAACCACCGCCAGCAGGACCACAGCGCAGAGACGTCCGCCGGCCCCTCGCCAGCTCATTGCTGATGACCGCGGAGGTGAACGCCAACCGTGCCGGCGCGATCGGCCGGTCCGGCACCCGGTCGAGGCGAGTCGGCGAGCGTGTGACAGGTGCCGGGGCGTGTGCGCCCGACGTTGCAGATCGCGGTGCGGCGAGGAGTCATCGGAGCTTCGGAGCCGTGGTCACCTATCGCCGAACATATCGCCCAGCCCCCCGAGAACGGAGCCCTCACCCCGGCGCTTGCCGCCGGCCCGGGGGGCGTGGGCGAGGATGCGGTTGGCCATGCGAGAAAACGGCAGGCTCTGGAGCCAGGCCCGTCCGGTTCCGCTCAGCGTGGCCAGGAACAGACCCTCGCCACCGAAGAACATGCTCTTCAGCCCGCCGGCGCGCTCGATGTTGTAGTCCAGCCCCTGGGTGAAGGCGACGATGCACCCGGTATCGATGCGCATGGTCTCACCGGTCAACTGCTTCTCGATGACGGTGCCGCAGGCATGCACGAAGGCCAGGCCGTCTCCTTCCAGGCGCTGCAGGATGAACCCCTCGCCGCCGAAGAATCCGGTGCCCAGCCGGCGCTGGAAGGCGATGGTGATCCGGGTTCCCAGCGCGGCGCACAGGAAGGCGTCCTTCTGGCAGGTCAGGGTGCCACCCAGATCGCCCAGCGGGATGGCGATGATCTTTCCCGGATAAGGGGCCGCGAAGGCGACCCGTCGCTTGCCGCTGCCCTGGTTGGTGAAATGGGTCAGGAAGAGCGACTCGCCCGTAAGCACCCGCTTGCCCACGTTGAGGACCTTGCTCATGAAGCCGGCGTCGGCGTCGGTGCCATCTCCCATCCGGGCCTCGAAGGCCAGACCTTCTTCCATGTAATTCATGGCGCCGGCCTCGGCGATCACCGTCTCGCCGGGGTCCAGCTCCACCTCGACGAGTTGCATGTCGTCTCCCAGGATCTCGTAATCGATCTCGTGGCACCGCATGGCGTCTCCTCCCTGATGAGTGACGGATCGTGCACGCCCCGGCGCAACAAGACACGCCGCGGTGATCCGTCTCACCAGCAGATCGTACCAGACCCGACGGACCGATCGGCACGCCGTGGCCGTGGCCGCCTTGCTGAGCGCGCCGATCTGTGGAGCGGTGGGCAAGCGGCGGTTCTCCTTGCCGTTTCTGCCGAGTCTTCTGGCTCCCCTGGGCCTGCCGGTTCTCGGCTGGGCCGTGCTGCGTTCCGCCTACCGGGGCTGGCGTCAGGGAGGCATCGTCTGGCGCGGAACGCTGTATGACCTCGACTCTCTGCGCCGGGGCCGGCGGATCAGCCTGCTCGGCCCCGTGCGGCCCGTGCGGCGCCAGGGAAGAGGCGTCTGACGTTGTCGGGTCCACGCGGTCCACTCGCTCCCTGGGGATCCCGGAACAGTCCCGAGCACTCGCCCCGGTCCGGGGAGGCGGAGACGGCAGGATGTCCCGGGGACGCGGACGGGTTCGCGTCACTTCTTGGGAGCAGAGCCCTTCAGTGTTTCCAGGTAACTGATGAGGTCGGCGGTCTGCTGAAACGTGATGATCTCGTCATAGGTGTCCGGCATCCGTGTTCCCTCGTCGATCTGAACCGACTTCACATCCTTGGAGGGAATGATGCGGACGTGGTTGCCGGCCGTCAGCATCCGGATCTCCTTGCTGGTCTTCTTCTGGATAACGCCGGTCACGGTGTCTCCCGAGTTCAGTGTCACGGTCCCGCTGGTCCAGTTCGCGCCGATCTCGTCGGCCGGGTGGAAGATGGCCTGGGCCATCCAGGCCCAGTCCCGGAACTTGCCCAGCTCGGTAAGGTCGGGTCCGACGGAGACCGGTCGCTCGTCACCGACCTGGTGGCAACTGTTGCAACTGGCATCGTCGGCGAAGACCTTCCGGCCGCGAACCGGGTCTCCGCCGGAGAACGGACTGGGCGGCAGCGGATAGTCGAGCTGATCCTCGGGAATGTCGATGGCCCAGGTGTCCACCGTGCCGCCCTGGCTCTGGAGGTAGGTCACGATGGCCTTGATCTCGCCGGCATCGAGATCGATGGGCGGCTGAAAGACATGAGGCATGTCATTGGTGTAGCCGGCCACGATGTTGCGGTCCGGCTCGAGGATGGAGTGCACGATGTAGTCCGTGCCGCTGTCCAGACCGAACCGTTCGGCCTGGGCGTCCGCCCGGAGTCCGATGTTCTGGAGATTCGGGCCGCGCAGACCGTCACCGCGATTCCCCATGGAGTGGCAGTGGTGGCACATGGCCTTGCCCCAGAACAGTTCTTCGCCGGTCTTGACGATCGGCGGCAGGACCGGTGCCGCGCGGGCCGCACGTTCCTTCTGCTCTGCCGTCAACTCGAATGAACCGGTCGTCGTCAGCCTGGCCTGCATGCCGCCATGAATGGTGCAGTAGACCTTGTACACCGCCTTTTCCTTCACCGATACCGTGGTCGATTTCCCCGGTGCCAGGAGGGTGCGTGGAACGACGACCAGGTTCTTGTTGGCCGCGTCAACGACATACACGTCGTGCTCGAACGGGTCATTGTTGATGAATCGAACGCTCTGTCCCGGCGAGACGGAGATCTCGGCCGGGTGAAACTCGATGTCGGCCAGCTTGACCACCACCTCGTCTGCGGAGACGGTGCTGGAGAACACTGCAACAGAAGCGGCGACGAACAGCAGCAACGCGACGGCGTCGCGTCGCCGACGGCGTCGAGTGGAGGCGAGGCTGTGGATGACTCGATCAGACGACATCGATTCTCCTCGTCGAACACGGTGATGAGGGAATGAAGAGGAGGCGGCGAGACTCCAGCACGCGCCTCGCCACCTCCCGGTAGAGTGTCGTTCCAGGGAACTCCGTTGTTTCGGGTCAGGAACCCTTGGCTTTCATCTGGATATTACCGAACATCACATGGAAGAAGGGCTGGCCGTCCATCTTGCCGGCCTTCATGGCCTGCATGACGTGTTCCTTCGTGTGTTCCATGAGCTGCTTGACCTCCTGGAGCGTGGCCATCTTCTTCTGCTGCTGGTCCGGAGGCATCTTCTTGACCATCTCCATGGTCTTCATCATGTGCTTCTGGATGAACGGAAACGGCACGAAACCGGTCTTCACCGGCCGGGGCTGCAACCCCTTCGGCCCGGGCGCAAACGGTGGCACCATCAGGTGCAGTGTCAGGCCACGCGGCGGGTTCCCGACCTTGCCGTCGAAGTTGAGCTTGTAGTTGTCGCCGCGCACGACCTCGGTGACCATCACGTGGACCATCTGGTTCTCGTTGACCAGCTGGCCATCCCGGTAGATGTTCCCCATGGCCCAGAACCCGGCATAGGTGTACTCGGTCGGCATCTGTCGCGTGCCGATGCCGGTCGCCCCGTGCAGGAGGTGATTAGTGACCACTCCACCGAAGAAAGGGTAGGCCATGCCGTGGGGGATCGGCTTCTTCGCGGTCACGCGGTACGAGTGCTTGCCGTCGGGACTCGAGAAGGTGGCCTGGAAATCGATCTTGTCCTTGGTGCGAGCACCATCCATAGCGGTGACATCCACGACCTTCATCTTGATGCTGCCGACGCCCACCTCGCGCCAGTCGGAGAACGGGGCGGCGGCATTGATGAAGGTGTAGGCGTCGCCGTTGTCCTTGCGCTTGTCGAGCGGCACGCCGAGAAGCGGGAACGGAGCCGGGTCGAAGCCGACCGGGTGATCCGGGGTGCCGAAGACGGACGGATCCAGGAAACGGGGCCCCGGCAGGACCCAGCGCGTGCTGCCCTTCGACTGGGTGACGGTGACGGTCAGGGGACCACCGACTCGATCGGGCGGATCCTGGTGCATCGCATGACCCATGGTGTAGGCATGAAGGCCGGGAACCGGTGGGCCGTCCGCGGCCATCGCCACGAGAGACCCGAAGAGCAGCGCCACGGCGATGCCCCCGGTTCCGGCGAGCAGCCTGGCGGCATTCCGCAGTCCCGGGCGTTGTTGGCGGAGACTCATGAGACTTCCTCCCTTTGCAGTATGGGGCCGAGCCGGGCGGCGGGGATGGGACGCGAGTCGCCGTCCGGGGTCGGCTCCGGGTTTCTGGGTGAGAGATGTGAGCAAGGTCAGCTGCGAGACACGGTCCGCGAAAGGAATCAGAGTGTCCCGTCCGCACCCGTTAACCGCGCGGGCCCGGCAGTCATTCCCGGGAGGTGCGATTCTGGAAGCGGGGACCGGCGACAGGTCCCCAGGCGTCATCCCCGGCGCCCGTCACATGGCATAAACTGCTCAAAAATAATGCTTTAGATTCTGGAACGACTCACGCTGCTGCTCGTACAGGCCGCCGTACTCCAGAGCGGAGGCCGGGATGGAGGGGTCTCGTCCCAGCCGATCGCGAATCTCCGCCATCGCACTGCCCAGATCCCGCCCTTCGAGGCGCGCGGTGATGGCCACGTCCTGGCGCAGGTCCTCGCGTCGCAGCTCGAGCTGGCCGGGCACCTCGACCACATCGGCAACCTGTGAGACCTTGACGATCGCCCCGCCCGGTGTGCGGAGAGGCAAGGCGCGCAAGGTCGCCACGCGGTCGGTGCGGGCGGGATCGACCAGCACACGGACCTCGACCACACGGTCGCCGTTGACCACCGATGAGGTGACCTCGCCCAGCATGGCGGTGTTCAACGCGCGCCCCAGATCGTTCGCGGTCAGCCCGAATCGCTCCAGGTCCTTCGAGCGAGGACGGAAGCTCAACGTGGGTCCTGCGTAGACCAGTCCATCGAAGGTATCCACGACCCCGTCGACGGCCGCGATCTGCTCCTCGATGTGCGGGGCCATACTCTCCAGCAGCGACGTGTCGGCGGAGTAGAACTTGACCTCTATCGGCTGAGGCGCCCAGGTGAGGTCGCCGATGAGGTCGCTCAGGATGCCGGGAAACTCCCACTGGATGCCTGGAACCTGCGCGTTGAACGCGCGGCGCAGACCGGCGATGACCTCGCCGGTCGAGCGCTCCCGGTCGGCGCGCAGCTTGACCAGGAAGTCCCCGGTGTTCGGTTCGGCGATGGCCAGAGCAAGCCGGGCGCCGGTGCGGCGCGAATAGCTCTCCATCTCCGGTGTGGCACGCAGGATCTGCTCGGCGCGCTCCAGTTGCCGGTTGGTGTCCTCCAGGCTGGTTCCCCAGGGCGTGAAGTAGTCGATCACGAATCCACCCTCGTCCATTGCCGGAAGAAACTCGCGAGGAAGTGTGGGGTACAGAAGGAGTCCGCAGACGAGCAGGATCCCACCACCCGCGACGGAGAGGGAGGGGCGCACCAGAGCGATGCGCATGGCTCTCTCGTAGACGCGAATGAGGAATCCGAGCACCGCGCCGCCGTCCTGGGTCTTGTGCCGCTTTCCCTGGCCCAGAAAGACCGTGGCGACCGACGGAGTCAGCGTGACGGCGAGGACCATCTCATGAGCGGGGCACAGGACCATCTCGAGAGACGACTCAAGGGTTTTTATGGGCGGCAGATGCTCGACCCCGAGACGCTCGAATCCCTGAAGAGAAGTTGCCTGGGCGGGACGACGCGAGACGACCATCGTGAGCGCCAGGGCCCGAAAGAAGACTCCGGTGATCCCGCCGAGAAAGGCCAGTGGAATGAACACCACCACGGGTGTGAGCGTCGAGCCGATCAGAGGTCGAACGATCTCCCCGATGCCCTGTTCGATGGCAACGGCACCGGTGGCGCCGGACATGATCCGGGCATGAACCGCCTCGACGACGACGATCGCGTCGTCGATGACCAGCCCGATGGCCGCCGCGATGCCTCCCAGGGTCATCAGGTTGAAGCTCAGGCTGGCCAGTCTCATGGCCACGAGGGTGACCAGGACCGTGGCGGGAATCACCAGCGTCGCTGTCAGCGTGCTCTTCCAGCTCTTGAGGAACAGGAACAGGATGGCGACCGAGAGCAGGAGGCCAAATCCGATGGCTTCCCAGACGCTACGCACCGAGGCACGGACGAGCTGTGACTGGTCATAGAAAAGCGCCGTCCTGAGGCCGCCGGGAAGCTCCCTGGCCAGGCGGTCGCGTTCGCGAGCCAGTGCGCGGGCGATGTCGAGCGTGCTGCCGTCCGGCTGGCTGCGCACGTTCAGCAGGACGGCTTCTTCGCCGTCGGCACTGACGATGTTGAACACCGGCTCGGGACCGCGCTCGACATGGGCTACGTCGCGGATGCGCACCAGGTGAGTCCCCACGGTTGCGACCGGCAGCTCCTCGATCTCCCGGGTCGTGTGGGCGCGGCCGTCAACGACGGCCAGAAACATCGTGTGGTCCTCGTCGTGCACCCCGGTGGGGATGATCAGGTTGTTGCGGGCGAGGGAAGCGTTGACCTGCGCCAGGCTGACCCCGGCGCTCTGGAGGCGGAGGGGATCCACCACGACGTGGTACTCCGGCCGGCGTCCGCCGACCAGATCGACCCGGGCGACACCGGGGATGCGCAGCAGGCGGGGCTTGATGTCGTAGCGCGCGATCTCCCAGAGTCGCGTCAGGTCCACGCCGGTGCCGGTGAGGCTGACGCCGATGATCGGAAAGGCTGAAAACGTCAGCCGGAACACGGAGGTCGAGGCGGTGTCGGGCAACTGGCCGCGAATCTGTGAGAGGCGGGAGAGAACGTACAATTCCGACCGGGGCATGTCCGCCCGCCAGGAGAAGAACACGTTGACCTCGGCGGATCCGCGGCCGGTCGACGAACGGATCGTCACGGAGTCCGGGATATCCTTCATCGACTCCTCGATCGGACGAGTGATGCGGGCCATCATCTCGTCGGCAGGCATCACCCCGTTATCAACCAGGATGACAACCCGGGGGAAGTCGGTCCGGGGGAACACCGCTGACGGCATGTCCAGGGCCGAGTACACCCCGGCCGCGCAGAGCGCCAGGCAGATGAAGGTGATGGCGCCCGCGTGCCGGACGGCCAGGCGCCCCGGTGAGAAGGAGCCCATCAGGTCAAGGGGCCGGGGTCTTTGCTGCCGTCGGGGGTCGACCGAGGATGTTCACCACGTCACCGTCGGCCAGGCCGTAGCCGCCCGAGGTGACGACGCGGGTGCCGGGATCCAGGCCGTCGCCGTCGACCTCGAGCCGGTCACCATCCAGCAGGCCGGTGGTCACGGGAACGTGTCGAGCCACACCGCCGTCGATCACCACGACCGTATCGCGCCCGTTTGCATCGGGGATCACCGCCACCCTTGGCACGGCCAGGCGGCCGGGCCGTTCCTCGGTGACGATGTGCACCTCGACGAACTGTCCCGGCAGCAGTGCAGCGAGGACAGGAAATGACACCCACGCGGGCACCGTTCCGTCACGGGGATCGATCTGCGAGCCGACGAAGCGGAGTTCACCGGCGATGGTGGATCGCATGTCCGGCGAGCCGCCCTGTGCGCCACCCGTGCTGCCGGCGAGTTCAACCGGTTGCCCCAGGTGAAGCGCGCCACGTTCTCGCTCGGGTACACGCACAATGGCAACCAGGCGGTCGAGGTCGATGACTTCAGCCAGCGGCACTCCCGGGTCGATGGTCTCCCCACGCCGCGCAAGAACCTGCACGATGGTTCCATCCAGTGGCGAGGTGATGTCGAGATACGAACGCTGTGTCTTCCGGAGCGCCGGAGTCGTGCGGGCCGTATCGCGATCGCGCAGCGCTGCCTGATACAGGTGAATGGACGTTCCTTCACCAGGCTGCATCTGTTCCTGGCGTTCCAGCTCCTTGTCGGCGAAGTCCAGGACTTCCCGAGCCTGCCGGATGGCCTGCTCGGCGGCCCGCGCGTCGAGCTGGAACAGCAGGGTTCCTTTCTTCACGCGCTGTCCCTCTGCGCAGGACACGCCGCTGATGACTCCGGACACCATGGCGCCGACCCGGGCCGCGGCCGCTGGTGTTTGTGGGGTCGCGGGCTCCGGTTCCACGGTCCCGTAGGCCACCACGCGGGCGCGCAGGTCGGCTCGTGTGACCGTCGCCACCCGGACGGCGACAGCGGCGGCTGAGTCTGCTGCCGGGCCGCGTGTCGGGTCGGCGGCGTCGGCCGGGTTGTCGCACGAGACCCCGGTCACGGCCAGCGCCAGACTCAGCACGGCGCCTCCCGCACTGCACAGGCTGAACCTAGCGCGTGGCATCGTCGACTCCGGGTCGAAGTGAGGTCGCATCGTGGTCGGCCTGTCGGTGTCGGGCCGTGGTCTCGCGGGGTGCATCAAGCCACAACGATTCGGACCATCCCAGAGGGCGCTGCATCGCATCCTCGACGCTGCCCAGGGCCCGTTGCGCCGCGACCGTCGCCTCGAAGCGGCGCCCGTCGGCCTCCAGTCGTTCCAGGCGGGACAGATCGAATTCAAAGCGAGAGATCTGCCCGGCATCCAGCCGCGTCCGGGCGATCCGTTCCTGGCTCACGAGATGGTCGAGCCATCCGGCGGCAGCGGTGGTGGCCCTCCGGCTCTCGCGGTAGGCGGTGAGTGCCGCGTCAACGTCGCCGATCACCCGCGCCTGCAAGGCCTCGAAACGGGCGGCCTCGCGCTCGCGCCGCGAACTCGCCGCCGCGATGCCGCCCCCGTTGTGCTGAAACAGCGGCAGGACGAGCCCGAGTCCGAGTGTCCACTTGTTCTCGCTCTGATCGCGCTCGAAGCCGGGGTCCCGGGTGGACATTCGGGTACTGCCGGGCGATCTCGAGGCGCAGGTCGGCCTCACGCGCGGCGTAGCGCGACAGGGCCGCGAGAACATCCGGCCGCCCGAACAGGGCCTGTCGCTGGGTATCGGTCGGTGAGAGATCGGCCGGCAAGTCATCGAACGTTGCGAACGAGATCGTGACATCGTCGAGAGCCGCGGAAGGCACCCCGATGGCGCCGGCGAGATTCACGCGCGCCTCGGCGCGGGCCCGCTCGGCGGCAGCGAGAGCGAAGCGCACCCGGTCAAGTTCAATACGGCTACGGGTGACCTCGGCGGGATCGGCCGCCCCGGCGTCCAGGCGCAGTTCCAGCAGGGAGACGACCTCCTCCCGGATGTGCGCCTGCTCACGCAGGTTGTCGAGTTGTTGCCGGGCTGCGTGGAGGTCCAGCATGCGGCGGCGAACGTGCGCCCGTATGGACCACGCGGTTGAGCGTGTCTGCTGCCGAGATCGGCCTTGCCGTGTAGTGCACACACGAGGTTCCGGCAAGGAGACTCACGGCAGCCAGGACACCCGCGACCCGGAATGGCGCACTCCGACGGCTCTTTGTCACGTCCAGGCTCCAGATGCGCACGAGCGGATCGAGTACGCATGATGACCTGGAAACAGGGAGCCCGCAACCAAGACCGCCTCGCTCTCGAGGCGCACGACACGCCTGCCGGGCCACGAAGGGTGTCCGCAGGTTTTTCCCGCGCCGTCATCGCCCCGGTCGACCCGTACGCCGACACGGAGTTGCGGTATCCTGTGCCGTCATGACCTTGCAGCCCGGGACCCGACTCGGACCGTACGAAATCGGTGCCGCCATCGGCGCC
>JBHHZI010000084.1:0-14311 GCA_046757965.1 Acidobacteriota bacterium | reverse complement strand
GGCACCGTCAGTCGCTGGGGGTGGTGGGCATAGTCAAAACCATAGCGGCCCTTGACGCACAGCCGACCGTGGTTGACCGGGGACTCCCGGCCATCGGCCCAGAGAATCGTGTTGTCGTCGACGTGATAGGTCAGGGCACAGCCGACGCCGCAGTAAGGACAGACCGTGTCGACCGATCTCAGGGTGGCCGGCGGTCGCAGCGGAGCGGTCAGCGTCTTGTGGGTGAGGGCGCCGGTCGGGCAGACCGCGGCGCATTCGCCGCAGGAGACGCAGGTCGACGACCCCATCGGCACGTCCAGGTCGAAGGCGATGCGGACGCCATAGCCCTTGCCGGTCCGCCCGATGACCTCGTTGGACTGGATGTCATCACAGGCCCGGACACACCGGTCGCAGACGATGCACGCCTGATGATCGACGCCGATGACCGGGGACGAGTTATCCTGCGGCCGTCCGTTGCCGGCGGGAAGCCCATCCGCTGTCGCCTCGCCGCTGTCGGTCTCCGGACCCGGACCGTACTGCCTGGCGAGGGCCTCCAGTGCGCAGTCTCCGGTGGTCCGTTCGCGTTCGCACGGCGTGGGATGATCCGCCATGAGCAGACGGGTCAGCATGGTTCGCTGCCGGTTCACCGTCTCCGACGCCGTGACGACGGTCATGTCCGGTTCGACCTCGCGCACGCACGAGGCGGCGAGCACCCGGCCGCCCACGTCGACCACACACATGCGGCACACGCCCACCGGCGCCAGGCGAGGCTGGTGGCACAGCACCGGGATATCGATCCCGGTCTGCCGTGCTGCTTCCCAGATGGTGGTGCCGGCGGCGACCGTGACCTGACGGTCATCGATGGTGAGGGAAACGGAACGGGATGTGTCAGCCAAGGTGGCCTCCCGGACGGCACGCTGTTTCATTGAACCATGACTCGTCGCGTCCGGTCCACTCGGCCACACCGCTCATGCCGGCAGATCCAGGTCGGCGCGCGCGGCGTCCCTCAGGATTCCGTCGTCGCCCCAGCCGCGCGCCTGGTTATAGGCGGTGATGAGCGCCTGGAGACGGGTGGCGGAAAGGGCTGCTCCTGGTCGGGCACCGTCGGCGCCGAGTGTCTCATGCAGGAATCGCGACGGCAGCGTGTCCTCCGCCGGCGTCCAGCCCTCCCGCTGGTTGAACCACTTGCGCCGGGCCACGATCCGGCGGACGGTCTCATGGAGTTCATCACCGGTGATCGCCCAGCCGGTCACCGCGGCCAGCAGCGAAGCGCTCTCGGTGAACAGATCGGTGAAGACGCCCCGCAGAAACTTGCACAGGATGAGAGAATCCAGCAGTGCCGACCGATCCTCGGCTTCCACGGCGCCGGCCGCGATGGAGGCGGCGCCGACGTCGGCCCCCCCCTCGGGTGAGAAATCGACCTCGTAGGCGGACGAGCGGTTGTGATCCGCGCCGCGCGTGCCGACCGCCAGCCCCAGGGCCATGGCGTGCAGGCGGCGTGGCTCGTAGCCGGGGATCTCCAGCCCCTTGACGTGCGGGGCGAACGATGCCGCGCCGTTGCCGATGGCCCGGGCCATGCGGCGACTGCCCTCGGCGAGCAGATGGCCGATGCCCTCGCGGTGGGCGATGAGGGAGATGGTCTCCAGCACCGCGCCACTCGAGCCGAAGGTGAAGGGGAGCGGGGCCGGACTCCCGAACCGCTCGCCGGCCGCCATGTCGGCCCGCCGGTGCGATCGTCCGTGATCGCCGACGGCGTCGGGACCGTGCGGCGGATCCAGCGGCGGTGGCGGTGCCTCCGGATCGAGCAGACCGCGGTCGGCGCACTCGAAGGCGAAGGCGAGGGTGCCGCCGGTCGAGATGGTGTCCAGGCCGAGCTCGTCGCACAGTGCCGCCGCCTGCAGGACCGTCTCGGGATCGCCGATGCCGCAGAGTGAGCCGAGAGCGAACAGCGACTCGTACTCGATGCGCACCCCCTCCGCGGCACGGCCGCCTTCCTGCCTGGCGGGGTCGGCATCAGGACGCACGCCGTAGATGTGCTCGCAGCCGATGGTGCACGCCGCGCAGGAAGATCGCGTCTTGCGCCGCTCCGCGGCCAGAGCCTCGCCGGACAGAGAGCCTGCTGCCTCGAAGGTGGCGGCGCTGAAGTTGCGTGTGGGCAGGGTCCCGAGCCGGTTGAAGGTCACGAGATTCGCCACGGTGCCCAGTTCGCGATACTTCTCGGTGGCGGGTCCGAGCGAGCGGGCGGACAGATCCTTCGCCGCCGCCGAGACCGCTGCCACATCGTGCACCGCGGTCTCCATCTTGCCCCGCACGGCAATCGCCTTGAGGTTCTTGGAGCCGAGTACCGCGCCATGCCCGCCGCGACCGGCGTGTCGCCCGCCGTTGGACAGGGTGGCGAATCGCACGAGCCGTTCCCCGGCGATGCCGATCGCCGCCATGCGAAACCGGTCGGTCCCGGGCCAGTCGCGCGTCAGCCGTGTCGCCAGATCGCGTTCCGTGTCACGGGCCGACCGGCCCGCCAGATCCGGGACGGAGAGAAGCGTCACACCGGTCCGGAGCGGCCGGCGACCGGCATCGTCCGGCGGGCCGGCGTCGATGGCGCCGCCGTCGATCACCAGGGCGGAGAGAGCCGGGGCCGCTCCGCGGATCACGATGGCATCGGCTCCCACGCGCTTGGCCGCCAGGGCGAAGTGGGACGACGAGATGGCGTCGTTGATGCGTCCGGTCAGCGGGGACTTCGCCACCACGGCGAACTTCGCCGACGTGGTCAGGGGTGAGCCGACCAGCGGGCTGAACGCCAGGATGAGCGGTTCCGCCGGGTCCAGGGGGTCGATGCCGGCGGGCGCCTCGGCAAGCAGCAGCCAGGTGCCGAGGCCCGATCCTCCGAGACAGCGCCGCAGGATGGCGTCGTGCAGCGGGATGAACTGCGCGGCTGATGTGGTGAGATCGACGCGCAGATAGCGTCCGTGGTAGCCGCCGGGCGGCACGTCAACCGCCTGCGGCTGCCGACAGCAGGATCAGTCGGTCGCCGTCGCGGAGGCGGTGCGTGGCGCTCGCCACGAACCGTTCGCCGTTCACCGACAGGCGCGCCTGTGCGGTCAGGTGCCCGTCGCGGATCAGGATGCCCGATAGCTCGGGACAGATCGCCTCCAGCGCCCCCACCGCCTCGCCGAGCGTGGCGCCGCTCACCGGGACCTCGCTGCGCCCGGCACGCCGGCGCGCGATGCCGAACAGCTCGAACACCACCGAGACCGGCGCGTGGCCGGACCGAGCGCCGGATGGTCCGGATGCTGTCGCCGGCAACTGGAGCCGGCCCAGCACGGCCCGGTACTCCTCGGGTGTGTTGACATTGGCCAGTGAGTCGAGGTCCGGATCGACACGGCGCAGGTCATCGGCCTCGACCACCCGGGTGGCCACGGCCTCGAACAGAAAAAACGGCCGCCGCTGTCCGGCCGCCAGCAACCAGCGCACACGCGGCAGCACACGCGGACGGTAGACGCCGGCCAGCGGGTGGGTGCGGCCACCGGCGCGCGGCAGGACGATGTCGTCCCCGGGCTCCAGCCGGCCGCACAGGTACGAGACGAAGGCGGGAACCAGGAGCGGCGCGTCACAGGAGGAGACGAACACCACGTCGGTCCGGTCTTCCAGTGCCGCCAGTCCCGCCGCGATGCCCTGCAGCGGTCCCTGCTCGGCGACCTCGTCGCGTGTGACTCCGACGTGGGCGGGCAGAGTGGGCAGATCCTGCCCGGCGGCGGCGACCACCACCAGCGGCGGTTGCTTGCCGCCGGGCAGGCGGCGCAGGCCGCGCTCGAGCCGGTCCAGCACCCTCTCGAGCATCGTGCGCCCCCCCACCGGCAGCAGTGCCTTGGGACGCCCCATGCGCGAACTCAGACCGCCGGCGAGAACGATGCCGCCGGCTGGTGCATGCCGATCTGCTGGATCGGTGGGCACGACGCGTTCCTCCCGGGCCACCATCGTTGCTCCAGAGTATAGACCGGCTGCATCGACATGCCCGCCCGGTCGGAGCTGCCGCTGCCTGCCGCGTGAACGATGATGCCGGCGGCTGCCTGCGGCAGCATGGCGCGCGCAACGTCTGCGAGTGCTGGCCGGCGCGTGATAGTGTCGCCGCGGCGCCTCCGGCAACTCCCGGCACGACGGCAGGCGTCCTCCCGGCAGCCGGGCCGGGATCGCCCCAGCCGGGCGCTGGTCGTCATCGCGTGGCTGGCAGGATCGGGCCCCGCATCCATGTGAATGACGCCGTTGTCTCGACGTGACCCAGCATCCGGATCCCACTGACACGATGAAGCGTTGCAAGCCGGCGACGCAGCCGTCTCACGACCCGCGAGGCCACACGGCGCTTGCTGCCGTGGTGGCGCCGGTTCTGCTCGCGATCTTGGCGCCCGGTCTGTCGGCGGCAGCGTCAGCCCCGGTGCTCGAGACCGGGCGAACGGGGGGCAAGATCCACCTGGACGGCGTGCTCGATGAGCCGGCATGGACGCAGGCCGGTGTCATTCCCGACCTGGTGCAGAAGGAGCCCCGGCCGGGGCAATCGACCCCGTATGAGACCGAGGTCCGCGTGCTGCGCGACAGCGAGAACCTGTATATCGGCGTGACCTGTGCCGACCCGGAGCCGGAGTCGATCGCCGTCCATACACTGCTTCGGGACGGACGGATGGACGGGGATGACACCATCTCGATCGTCCTGGACACCTTCGGCGACGGGAGAAACGGCTTCTTCTTCCAGGTGAATGCCTCCGGGGCCCGGCAGGACGGCCTGGTCTCGCCGCCGGCGTCCCTGTCGCTGGACTGGGACGGGATCTGGAATGCCCGGACGCACCGGTCGAGCAGCGGCTGGAGCCTCGAGGTCGTCATCCCGGCCCGCAGCCTGCGCTTCACCCCGTCTCTTGCGGCCTGGGGATTCAACGTCCGGCGTTTCGTGGCGCGTGACCGGATCACGCTGCACTGGGCGGGCGCGACGCTGGATGCGGCCTTCCTCGATCTCAAGCGGGCCGGGTCTCTGGAGGGTGTCGGGGATCTCGAGCAGGGCCTTGGTCTGGATGTCACGCCCTTCGCGACAGCCCGCGGGTCAGGCGGCTTCGGCCCCCAGGACTCCTCGTCGAGAGGGGTCACCGGTGTCGACGCCACCTACAACGTGACGCCGGAACTGGCCGGTGTGCTGACCGTGAATCCTGAATTCGGCGAGACCGAGGCGGACAGCCGCCAGGTCAACCTGACGCGGTTCTCGCTGTTCTTCCCGGAGAAACGGCAGTTCTTCACCCAGGGGTCCAACCTGTTTCGCTTCGGCTCCGGCCTGGGCACGAACTTCATCCCGTTCTTCTCTCGTCGGGTCGGCCTGGTCAACGGGGAGGTTGCGCCCATCGATGCAGGCGTGAAACTCCTCGGCCGGGCCGGTCGCGTCGGCGTCGCGGGGCTGGACGTGACGACGCGCGACTCGAACGCGGCGGCCGGAACGAACCTGGCGGCGGCCCGGGTCACCTACGACGTCGACACCCATCTTCGCCTGGGCATGATCGGTACCGAGGGGGACCCCAATGGGACCAGCCGGAACCATTTCCTGGGATTCGATGCGGCGTGGGTCACCTCGACGTTTCGTGGCAACAAGAACCTCGAGTTCGACGCCTGGGCAGGGGCCTCGGGCGGGGATCTCCCGGCCGGCCGGGACAGCGGCTGGGGGCTGCGGGTGGACTACCCCAATGACCTCTGGGACCTGTCCGCCCGGTTCGACGACTTCGGCGACGCTCTCGATCCGGCGCTCGGTTTCCTGCCCCGGCCGGGGACGAGACAAACCCGGCTCGGAGCCGCCTTCAAGCCCCGCCCGCCCGGTCCTGCTCTCGACTGGATCCGACAGTTCTTCTTCGAGGCACGGTTCTCGATGGTCGAGAACCTGCAGGGGCAGACGGAGTCGTGGAGACTGTTCACGGCGCCGTTGAACATCGTCATGGAGCCGGGCGATCACTTCGAGGTCAACTGGTCCCCGCAGTTCGAGCACCTGTCCGCGCCGTTCGAGATCTCCCCCGGCGTGATCATCCCGCCGGGCTCGTATCACTTCACGCGGTACCGGGCCCAGTCCCAGTCGGCCCGGACCCGGCCCTGGCGCGTCGGGTCGACGGTCTGGTTCGGGGACTTCTTCGATGGGCGCCTGACGCAGTGGGGGAAATTCGTCAACTGGACGTCACCCACGAGCCGGCTGCGCCTCGAGCTGAACCTGGAGGATGATTTCGGGGCCCTGCCGGAGGGCAACTTCGCCAAGCGGTTGTGGCAACTGAAGACCACCTACTCGTTCAACCCGGATCTGTCGATCACGAGCTTCATGCAGTTCGACTCGGACTCGACCACGGCGGGCATGAACAACCGGCTCCGATGGATCGTGCGCCCCGGGAATGACCTGTTCGTCGTCTGGAACCGGAACTGGGAGCATCCCATCGGCAGTGATCGCTTCGCCCTCCGGCCCCTGTCGGACGAGGTGATCGTCAAGCTCGTCTGGACGTTTCGAGGCTGACGCCGCGACGACTCACTCGTCGCCGAGACCCAGAAGTTGCCGCGCGGCGCCCAGCACCAGCGGCCAGGTGGTCGAATCGGGGTCGATCATCTCGAAGTGTCCCGACCCGGGCGCGTCGATCTTCCGGATTTGATCCCCGCGTTCTGCGGCGGTGCGGAAGTACCGCAGACCCGACGGGCCCCACGCCTCATCGTGGGCGCCGATGATCACGATCTGCGGCACGCCGGCAGGGGCGAGGTGCATCGGGCCACCCCACCGGTAGCGGTCGGGAACCTGCTCCGGTGAGCCGCCCATCAGCTTGTCGATGACGTCGCCGCAGACCTTCTTCTCGTGCAGCACCTCGAGGTCGGCAGCCGGGGCCAGCGCCAGCACGCCACGGACCGGCAGCGGGTCGGCCGCGGCGATGGGGGAGTCGGCGGGCAGATGCGAGCGCGCCGCCAGCCAGAGCGCCAGGTGGCCGCCGGCCGAATGCCCCATGGCGATGACGCGAGCCAGGTCGAGGTGATATTCCCCGGCGATGGATCGCAGATGGTCGGCGCCACGTCCGATGTCCTGGAAGGTCCCCGGCCAGCCGCCCCCGTCATCGCCGACCCGCCGGTACTCGAGAGACCAGGTGGCGATGCCGTGGCGGGCCAGCGCTGCGGTCAGCTTGCTGCTGTGCGTGATGTCGTACTCGGCCAGCCAGCAGCCGCCGTGAATGAAGACCGCCACCGGGTGAGGCCCGGGCCCCGGCGGCAGGCGCAGGTCGCCGAACTGCAGAGGACCGTCTCCGTACGGGATGCGGGCATCGGCCGGCGGGTTGTCGAACTGTGCCAGGTCGGCCGCCGTGAGCAGACGGGGTGGTTCCGTGGTGACGGCCGTCGTGACGGCGGCGGCGGCGACCGTCCAGCAACAGGTTGCCGCCAGCATGCACAGGGCGAGTCTCTTCAGCATGGTCGATGTCCTTTCGGTTTCCACGGTGTGTCCGTCAATCGGTGAAGCCCTGATCGCGCAGGTCGCGTCGCACGGCGGCGTCGGCCAGCAGTTCCTCGAACGCCACCAGGGCCGGGTGCTCGGTGCGGTGAGGCGCGACGATGAAATCGAAGCGCTCCTCCTTCAGCGGGAGAAAGCCGAGCCCGCTCGCCCGGGCCACGGTCTCGATGGCCACCCCCCAGTCCGCCCGTCCTCGCTCGACGGCGCTGGCCACGGCATGGTGGGAGCGGGCCTCCACCGTCGCACCGGCGGGCTTTGCCCCGGCCAGGAGGTCATCGATGAGAGCCCGGGTTCCCGAGCCGCGATTGCGGTTGATCAGGACACAGTCCGCCGCCGCCCGCCGCACGAATGCCGTGGCCGATGCCACATCGACCCCGGAGAAGCGAGCATCGCCGGCGCGAAACACCAGTCCCTGCATCCGGCCGTAGCCATGCAGAAGGCGGGCGCCGTCCGGCACGAACGATTCGTTGTACAGGCCGGTCTTCCAGTCCAGCAGGTGCACGCCGGCCAGGTCGGCGTGCCCGGCCCGGATCGCCTCGAGACCCGAGCGACTGCCGACCGCCAGCAGACGGGCCGTGAACCCGCGCTCGCGCAGATGGGCGAGCAGCAGGTCGAGGCCCAGGCAATGGCTTCCCATCACCACGAGATCGGCGGGCCGCAGGTCAGGGCTCATCAGGGTCACACTCACCGGGGTGTGGCCCTCGACGAACTCGGTCTGCCGGGGAATGGTGAGGAAGCCATCCGCTGCCGCGAACGCGGTGACCGAGCCGGAGCCCTTGCCCAGGGGGACGGCCACGGGCAGGTCACCGGTGCCCTGGACCAGACCGACCAGGACGTACTCCGTGCGGCCGACCACCGAGTTGAGGCGCGCCGGCAGTGTCGCCCGGCAGCGGGCCCGGATCTCGGCGGGCAGACCGGCGTAGATCCGGATGAGCGGCGCGACGAACTCGTGGAAGGTGAACAGCGCCGAGGTCGGGAAACCGGGCAGGATGACCACCGGTGTCTTGCCGGCGGCGGCGAGGCAGACCGGCTTGCCCGGCTTCAGCGCGACACCGTGGGCGAGGATGCCCGGAGAAGGGAGCTGGGCCACGGCTTCCGCGTTGACATCGCCGGCACCCTTGGACGTGCCGCCGGAGAGCAGCACCAGGTCGGCGGTGGCCAGAGCCGCTTCCAGCTTCGCCCGGACCTGCGCCACGTCGTCGGCGACGATGCCGAGATCAGCGGGCTCGCCGCCGAGTTCGCGCACGCTGTCGGCCAGGAGGGTCCGGTTGGCGTCATGGATCTGGCCGTCACGAAGTCTCTTTCCCGGAGCCACGATCTCGTTGCCGGTGGAGAGAATGGCCACCCGTGGCCGGCGGTGCACCACCGCGTCGTTGATGCCGAGGGCGGCGAGCACGCCGGTCTCGCGCGAGGTCAGGCGCATGCCGCGTCGCAGCACCGTCTCCCCGCGGGCGATGTCCGAGCCGGCCTGCGTGACATGGGCCCCCGGCACCACCGGCCGGCGGACCTGGATGGCATGCTTCCCGGTGACCGGTTCGGTGTCCTCCACCATGACCACGGCATCCGCGCCGCGGGGCACGATGCCACCGGTGGCCAGGGCGGTGGCGGTGCCCGCCTCGACGACGAGGCGGGGGATGACGCCGGTGGCCAGATGCTCGGCACTGGTCCGCAGCAGCACCGGCGCGTCCTCGCCGCAGCCGAAGGTGTCGGCGGCGCGCACCGCATAGCCGTCCACGTTGGAGCGGGTGAACCCCGGCACGTCCAGGGCAGCACGCACGTCAGCCGCCAGGACCCGACCGAGAGCCGCGGCGAGGGGCACCGTCTCCTCGCCCAGCGGGGCAGGCGTCAGCGCCGCGTGAAACCGCCGCGTGGCCTCATCCCGGTCGATGACCTGCAGGAACTGTGACTGCCGCATGGTGCGATTATAGGCGGGCGCCCCGGGTGGGGTGGAGTCTCCCCGCGCGCGATGTGCGGAGCCGCCCGAGCCTGTCCGGTTCTTCCCCGGACGTGACAGAAGAACCGAGATGCCGCCCCGACGTAGAACAGCCTGATGAGCTTGCGCCGCGTTCTGCTGACTCGCGATGTTGCGTGGATGGTGGTCGGCAACATGGTCGGGGCCGGGATCTTCATCACTCCCGGGCTGGTGGCCGGGCACCTTCCAGGCGCGGCGTGGATCCTGGCGGTGTGGATCGTCGGTGGCCTGCTGGCGCTGTCGGGCGCCGCCGTGTACGGTGAGCTCGGCTCCCGCGTTCCGGAGGCTGGTGGCGATTACCGTTTTCTGCACGTCGCCTTCGGCCCGGTGCCGGCATTCCTGAGTGGCTGGTCGGCGTTTGCGCTGACCTTCTCGGCGGCGGCGGCGGCCATGGTCCTGAGCGTCGTGGATCGCCTGCGTCACGCATGGCCCGTGCTGGTCGATTGGGATCCCTCCGGGGGACGAATCCTCGGCGTCACGCTGCTTCTGGCGCTCACCGCCGCCAATGCAGCAGGGTTGCGGCAGGCGGGTCGTGTGACGGTGTGGCTCACCGCTCTCGCGCTGGCCGGTCTCGTCGGTCTGGCCGTGGTCGGGCTCCTGCTGGCGGACTCACCCTGGATGGGAAGGCCTCGATGGTGGACGCCGCCTGTCGGCTCCTGGCCGGTGGCGGTCGGCGCGGCCCTGGTGCCGATCTACTTCACCTATTCCGGCTGGAACGCGGCCGCCTACGTGGCCGGCGAGATCAAGGACGCGAGCCGCGCGCTCCCCAGAGGTCTCGGGATCGGCACGGCTGCCGTCATGTCTTTGTATGTCGGCGTGAACCTCCTGCTGGTCCTGGTGCTTCCAGCCGGCGACCTCGCCGGTTCGACGACCGCCATGGAGGACGCGACCCATGTCCTGCTGGGGACGGGAGCCGAGAGAGTCCTGGCGGCCGTCATCGCCCTTGCGATTCTCGGGTCGGCCAATGTGACGCTGATGGCCGGAGCCCGCATCTACTATGCCATGGGGCGCGATGGGATCATTCCTGCGTCCATGGGCCGTGTCAACGCAGCCGGCGTGCCCGGAACGTCGCTGTGGATCTCGGGAATCTGGTCGGCTCTGCTGGTCCTGTGGGGGCGATTCCATGTTCTCGTGGGCTGGGCCACGCTGGCGATCCTCTTGATCTCTTCCCTGACCGTTGTGGGCCTGTACGTGCTCCGGAGTCGGGGCGACGAGCCGCCCGCGTTCCGATGCCCCGGGTATCCCCTCACTCCCGCGCTCTACCTCACCGTCTCCCTGGGTGTGGCTCTGGCCGGTGCGGTGTCGGAACCGGTCGCCGCGCTCATCGGTGTGGCCATCGTGCTGGCCGGCATCCCGATGTATTACCTCCTTTCTCGCCGCAGCGGCCAAACCGGGGGATGACCCACCCGTGAGTTGGAAGTCTCTCGGTCCGGTGGGGTTGGCAGGAGGGTCAGTCGCTCTGCGGCTGGGCACTGCGGTAGAAGCGGATGTCGACCTTCTCGACGGTGGCGAGGCCGTCCTTGACGGCGTCATCGATGATCGGGAGGAAGGCCTCGATCTTGTCGATGGTGTCGACGATCTCGATGATGATCGGCAGGTCCATGGACAGGCGCAGGATCTTGGCGGTGTGCAGGCGAGAATTGCGGCCGAACCCTTCCAGGCCGCGCAGCACGGTGGCTCCGGCCAGGCCTTCGCGGCGGGCGGCGCGCACCAGCCACTCGTAGAGCGGCTGCCCCTCGTGGTGGTCGGATTCTCCCACGAAGATGCGCAGCAGATGTCCCTCTCTGGGCAGAACCATGGTGGGGCTCCTATGACCTCGTCAGCACATAACCGAGCCACGCGGCGGCCAGGCCGAGCCCGACCTGTGCCGCCACGTTGGCCAGCGCTTGTCCGAATTCACCGCTGCGGGCCAGGGTCGTGGTCTCGTGGGCGAAGCTCGAGAACGTCGTGAATCCTCCCAGGAAGCCGATGAGCAGGAAGAGCCGGGCATCGGGGGAGAGCAGCTGCTGGAACTCGACGACGCCGCCGACCAGGCCGATCAGAAAGCAGCCGGTGATGTTGACCACCAGCGTGCCGATGGGAAAGACGGTCATCGGGAGCAGGCGATGCACCCAGCCGCCGACGACGAACCGCGACACTGACCCGACAAACCCGCCACACCCGACGATGAGAAGCTGTTTCACCTGATCTCGCGCCGGTCGGCCCGGCCGGGCGTCATTCTAGGACATGGCGGGGCGCGGTGTTGCGAAGGCATCATCCCGCCCGGGTGTCATGGAACGCGGGCGTCGTAGAGATGGACATCGACCTCCTCGCCGGGAGCGTGCCCCTCGGCGTCGCGATCGATGATGACGAAGCCGTCGGCACGCACCGTCGAGGACTGGATGGCGGCGCCGCCGACGGTCATCGGCTCGACCCTGCCCTCCACCACCTGCACACGCAGGTAGTCGACCCGGCCCACCTGCGAGACGATCTTGCCGGCCAGCGGCAGGCGGCGCCGTGGATACGGCCAGTCGGTCGGGCGCCCGCCGAGCCGCCGGATGGTGCGTCCCGCGAAGAAGTCATACGCACACAGGCAGGAGACCGGATTGCCCGGCAGCAGAAAAATGGGGCGCTCCCCGGCGGCCAACCGCAGGAAGCCGATGCCCGTCGGGCTGGACGGCCGCATGGCGATGCCGTGCACCGCCAGACGCCCCAGGTCGGCCACCACCTGCGGGGCGTGATCTTCCAGGCCCACCGAGGAGCCGCCCGAGATCAGGATGACATCGGCGGTCGACTCCTGCAGGTGGGCGCGCAGGAGGTCGGCATCATCCTTCAGGCGCGCCGATGGGGCGACGGAGGCGCCGTCGCGCCGCGCCAGGGCGGCCAGCACGACGGAGTTGGAATCGACGATGCGGGTGCCGTGGGGCCGGGAGCCGGTGGGCAGCAGTTCATCCCCGGTGGCCACGATGTCGACCCGCGGCCGGCGAATCACCTCCACGGGGGAGACGCCCAGGGAGGCGAGCAGGCCGGCGTCCTGGGGCCGCAGGCAGCGACCGCTCGCCAGCAGGGGATCCCCCGATTTCACATCTTCTCCCCGCCGGCTGACATGCTTGCCCGGCGGGATGGCGTCGAGGATGAGGACGGTGTCGGCAACCCGGCGCACGATCTCGGCCGGCACCACCGCGTCCGCGCCGTCGGGAAGGGCCGCGCCGGTCATCACCTGCACGGTCTGTCCGGGTTCGACGCGGCCGGCAAACGGCCGGGCGGGGAAAGACTCGCCGACCATCGCCAGGGGCACGGGGTCGTTCTCCCGGGCCCCGAAGGTCTCGCCGGCGATCACCGCGTAGCCGTCCATCGCCGAGCGGTCGAAGCCCGGCACATCCAGCGTGGCCTCGACGTCCGTGGCGAGGACCCGGCCGGCGCAGGCGCCGACCGGCACCGGTTCAACGGCCAGCGGCTGCACCGCGTCGTCGAGCAGCGCGAGGACGTCGGCAACGTCGGTCCGCTGGCGAAACCCCTTCATGCGCACGTCGCTGTGGCGCCCGCCGTGGGAGCCGGCACTCATCGCCGGGGCCGTCTCGACATGCCCTTGGCGCTCACCTCGGACGCGCCGGCGGCGGCGAGCCGAGGCGCGCCGGGACCAGCTCCGGGAAATGCTTCATCACCGACAGGATCGGGTTGAGGGCCACCTGGCCCAGCCCGCAGATCGACGTCAGGCGCAAGGTCTCGCCCAGTTCCGGCAGCAGGTTCACCGCCGCCTGGGTGCCGCGGCCGGCCAGCAGGTCCTTGAGGATGTGCACCGCCTTCTCCGAGCCGGTCCGGCACGGCACACACTTGCCGCACGATTCGTTGCGGAAGAACGCCACGACGTTGGTGGCCAGGTCGAGCAGGTCGGTGCCTTCCGCGACCACCACCAGCGCGCCGGAGCCGAGCATCGAGCCGGCCTTCTGCAGTGCCGCGAAGTCCAGCCCGACCTCGAGGGATGAGGGGGGCAGGAACGGCGATGAGGCGCCCCCGGGGGCGATGGCCGCTACCGGTCGGTCGCCGGGGACACCGCCGGCCGTCTCGATGAGCTCGCGGATCGGTGTGCCGCTCTCGATCTCGTAGACACCGGGACGGGCCACATGGCCGGAGACGGCGATGAACTTCAGACCACTGCAGCCGTCCCGCCCCTGCTCCCGCCACCACGTCGCTCCCCGGGAGAGGATGGCCGGCACCATGGCCAGGGTCTCGACGTTGTTGATGACGGTCGGCTTGCCGTGCAGACCGTGGCTGACCGGAAACGGCGGCTTGTTGCGCGGCTCGCCCCGGCGATCTTCCAGGGCCTCCAGCAGCGCCGTCTCCTCGCCCAGGATGTAGCCGCCCGGTGAGACGAAGATCTCCAGGTCGAATCCCGCCGCGTCGCCGTCCGGGGTCCCGTGCCCGCCAGTGGATGCGGGGAGCAGGCCGCTCGCCCGGGCCCGGTCGATCTCGGCGGCCAGGGTCCGGCGCTCGGGCTCGTACTCGTGGCGGATGTAGATGATGCCGCGCCGCGCGCCGGTGACGCGGGCGGCGATGATCGCACCCTCCACCACCAGGTGGGGGAGTTCGTGCAGGATGACCCGGTCCTTGAAGGTGCCCGGCTCACTCTCATCGGCGTTGACGATGATCGCCTTCGGTTCCTCGGTACGGGCGCGGACCATCTCCCACTTGGCCTGGGTCGGGAAACCCGCCCCCCCCATGCCGCGCAGGCCGGCCTCCTTCAGCGTGGCCAGCAGCGGCCCGGCAACGGCGTCGGAAAACTGCCGGCCGCCGGCGAGGGGCGACTGGTCGAGCAGGCCGCGGAGCACGCCGTAGCGCGACGCCTCGTCGGCGTACGGATCGATGCGCCACCGCGTCGTGCGCCCTGC
>JBHHZI010000083.1:0-14326 GCA_046757965.1 Acidobacteriota bacterium | reverse complement strand
GTGGGGAACGATGCCGTCAAAGCCGGGAACCGACACAGGTGCGCCGCCGCCTCGAACCGGCTGCCCCGCGTGTGGCCATGACGGGCGAGCCGTGAGTGAACGCACGGTCAAGGCGATGCTCGCCCCGAGACGTCTTGCCGGCCGGATCGAAGATCAGCACCGGTTCTGTCCCACGCCGAGCTGTGCGACCGTCTACTTCGGCGCCTCCGAGGTGTTCGTGACGACGGATCTGCGCGTGCCGGTCTTCTGCAAGGAGGCCCCCGGCAACCGGACAGTCTGCTATTGCTTCGAGATCGACGAGGCCGAGATCCGCCAGGCGGCGCGAGATGACCGGGCCGAGAGCGTCTTCTCACACATCCGCGAACTCGTGCGCCGCGACCGCTGCATCTGCAGCGTTCGCAATCCCCACGGATCCTGCTGTCTCACCGAGGTCCTGCAGGTCGAAAAGGCGGCGCGTGACGACCAGTCGGACGCCCGGGACAGCGAGATCGGTTGTGGCGATCGGTATGAACCCGGAACGGGTCATTGATACTCGGACACGGTTTCGTCGGCGACCTGCGCTTCGAAGAAGTGTGTGGTACGGAATGCAGTTGTGGAGGATCCGGGAAAGACGTCTGTTCACCGCAAGAGAAGGTTCCTCAGACGGGAAGCCGTGTCGCGAACGCCGGGTGAAATCCGGTCGTCGGTCTCGAGAACAGCGAGGCGATCCACCACACGCTTTCTCTCGCGCCGACGCAGCAGGTCAGCGATGCCGTGCCTGCTCGGCTCCATGGTCATCAGCCACGGAACGTAATTCTCGAGAACATCCACCTGCAGCCGATCGGCTGCGGAGTCGGCATCCGTGCCTCGAGCCGCGAGCACCCGGAGAATGACCGCTGCGAATCTCATCTGGATTCGGCTCGGTGCATCAGACGCCCTCACGTGCTTGAAGACCGCGGCCATGAAGTGCCGCATCCCCTCGTCAGTCAGCTTGTTACCGACGATGTCCAGAATGGACACCCGATACCTGGAGGCGTTCTCCACCGGATAGACGGCGGCCGCGTAACGGCCCAGAAACTCGCCGTGTCTGGCTGTCGACCTCTGGAGGTATGCGAACAGCGCATCACGCTGGGCGTCGTCGCTCTTTCCCACCATGCTGACGATGAATCTGATGTCAGCCACCGTCGGACTGTTCTCCTGGATCTCCTGAGCGATCTCGGGGCTTGCGAGTATCTCTTGCAGGTCCCCGCCGTCCTTGCGGGAGAACACCACGAGGGACGTTCCTTCCCGGACGGTCTGGTAGGACCAGAAGCTGAGACCATCCCATATGATCCCCCCCGGGTGTCGCTCTTGAACGAGCACGACCGACACATCTTGGTCGATGGGAGTCGCAATCTCGCCCTTCAGGACCAGTTTCGGCCTGACCACCGCTTCTATCTTGCGGGTCTCGATCCCCGTCGATCCGTCCGCGCTCCAGCCGCCGAAACGCAGCGTCCGGATCGACACGACCACAACCGTGGATGCGCTGACTGTCGCCGATGCCGGGTCCTGTCCTGAGACCGCCAGGCCTTGCGCGCCCGGGAAGTACAGTCCTTGAAGCAGGAAGAACAAACTCAGCACCCGGACTCTCATGGTCATCTCCCGCTAGTTCCTGGCATCGAACCCGAGCGAATTCAGTGAAGTTGGTAGACGGACCTCCACCCCCGTATCGCGCGCCCGGGCAGGACCATTGGCGCCGATGTGGTTCGTGACATTGGCCGTCGCGATAGCGGGCGCGATCACAGGCGCCACGGCGCCGGTGGCGCTGACACTCCACGACGCTCGTACGGTCCAGTCAAGGCTGAGCGCCACCGAGTAGAGGCGATTTGCGGCGTCTGCCGTGGCGCCGCGCGCGGCGGTGGCGTTGGTCCAGATCGAGAGCGAAGCCGAGAAGTCCAGAAGGACGGCAACGTTCGTGAGACGATCCGTCGGGAAGTTCCGGTGGAACCGACCGAATGTCACTCCCGGACTGTCGACAGCCTCGACGGTCCGGCGCTGCCCGAGGGCGATGTTCGCCACCGTTCGGGTGTCTGTACTCCTTGTCAGTGTCGCCAGCTCGCCTCCAGTGCCTCCTCCTGGCTGTCGTCCCGTATCGCACAGCAGCCCCGCCACAAGCACGGGGGCCGGATCTCCTGGGTCGTATGCCCCATCGCCGGGGACGTTGGACGCCAGTACCGATACGAAGCGGTGTCCGTTGGTGTAGGCGCCGTCGAACACGACCTGAGACGTGTTGTTGATCCATCCTCCGAAAACCCGGTCCATACCCCTGCGGCCGTTGGGGCCGCCGCCGGTGAAGTCCACGTCCCCCGCCAGGTAGATCCCTGCAGTCGCCGGAGTCGCGATATTGAACATACCGGTGGTTGCACGATGGCTAACCCAGTTGCAGACATCAGCGCCGCCCGTGCAATCGGCATTGGTGGCGCATGCGCCACCTGTTACTGTGCAGACGCCCTGGAACTGAAGTGCCACGTTCCCTGAGTGTGTCGCGGTGTTGTTAGCGTTCAGGGCGATATCAATGAGAATATACGGCAGATAAACCCTTGGCTCACCGTTGTCGAACACGTTATTCGCGTTGGCGTCCACATAGGCCGAAACCAGGAACGAACCCCGCTTGTTCATCCCGAGATCGGCACCGGCCGGCGTCGTCGCCAGCGCGGGGGTGCCGCCGCCCAGACCGGCGGCATCGTCCATGGAACGGTCCACCTGCCAGCGGATGGCCGCCGCAGCGGGCAGATGTGTCAGGACAAGCGGAATACTGTCTGCGTTCCGCCGCACCAGGACAAGGGCGTGAGGGGTGTCGAAATTGCTGTCCCGGTTGGTGGTGTTCTCATCCAGGTAATAGACGATGCCTGCCTGCGCGTTGACGAACGTGTGATCCGCCGGAGCTGGTGCTGGTGGTCGCAGCGTGTTGGCAGGCGTTGGCGGAACAGTCGCCGTGATGTCCTGGAACTCGATGACGGTGATCTTGATCTCGTCCAGCTTCGTGGCCGTGCCCCCTGCCGCGGAAGTATACGAGACGAATAGCGCGCTATCGAGCAGTGCTGCGCTGCTTCCGAGGCCCTCGACGAACAGGCCGTTCGTCACCAGGTTCTGGAATTCGGTCTTTTCCGCGCCGACGGCAAGGTCCCAGGTCTTCTTGCCATTCCCCTCGGTGGCCTGGGCGAAGCCGGCAACAGTTGCGCTCCACAGGATCTGCTTGTCGTTCGCGGCGGCAGTTCCCTTCTTCGGGTCGGAATAGACGCGTATGCGTCCATCGGACCTGGACAGGACCACCTTCCCATCGGTCTGGAGGGAGGCAGGCAGGATGTTGGCGATGTTGAATCGTTTGAGGTTGTTCTCATCGACTGACCCGGCCGGAACTCCCGAGACAACCTGTCCGTCTGCGGTGTCCACCGTTCCGTCGCGGTCGTCGTCATCGTTGTTGACGACGATATAGGCTCCTCTCGTCTCCTCGAAGAGTTCGTCGTTGTCATCGATCACCGTGTTGATGTCGAGATCGGAATCCAGGTCCAGCTTGGCGACCGTGACGACCAGCTTGTCCTGGACGATCGCGTTGCCGTCCCTGAACTCCAGGGCCAGGGTCAACTCTCCGGGGTCCACTCCCTCCATCTTGTAAGTCTGGGTTCCGGCTTTCAAGGCGGTGAACAGAGCGTTGGCCTGGGCCGCGGTGGTCGAAGCGGTGGCTCCGGACGTCTTGAGGACCTCCGAACCGTCTGATGAGTTGAAGATGCGAACGTTGCCGGTGCCCTTGAGCTTCTTGACGAAGACCTGGCCGGACATGAGATCATTCGGGTTGAGCCGTTGCAGAGTGAGCGTCGACATGTCTTCCTTGTCCTTGGTCTGCTGGGCCGCCGTTCCGGTGATCGCCATGTCGCCGTTGTCCGGGGATCCGTTGACATCATCGTCGTCGTCGTTGACGGCGAGTATGAGGCCCTCGGTCTCCTCCTTCTCGTCAGGGATATCCGGTTCGGCCGCATCCGAGAACTTGGCCTTCTTGGCGTCGAGGTCCACATTCACCACGGTGATCTTGATCGGGTCCCCGCATTTCTTGGTGCCGTCGTTGAGCTCGAGGGCGAGGGTGAGGGCTCCAGGGTCCACCCCTTCCAGCGAGTAGGTTTCCGTTCCTGCCTTCAGTGTGGTGAACAGCGCGGAGGCCTGGGCGCTGGATGTCGATGACGTGGCCCCGGAGGTGGTGAGGATGTGCGAACCATCCGACTTCTTGAACACCCGGACGTTCCCCGGCCCATCAAGCTTCTTCAGGAACACATTTCCCGAGGCAAGGGTCGACGGTTCGAGCTTCTGCAGCGTGAGAGTGGCCAGGTCCTTCTTGTCTTCGGTCTGCTGCATCGCGGTGCCCGTGATCAGGATATCAGCATTGTCGTGGACTCCGTTCTCGTCGTCGTCATCATCGTTCTCGGCCAGGAGCAGGCCGTCCGACTCTTCCTTGTCCTGAGCGAGCACGGTCTCGGCGGGATCCGATGACTGGGATTGCTTGACGTCGAAGTCGGTCTTGGGGACGACGATGTGGACCTCGTCGGAACAGGTGCTCGTCGTGCTCTTGTATTCCATCTTCACCGTGACATCAGGGCTTGGTGTGATCCCCTCGAGAAAGAGAAACAGGTCGCCGAAGGCAAGACCCATGAGATCGCCCGACGGAGACGCGAGGTCAACGGTGAAAGTGGAGACCGGAGCTGAACCTGCATTGTTGAAGAGTCTCACGTTGGCCGATGGCGAGACGGACAGCGTGACCGTCCCTTTCTTGGACTGGAGTTTCTTCAACGTCAGCCTGACGATATCGTCGTCAGTCGCCCCGATCACCGTGTTGCCGTTGTCGGCAAGCGGGTTCCCATCGTCGAAATCGTCGTTGACACACCCGAACAGGTTGTTCGGGTCATCTTCGTCAGCCTCGGCGACGGCCGCTCCTGGAGTTGTTCTCGTGCTGGTCTGATGGCCGACGAGGTCCACCTTGTTCACGTCGACGTTGATGGTCTTGTTGTCGCTGCCGGTGGTCTGACAGTTTCCCGTGCGGTTCACGCTGACCGACACGGTGGAGCGTCCGGCGACCATGGGTGCCGTGAACGTGCTGGAAGCACCGGACGTGGGCATCACCGTCCCGCCGCCGCCCGCGCTCCAGGTGATCACATCGCTGCAGCCACCGCCATATCCGCCGCCCCCCTGGGGCGGTGGCGAGATGCTGACTGCAAGCGACAGGGTGTCGGCCGTGCAGACGTTTCCCTCTCCAGGCGTGATGGTGGCCGTCACACCGGCGGACAGCGCCGCCGGGGCCAGCACACCCTTCTGCACCGAGCCGTCGGAGAGCAGGAGCCCCGCCTGCATGTGGCGCCCGTCCACCGTGAGGGAGTGGATGCGGGTCACGGACCTATCGTCATTCTCCTCGCCGATGATACGGACGAAGCGGGACTTCCCGGCGCCCGCCAGGTCCACATCGTGGCTTCCGCAGAACTGTCCGATCTCGGAATAAGGACCTGCAGACGAGTGGCTGACGTGGATCCGGTAACAGCCGGATCCGTCGGAGTCGTCCTCGACGACACTGAAGTCCGCACCTGGACGATCGCGGATGAACCGGGCGAGCGCCAGAGTGATGGAATGGCCCGCTTCCACGGCGACGGAATCGCCGTCGCCGGCCTCCAGCACACGTGAGCCGTTCCGGGCGATGTCCGCGGGCCGTGTTACTGCCGGTCCGGCGAAATCGGTCAGGCCGGGGATGGGGCTCGCCAGGGCGGCAGACATTCCCGTACGGAACCGGGATGAGGTCGTCGCTGAGATGTCATCCTGCTCGCCGTCGGTCAGGGGGTCCACGACGGTGGCCTCCGGGAGCGCTGTCCCGATGGCGATGGTCGGGCCGAGCAACGTCTGGACCACGGCTCCCTGGGAATCGAGAATGACGACGGAGACCGCCATCTTGACCCGGATGGCGAAGACTCCGTCGATCTGCGCCGTGGGAAGCCCGTCGTTCGCATCGACGAGACGCACGAATCGGATCGGGTCATGGGCCGCCAGGTCCACGAAAGCCGTGCCACAGAAGGTTCCCAGAGAATCGAACGGCCCCGCGGAGGACGCACTGACGAGCACGCCGTAGCAGTCCGCGCCATCCGCGGTGTTCTCGAACACCTGGAGATCGTTCCCGGGACCGTCCTCGACCGTCGAGCCCAGTCGCAGGGTGATGGAGCCGGCCACTCCGAGGTCGCTGAACACCCCGTCGCTCGCACCCAGCGTTTCCGCCGTGTTGCTGGCCCCGGACGAGGCGATCACTTCCTCGGCGAACGGCGAGGTGTTGGGGGGTGTCTCGGCGAAATAGTCGAGGATGTTGGAGGACTGCCCGGCGACCGTCACATTAACCTGGCCCGACTGCGCGCCGCCGGCCAGGTCCACCACGATGGCTTGCTGGGACGGGCTGCCGATCACGGTGTCGAGGATGAAGTCGGTGCGGACCTGACCACCCACCTGCAACAGGATGTTCGCCGGTACCGTGCCGAAATCGGTCCCCACGACGACCAGCGTCACCGGGTCGCCGAATATGAAGCGGTCCGGGGTCACGAAGTCGAGGGTGGGCAACGTGAAGGCCGGCACGGAGAGCGGCACCGGGTCCAGTGTGATGGCACCCAGGATGGTGCTCGTCAGGTCCAGGGAGTCACCGGAGCTTGCGAAGATGCCGAGCGAGAAGCTGCCGTCGGGAGCCACCGTGGTCGTCTGGAAGTTCTGGCTGGTGGTCAGGTTGCGGATGAGGACCAGGCTGCTCTGCGGGTCGACGGCGCCGGCGGCGCCCACGGCGAGGAGTGTGCCGGCCGGGCCGGGCTGATACGTGATGAGGCCGGCGTCGGGGCTCGAGATGGTGAAGCTCACCGGGAGCGGAGTCGGGTCGGTCACTGCCCGGCCGCCGAAGATCGAGGTCACCAGCTCGTAGCCGTCGGTATCAAGGCCGAGGACCACCACGGAGAAGCTGCCATCCGGCGCCGCGGTGGTCGTGAAGCTCTGCATGGTGGTCTGATTCGTCACCGTGACCAGGCTGTCCGGTTCAACAGCGCCGGCGACACCGTTCACCTCGATGCCGGAGGTCGTCAGGTCGACGGTGATGGCGAGCAGGTCGGGGAGTTGCATCGAGATGGTCGGCACCGGCAACAGTGCCTGCGCGGGCAGGGCGTTGCCTGCGGCGTCGGTCAGGCCGGTTCCCAGGACGACGTTCACCGTGCTGTTCAACGCGTAACGCACTCCCGCATCGGGGGTGAAGGTGACGGCCACTCCGTTGCCCGCCGGTGCCAGGGTCCCGGCGATGGGCACGTTCAGAGCGTCCAGCACCTGCACGTTGGTGGTGTTGAACGTCGTGACGTCCATCTCCTCGCTGAAGACTGCCTCGATGGGGCTGTCCTGTAGCACGGCCCCGGCCCGGTCGACAGGACCCGCATCGAGCACGGCCGGCGCCGAGGTGTCGGCGGCGGCCACCGGCACCTCCAGGATCCCCTGCTGGGTGACCGGGTCGAGGACGTATGCCGTGGTGCCTGTGGGGTGGAACGCCACATCGAACGGCAGATCCACGGTGGCCCAGACATCGATCACGGCGCGCGTTGACACGTTCACGACCGAGACGGTGTCATCCTGCTGCTCGGCAACCAGCAGGGTGCCCCCGTCCGGGCTCAGTGCCAGGGCTCCGGGCGCGGTGCCGACGGCGATGGTGGCCAGCGTCTCGTTGGCCGGAATGCCGTCCTCGGCCAGCGTGGCATCCAGGACGGTCACCGTGTTGTCCGCCAGATCCGCCACGAACAGTTCGCTGTCGTCGGGGGAGATGACCACGTCCGTCGGGGAGGTCCCCAGGGGGACAGTCGCCATCACACTGCGCGACGCAATGTCGATCACCGTCACCGCCACCAGGGAGCGTCAGGGTACCTGCGCGGCGACGGTCGGTCCGGGTCTGACTGCTGGGTGCATGTCAGAACAGCTTCATCTGGGAGTCGTCGCCGACAACCCGGTCGAAATCGAGACCCAGAACCTCGAGGACGGGCCCGGCCACCGCGCGGATCTGCTTCTGGACGTAATGCTCGTGATCGACGGGGGAGTGGCGCTCGTGCGCCGGTTCGGGCCCATCGTGGGTCATCACGTAGGAGATTCGCCGTTGCGGCGGGACGGACATCTTGCGTGCCGCGGCCACGTGGGGCGGCGTCGTTGTCGTGTAGGCATCGAGGGGCTTGCGCAATGCCTTGCGGTAGACAAGCTGACTGTCCAGGCGTCCCGCCCGTAGCCTGGAGACGACATCACGCAGAAACTCATCCACCGGCCTGTCGGTGAACAGGCGCTCGAAGAGGGTGCGCTGGACCTCGCGCGCCAGGTCTGTCCAGTCACTGCGGACGGCTTCCATGCCGGTGAACAGAACGCTCGAGACGCCGCCCTCTTCGACCAGTCCCGCGTAGCGCTTGCGCGCACCTGCCGCGCCGTGCCGGCTGGCCGGGAGGAGCAGCCGCAGGTAAAGCCGTTCGAACTCGAGATCCAGCCGGCTCGTCACTCGCCACCTGGCAGCCACGTGCTCGGTGAGGGCGCGGTTGAGATCTCCCACGAGCTGCTCGCCGAGGGTGCGGGCGGCCGCGGCGTCATCACAGGTGGATTCCACGAACAGACTGTCCGTGTCGCCGTAGAGCACCCGCAAGCCCCGGGATTCGAGCCAGTCGCGTGACCAGAGCAGGATCTCCCTGCCGAAGCTGGTGATGGCGTTGGCGAGCGCCGGGCTGGCAAACCGGCAGGCCGGCGTGCCCAGCACACCGTAGAACGAGTTCATCAGGATCTTGATGGCTGAACTCGCCGCGCGGTCGCCCGCGGCCTTGGCGGCCGCCCGCCGCGGAAACAGGTCGTCGAGAATGGACGGCAGAATGCCGGGGGGGCGACGAAACGAGGCCCCGTTAGGGGCGCGGATGCAATCGTCTTCCGGTCCGGGACGGACGACGTGACCGAGAGGATCGATGTTGAAGGTCCGGATCAGGCTCGGGTAGAGGCTGGCGAAGTCGAGGACCAGCACGTTGCGGTAGAGGCCGGGCGCCGGGTCGAGCACCTGGCCCCCGCCGGTCTCCTCGCCCAGGGGACGGCCGGCGTCGACGGTGGGTGCCACGATGCCGCGCCGCGTCAGCTCGGACAGGTAGAGGAAGTCGAACGACGCGATGCTGGCTGTCACCCGATCCGGGGGCATGCCGGTCAACCGGCTGCGCTGCACCGACAGCTCGATCAGGTGCAGCCGGTCAAGGATGTCCAGGACCAGCCGGGCATCCTTCAGGTTGTAATCGACGAACTTCTGGCGATCGTGCCGGAAAGCCTCGAGGATCGCGGCCCCTCGATCGGTGCCGTGGATGATCTTGCCCTCGCCCAGAACGTCGTGGGCGACCGCGTCGAGACTGTAGCTGTCGAAGCGCAGAAAAGCTCCGCGCACGAGGTGCATGCCGTCCAAGACCAGCCGGCCCGGGATGAGCGCCTGCGTCGTCGCGCGGGGTGCCGGCCCGGCGCTCCTGAGGCGCAGGGTTTCCCATCCGCGGCCCAGGGCGAGAGGAACACCGAGCCGCCCGGACATTCTCAGCAGGACCGTCAGGTCGAAATCGATGCAGTTCCAGCCGGTGAGCACGTCGGGGTCGAGATCCCGGACACGCTGGACGAACCGCGCCAGCACGTCGCTCTCGGTGTCGCAGCGCACACCGGGCGCCGGGCAGGAGGCGCCGGGTGGTGTGACGAGCAACACCTCCGATGCGCCACAGCCGGCGAGCGAGATGGACAGCAGCGTCCTGGCGGTCGGGTCGGTCTCGATGTCGAACGAGAGCACCTTCAGATCGGGACCGAAATCGGCAGGCCGGATCTCCGGATCATCGAAGACCCATGTCACGCCCTTGCCCGGTCGCGCCGCGCCATGGATCTCGATGCCACCCTGGATACCGTGATCGATGAGGAAGCGATACGCGAAGCGCACGTCCGCCTCGAAGCAGGCGATGCCCTCCGCCGTGAGACGATCGCGCAACGCCGGGACCTCGGGCGGCGTGGCGATCTCGACGCGGGTCACGGGCTGGCCGTCCATGGTGTGCCGGGCCGGCTCCTCCTCCCGGATGGTCGCCCCGAGGGATCGGGCTCTGCCGGCCTGTGAGGCGCGGATCCAGAAATGAGGGGTCTGGCGCGTCTCGCGGATCAGAAACGAGCCCCCGCCGTCGAGCACGCCATACAGCAGGATGACCGGCGCCCGGGCCTCGATGCGGTAGGTCGGCTGCAGGATGAAACCACGCGAGGCGATGCCACACTCCTTCCCGGCGCGGAGTCATTATGACTGATTTCCGGGGTCTCGAGTCTCTCCGGGCCGGTCGGATGGGGCATCCGGCGGTGGCGTGGCGCCTGCCGGCGTGACCGCGCGTGGAGACCACTCGGATCGGGAGACGTCATGCCCGTCTATGGGAAAAGGATCCGGGGTCTGCCTCCGGTCCCGCCCACGACCACGAGTCGATTGGCCGGATACTCCCGCGAGGCGAGCAGAGCCCCGGCCTGGTCGGTCCAGCCGACCGGTCGCCAGTCTCCGGCGACCGGGGAGCGGCTCCCGTCGATGCTGACGATGTCCACCGGGCAGGTGGTGGTGGCGCGCGGGCAGGTCCAGAGGAGCAGGCGATCTCCCGCGGGGGAGAGGTCGACCGTCGGGATGTGTCCCTCGAGGCGATACACCTCCTGTTCCTCGCCGGTAGGCGCGAAGCGCAGCCGGACGGCCTGCCACGCAGCATCGGACGGGCACTCCACCCAGGCGAGCCGCCGCCCGTCCGCGCTGAGCGAGACGGACTCGGCCCAGCAGGCCGTGGAACTGATCCGCTGATCCAGGCCGCTCATCACATCCACCAGGGACAGCGTGAACTGCTTCTCGTTGAACGGACGTGGCCCTGTTTTCCACGGAGATTCCGGACTCTCGATGACCGGGACGGTCTCGATGCCGGCGGCTGGTTGCCAGCGGGTGGAGACCGAGCTGTAGGCGGACAGGACACGGATCACCCGCCGCTCATGGGTGGTGATATCGAAGGCTTCCAGGCGTGACGTCCGGCCGGTGGTCTCCGGCGTTGCCGGCGAGGTCGGGTTGAACAGGAGGATGATCTCGGAACTGTCCGGCGTCCAGCCCACCACACGGGCCTGCTCTTTCGGCATGGCGCGCAGGTCGAGCATGGTGCTGGTCCGGTCGGGAGTCAGTGCGCCCACGGCGAGAACCCATCCCCTGGTCAGGGCAACCATGGTCCCATCGGGCGAGACGCTGAGGGCATCGGCCACGAACCACCCCGGGCCGGTGAGGTGACCGAGCACCTCGTGGTCGGCGGTGCCATCGGGATGAACCGCACGGATGGAGACGGTCATCGAGACCCAGTCGGTGGTGAGATACACGAGCCAGTCGCCATCGGCAGTGAAGGCCGGGGAACCGGCGCCCAGCCCTGCCGCACGCACGGGCGAGCCGGAGCCGCCGGGGCTCGCTGGATCCACCACCAGCATCCAGGATCCGCGGCGCGTGGCGCTGGTGACCACGAGCGCCACGGTGGTGCCGCCGGGGGCGGGAACCGCCCTCACGACCCGGGCATCATCCGGGTCCAGGCGGGGCAAAGCGAACAGGGCGGGAACGGCCAGACAGGCGACGGCCACCGCCAGGGTCACGCCGACCAGAGCGCGGCCGGTTCTTCTGCCTGCGCCGGCGCGCAGTTCCCCTCGCGAGAAGACCAGCATCGAGACCAGCAGCATCAACAGGGCCAGGAGGGCGAGATCGGCCAGCAGCCAGGACCGGCCGACCGCCACCAGGAACATCATCCGGACCTGCACGGCAACCGCCAGGATGATGATGCCGGTGGCGGCGGCCATCGCCGCACCGGCGGCCAGCAGCGTCTGCACCATCAGCGTCGAGAACAGGACCGCGCAGGCGAACAGCAGAAACAGCGCACAGGCGAGTGCGGCCACGTCCGTCTGACCGGCGAGGATGTCGCCGAGGACCGGGATGTTCATCGCCCGCGGAGCATCGCGGCCGGTCGCCATCAGCAGGAGACGGCCGGCGCCGCCGCTGACCGCGACCACCATGAGCCGACAGGCGCGGCCGGCCCCGATCGTGTCGAGCCCGGCGGTCAGCCGGCTGACCGGCCGGGTGAAGAGGAACGGCAGGGTGGGCGCCCTGAACTCAGCCAGCGCGGCGGCACCGGCCAGCAGGGCGGTGAGCGGCCAGATCAGTCCGGCGTAGACCATGTTGATGTTCATGGCGATGGCGCCGGGATCCAGACCGGCGCTCCCGGTGGAGATCCAGCCGGAGAGGACGAGCACCAGCGGCAGCAGGAGCGCCAGGGTCGCGGCGGCGATGCGGACGGAGCGCTGCTCGCGCCATTCCTTCCAGAACAGGGCCCTAAGCATGGAACGCCCCCGGTTCAGCGGTCATCACCGGCGCGGCACGGTCGGCGTCGACCGGGGCCGGGCCGCCGGCCGCGTGAACGATCTCCACGAAGATCTCCTCCAGCGGCAGGTGGAGCACCTCGATCGATTTCGGGCCGGCGCGGCGCAACTCGGCCGCCACCGCACCGGTGAACTCACGCACGGTGAGGATCGCCTGGCGCCCGCGGATCTGCCGGCGCAGCAGCCCGGGAAGGGCCAGATCCGGCGGTGGGCTGTCCTCGAACGTGGCCCGGAGTTGCTTCACGCCGGCCTTCAGGCTCTCCAGCGAGCTCCGGCACAGAAGCCGTCCCTCGTGAAGAACGGCCACCTCATCCGCCACGCGCTCCATCTCGTGGAGTAGATGAGAGGAGAACAGAATGGTGCCCCCCTCCGCCTGCACCGTGCGGAGGATCTCCTCCATGAAGGAGCGCCGGACGATCGGATCCAGCCCCGAGGTCGGATCGTCCAGGAGGAGCAGTTTCGGGCGGTGGGCGAGGGCGGTGACCAGCGCGACCTTCGTCCGGGTGCCGCGCGAGAGCTGGCCGATCCGGCCGGTGCGCGGCAGGGCCAGACGCCGGGTGAGTTCCTCGGCCAGAGCGGGGTCCCAGGTGGAATGGAAGGCGCTGCTGAAGCGCAGGAGTTCATCCACTCTCATCCACGGATAGAGGTCGGGCGTCTCGGCCACATAGCCAACCTGCTCGCGCACACGGCGGGCGTCGGCGACGGTGTCGAGGCCGAACACACTGAGCCTGCCGGCAGTGGGCTGGATGAGGTTCAGCAGGGCGTGAATCGTCGTCGTCTTGCCGGCCCCGTTCTGGCCGACCAGGCCGACGACGGTTCCGGCCGGCACCTCGAGGTCGAGGTGGTCGACGGCGACGGTCCTGCCGTACCGATGGGTGAAACGATCGATGGTGATGGCCGGTGAGGTCATGAGTCGCTCTTTCGTGAAGGTTCGGCGAGCGGGGCCAGACAGTGGTCCAGGAGTGACCGCACCTCGTCCGCACCGATGGCGAGATGCTGTGCCTCGACGACGGCGCGGTCGAGAAGCCGGCAGACGCGGCGGCGGCGTTCCCGGAGCGACCAGCGTCTGCCGCCGTCGGCGACGAAGGTGCCCTGACCGGAGCGGGTCTCCAGCACGCCGTCTGACTCCAGAACGCGGTAGGCCTTGGCGATGGTGTTGCGGTTGATGCGCAGGTCGACGGCGAGATCTCGCACGGACGGCAAACGGTCGCCTTGCTGAAGGGCCCCGGCGGCGATCAGCGCCCGGAGCTGCTCGGTGACCTGGGCGTAGAGGGGCGTGGCGCTGGCCGCATCGACTGCCAGGTGCACCTGCATCGGTCATCTCCTCGCCGGCGAAGTGCCGGGGAGGGGGTCCGGAAGGCCAGGGTGTGGTCGGAAATGCAGTGTCATAGTGTCATAGGACACTGTATGGTGCGACGCGGAGGCTGTCAAGTCCGGGGAGGCCGGTCAGTCCGGGCGATGGAGAAGGTTCACCGCCACCGCCTCCGGGATGGAGTGGACATGGAGCTTGGTGAGCGTGTGCTGCACATGATTGCGCACGGTCACGTAGCTGACGTGGAGCTGGCGGGCGATGCTCGCCAGATCGAGGTCCTGGTCGGTGAGCAGGTCCAGGATCTCCGCCTCACGGGTTGTCAGGCCGCTGGTCGCGCCGGCGCCGTCGCCATTTCCGTGCCGGGCATGCCGGGCGGCCACCCGCCGCAGGTGAGCCTCCATCCGGTGGGTGCGGGAGTCATCCAGCGCGCACTCCACCTGCAGGGGCCCGTGTGGCTGGTCGTCCCGGATCGAGATGGGCAGGACGCGCAACCAGCGTTCGTCTCCGCTGGCGCCCAGGATTCTCATCCGGCGGGGCCGGGCCGCCTGGTCGGCGTCCTCCGCGAGG
>JBHHZI010000082.1:0-14367 GCA_046757965.1 Acidobacteriota bacterium | reverse complement strand
CGCGAGGCGCTGGAGGCGAGCCGGACAGCCGA
The DNA here is from genome assembly GCA_046757965.1 of Acidobacteriota bacterium. GTDB lineage: Bacteria > Acidobacteriota > Polarisedimenticolia > SMYD01 > SMYD01 > JBHHZI01. The sequence continues at coordinate 14,335 of JBHHZI010000082.1, read as the reverse complement.
CCCGGAAGAGAGCGCGGCGATGCGACGCGAGGCCAGATACCGGTATGAACAGGCCATGGAAGAGATCCAGCATGCGCAGCAAGACCGCGAGGCGCAGCACCGGGCCGATGAGGAGAGTCAGGCCGAGCGACAACAACGCACCACCCTCGCGCTGGAGGAAGCCCTGCGCTCCAGCGCCAGGCGGCGGGAGCGTACCGCCAGGCGCTGCAACAGATGGAAAGCGCAAGACACGAGCGCAGCGGCGCCTCATCCGCCGAGCAGCGCCGCATCATGGAAGACCTGCGCCGGCAGACGCAAGAGCTGCACGACGCTCAGAGACGGTTGCAGGAACACGGGCAACAGCAGCAGGAGGAACGACGCAGAAGGCTGCAAGACCGCCTGCGGGAGCGCGGCGTGGACGCGAGCGTCGGTCCGGTGCCGGCGGTCGTGGTGCCACCGCTCGACGCCGGGCCCCTGACACCGGCCACGGCGCCGCGGCCGGATCCGGCTCCCGTCGTCGGGATGCCGCGGCCGGCGAGCGTCAGCACTGCCCGCTCTCGCCATGCCGCCGCGGCCGGCCCTCGCCCCCCACCCCGTAACCATCCTTCCGAGCTCACCGCGGCTGACCCTGGCACCGCCGGCGCTGCCTGCGCTGGTGACCCCGTTGCCACCGGTGACCGATGCGCCACCCCTCGTGGCGCCCCCGGTAGTGCCCGTGGATCACGTGGCGCCGGACCCACCGATGCCGGAGGACGGCGCGGCGGACCCCCCACCGTCAGCGGACGACAAGGCGCCGTAGCTCCAGCACCGGTGTCGACGCAGCGCGCGCCCCGACCGGTTCGGGATCGCAGCGCGACGCCACAAGGACAGCCGCCGGCACTCGACGCGACGCCCGGCTTGACACGACGATCGCGACGACCGTATCCTGCCGGTACGCCCCGGTCGGATCGCGGGCGCCAGACACCATGTCACGCGACGACGACACGCCCAGGCGAGTCGGCAAGAAGCCGGAACACCGCCGGGAGGGATTGCCCCGGCGGGATTTCATGAAGCTGGGCGCTCTCGGGGCGGTGGGCACACCGCTCCTCACACCGGCCGGCACGGCGACCGCGGCGGCGGCTGCCCCCACACCGCACATCGTGCGCGGACCGGTGACCGTGAAGTTGCGCATCAACGGCGCCGTCAGGAAGGTGAGCGTCGAGCCGCGGGTGACCCTCCTCGACCTGCTGCGCAACCGTCTGGATCTGACCGGCACCAAGAAGGTGTGCGACCGCGGCACCTGCGGGGCCTGCACAGTGCGGCTGAACGGTCTGGCGGTCTACGCCTGCAGCATCCTGGCCATCGAGGCGCAGGGGCACGACATCCGGACCATCGAGAGCCTGGGGTCGCCGGACAGCCTGCACCCCATCCAGGCCGCCTTCGTGCGCAACGACGCCCAGCAGTGCGGTTTCTGCACGCCCGGCTTCGTCATGGCCTGCGCCGCACTGCTCGACGGTCACCCGAGGCCGACCCAAGACCAGATCCGCGCCGGCCTCGGCGGCAACTTCTGCCGCTGCGGCACCTACATGGGTATCCGCAAGGTCGTGGCAGGTGACAGAGTGACGACGGCACCGGCCGGACCGGGGAGACGGGATGGCTGAGTCTCGCTGGCCCGATCTCGATGCTCTGCAGGTCATCGGCAAGCGCATCCACCGGCTTGACGGGCCGGTGAAGGTGACCGGGCGCGCGCGCTATGCGCACGACATCAACCGTCCCGGCATGCTCTGGGCCAAGGTGGTGCACTGCCCCCACGCCCACGCCCGGGTGCGCGCCATCGACACCAAGGCAGCGTCGGCCCTGCCCGGGGTGAAGGCGGTGCGCATCATCCAGGGCCCCGGCTCCGAGATCCAGTGGGCGGGTGATGAGGTCGTGGCGGTGGCGGCCATCAGCGAGGAGGTCGCGGCAGACGCCGCCGCCGCCGTGCGCGTGGACTACGAGGTCCTGCCGCACTTCGTCGAGGAGCGACGCCTGCATGCGGCGCCGAAGACCGAGCCCGGCGAGGAGCAGGAGAGCGGCGACCCGGACAGCGCCCTGTCGGCCGCGACCGTGAAGAGCGCCGGCACCTACGGTCTGCCCTCCATCGCCCACTGCTGCCTCGAAGCCCACGGACAGGTCTGCGAGTGGGACGAGGCCGGCCACCTGACGGCCTGGTGCTCCACGCAGAACGTGTCGGGGCTGCCTGGGCAGTTCGCCGACGGACTCGACGTCGCGGCCGCCGACGTGAGAGTGCGTACCGACTACATGGGGGGCGGGTTCGGCAGCAAGTTCAGTGTCGACCGGTGGGGCATCGAAGGCGCCCGTCTCGCACGCGACGCCGCCGCGCCGGTGAAGCTGATGCTCGAACGAGCCGCGGAGATCGAGGTGGCCGGCGACCGTCCGTCCGCCTTCGCCAGCGTCCGCGTCGGCGCTGCCCGCGATGGACGCCTCACCGCCTGGATCTCCGAATCCTGGGGGTCGGGCGGGCTGGGTGGTTCGGGAAGCCCACCGCTGCCGTACCTGTTCGCCATTCCCGATCGCCGGCATCGGCACACGTCGGTGCCGACCCACATTGCCAGTTCCCGTGCCTGGCGCGCACCCAACCATCCCCAGGCCTGCTTCATCACCATGGCCGCCCTCGAGGATACCGCCGCACGGGCCGGCCTCGACCCGCTCGATTTCTTCCTGAAAAACATCGATCTCACCGGCCGCCTGGCCGACACCTACCGCGACGAGCTGGCGGTGGCGGCGCGGCTGATGGACTGGAAGAAACGCTGGCATCCGCGCGGCCAGGGTGAGGGCATCCTCCGCCAGGGGCTGGGTCTGGCGATGCACACCTGGGGCGGCCGCGGCCATCGCAGCAACTGCGAGGTGCGGGTGCACCCGGACGGCGCCATCGAGGCCCGTCTCGGCAGCCAGGACCTGGGCACGGGCACCCGCACCATCATCGCCATCGTGCTGGCGGAGACCTTCGGCGTGGGCGTGGACCAGGTCTCGGTGCAGATCGGCGACAGCCGCTACCCGCCGTCCGGCGCCTCGGGCGGCAGCACCACGGTGGGCGGCGTCAGCGCCTCGACCCGACGGGCCGCGCAGGAAGCCCTGAGCCAGGTGCTTGCGAAGGTGGCGCCGGCACTCGACGCCGACCCCGCCGAGTTGATCGCACGCGACGGGCGTGTGCAGGTGCGCGACGCGTCGGACCGTTTCCTCGCCTGGCCCGACGCCACCGCCCGCATCGGCGTCCATCCCATCAGTGTCACCGGCAGCAACCCCGGCCCCGGGCGGCTGACCAGCAGTGGCGTCGGCGGCGTGCAGATGGCCGACGTCACGGTGGACATGGAGACCGGCGTGGTGCGGGTCAACAAGATGGTCGCGGTCCAGGACTGCGGGCTGATCCTCGACGAGCAGACAGCCGAGAGCCAGGTGTACGGCGGCCTGACCATGGGCGTCTCCTACGCACTGCTCGAGGAGAAGATCGTCGACCCCCTGACCGGGCGCCTGCTCAACGGCGACATGGAGTTCTACAAGCTCGCCGGGCTCGCCGACGTGGGAGAGTTCGTCGTGCATCTCATGCGCGGACCGGCGTACGAGGAGCGGGGAGTCATCGGCCTTGGTGAGCCGCCCGTCATCTCACCGGGCGCCGCCATTGCCAACGCCGTCGCCAATGCCACCGGCGTGCGGGTGCCCGAGCTGCCGCTCACGCCCGACCGCGTCATCGCCGCCCTCGAGGCGGCGGGCAGCGTGACATGAGCGCGCCGCAGCGAACGTCCGACCCTTGCGCGTTCGGGGCGAGGGCAGGCGAGAGCATTCCACTGTCGATGGAAGCGCGGAAGGGACACCCGAACTCGCTGCAGGACGCTCGGCCGATGATGCGACCGTCTGACGACGCCCGTCCGCACAGCCTCGACCAGGCGGTGAGGCGAACTCTCTGCGGGATGCCCGGCCAATGATGCGACCGTTCGACTATGCCCGTCCGGACAGCCTCGACCAGGCGGTCAAGCTGCTAGCCGGGACGCCCGGCGAGGCGGTGGTGCTGGCCGGAGGCACCGATCTGCTGGCGACGATGAAGGATGGGGCGATGACGCCGGCCCGGCTCGTCAGCCTGGACGCCATCGACGGATTGGCAGCCATAGAGGAGACCCGCGACGGCGGCCTGCGCATCGGCGCTCGCGTCACGCTCGCGCAACTCCTCGACAACACGAGGCTGGTGAAGGCTTATCCCGGCATCGCCCAGGCGGCCGCCGGCATCACCAGCCCTCAGATCCGCAACCGCGGCACGGTCGGCGGCGACCTGTGCCAGCGGCCGCGCTGCTGGTACTTCCGCAACGGATACGGATTGCTCGCCCTCCGCGAGGGCCGGTCGATGGTCGTCGACGGCGACAACCGCTACCACGCCATCTTCGGCAACGACGGACCGGCCGCCTTCGTCAGTGCGTCGAGCCTGGCACCTGTGCTTGCCGCCTCCCAGGCCTCGGTGCAGGTCACCGGTCCGGACGGACCGCGCAGCCTTCCGGTGGTCGAGCTGTTCCGGATTCCCCGCGCCGACGGGGAGCGCGAGCTGTCCCTCGCGCCGGCGGAGATCGTCACCGCCGTGACCCTCCCGCCGGCCGAGGGCCGGCAGAGCAGTACCTACGAGGTCCGCCAGCGCTTGGCGATGGACTGGCCGCTGGTAGCCGCGTCCGCGGTGCTCACCATGGACGGCGACATCGTGGAGGCGGCGCGCATCGTCATGGGGCATGTGGCGCCGGTACCGTGGCCGGCACCGGATGGCGTGGGGCGGTTCTTGCGCGGCAAGCCGGTCGTCGCCCGCACCGCCGAGGTCGCGGCCGAGCAGGCGGTGGTCGGCGCACGCGCCCTGAGCCACAACGACTACAAGATCCGCCTGGCCCGCGTCTGCGTGAAGCGCGCCCTGCTGCGCGCGGCGGGCGAGGCCGTGGTGTGAGATGGCGATGACCCCCACACCCGACGACAGACAGCGCTGCCGGCGGCTGCGCTCCAAGCAGATGTACGTCGATGTGGCGCCGGACCCGGATGATCCCGGTGCCCGGATGCCGAACACCGGCGACGGCTTCTGCTGGTGCACACACACCATGAACTGTCTCGGCCCGGACGGTCAGGTCGCCGACTCGAAGAACTGCCGGGCCGGACGCCACTGCTTCGAGCCTCTGTGATCCCGGCCGGGCCGGCCAGTCCTCGGTCGAGAGCAAGACGACGTCTTGCAGGACGACGGCGCGCCGCCTGACGATCGGCGCGACATCTGCACTACAATGGGTGCACGAAGAACAGACGGCCGGGCCGGGGGTTCCGGCCTGCCGGGGAGCCACCTGATGAGCCCATCAACATTCCACCACGCAGGCCGCTCGAAGCCGGCGGAGAGTCTCACCTCATCCCGGCAAGGAGGGCGTCAGGCGCCCGGTCTGTCGACGTGGCGCATCGGCGCCGCGCCGGGCCGGCGACGCGGACCCTCGGCGGGCATCCCGAGATCCGTCCTCACCGGACTGGCCGTCAGTCTCGTGGCGATCTTCCTGACCGGACTGTCTCACGCCGAGGTCACCGGCGACTATCTCGAGGCCCGCACCGCGGACGTCTACGTCGGCGCCTGCTTCGCCAACAGCGAGATCGGAACGGCCGGCAAGAAGGCGATCCTGGCCTGGACGATCCGACAGGGAACCTGGAACGGCGTGCCGGTGGATGGCCTGACCGTGGCCGCCGTGCTCCGCGCCACCTCCACCCTCGGCGATCCCGACATTGCCGACAACAGCGTCCGGTCCCTGCTGTTCGTCGACGCGCGGGCCACGCCGCCGCAGCAGCAGGCGCTGGTCTCGCTGGCCCGCTCCGCGGCAACGGGCCTGCTCGATGAGGTGGTCGCCGTGCATTCCATCCCCATCGAGGCGGCTTTTCACGCCGGCGAGCCGGTGGCACTCCTGCGGCTGGGGGACACCGCCGAGATCCGTACCCGGGCGCTGCACCACGCGGACCATCTCTGCATCGGGAACACCGAGCTGTACTATCCGCCGCTGGTCGACGTCACGGCGTTTTCGCCGGTGTTCACACGCGTCCACCGCTTCGACGGGGCGGGCCTGGGTGAGACCTGGTCCAGTCCCGGCAAGTCCAGCGCCTTCGTGGCCTCGTTCTCGCGTTGATCCTGCGCCGCATCGCCATCACCTGTATCGCGACGTGCATGATGATGGCCGCCGGCCCCCTCGAGGCCCGCGCCGCTTACGGGGTCACGCCGATCGGGCCCGCGCCGGAGGATGCCGTGCCCGCGGCAGTCCGTGCGGTCCTGAACGATACCGGTGTCCGTGTCGATGACGACGGTGAGCCCGTCGTCTTCGTCTGGCTGCGCGCGGCGTTCCCGCTCATCGATGACTCCGCCGCCGGCCTCGGCGTCAGCTATGGCACGATCATGCCCGGCATGCTGCTGGGGGTGGCGACGTTCGCAAGACCCTGGACCGATTACCGCCATAAGACGCTGCCCGCCGGGACGTACGCGCTGCGCTACGCCGTGCAGCCGGCGGACGGCAATCACATGGGCGTGTCGGTCAACCGTGATTTTCTCATCGTGCTCGCCTTCGCCGACGACGCAGGACCCGACGAGCTGATGGGCATGAAGGCGCTCGTCGACGCCGGGAAGATGGTCACCAGCACCAACCATCCCGCCGTGATCGGGCTGTTCCCCGTCTATGACGAGCCCGACACCATCCCGGCGATGGTGCAAAACGACCTCGACCACTGGATGCTGGTCGCACCGGCAGGCGACCTGACCCTCGCCCTGGTCATCGACGGCGACGAGGACCCCGACAGCCCCTGATCGACCCGTGCGGTCACCCGACCCGGCGTGGCCTCAACCTCACACGTCAGCCGGCGGGGTCGCCGACGTACCGCGCCGCCATTCGACGATGGCTCCGGCCAGCATCAACACGACCGCGACGGCATCGACAATTTCCTGGCCCCGCCCGTCTGCCGGCAACGTGTGGGCACCGAACAACGCCAGCATGCCGAGGAAGTACAGCAACGGGAACGGCTTCCACAATCCCCGGGATCGCCGGCGCAGTCGTGGCCAGCGCCTCCCCAGGAGGAGGAGACCGACACCGATGACCGCAGTCAGTGCGAGTTCCTCAACGCCGAAAGACATGTCCACTCCCTTCTCATCGCCTGCTGCGAAGAATCGCCGCCGCTTCGACAGGTCGCGTGCCCTGACTGACACGGCATGCGCGCACCGGGAAACTGTGCGCCGGCGCCAACGACAACGCAACATGACCGCTGTTGATGAACATGGACTCGCGCTCCAACCATCACTGTACCAGGATCTATTTGTTCACCGCAATCCACTGCCTCGCGGACGCGGGGAACCGCGCCGGGTTCCCCCTGTGTGACCAGGCACGCGGTCGCGCAGGAGTCACCTGTCGCCATCACGGATTGGCCACATCACACAATCCCTGCAGTAGACGAATCCTGTTGCCACCGCCACTCCACAGGCGAATCCGGCGGGACTGCATAACGCAAGCGCCACCAGAGCAGTGTCCCGGCAGCAATTGTCACATCCCGCCTTGTCCGGCGTCACGTTGAAGCATGCCCAGTCACTCCCGTCGTCTCCCGTCTCGAGGGGGAGAGTCACGGTGACATGAAAACCTTGAGACCGCGGACCGGCAGGCGTCAGCATGCCTTCGAGCCTTTCTCCAACATCGGACGGCAGCACGTCGAAGCTGAACGGAACCAGCAGGTCAGCGAGAGTTTGCATCCGGGCGATCGCACTGCATTTCGTGTCGAGGATACCGGTGCCGACCCGTCGCGCGATGGGAGCAAACCGCGCGAACGTGTCCGACTGCTCCCACGCCATGAGCGCATCCCAGTTCATCCGGTCGATGGACGTCTGGGTGACCGGAAACGGAACACTGAACTCGAATTCCTCATCCTCGCTGTAAACCAGAATGCGAACACGATGTTCGTCCGGCAGTCGGCTATAGGACCACGTGAGAGTCCCGACTTCGGGAGTTGTCAACTGAACGGTCCGACGCATGGCTTCGGTTCGGCCCAGGAATGTCGCGATCGGCCCAAGGGAATCTTCCACGGTCAGGCGTGTCTGCACCACCGCTTGAAGTTCCTGTCCATCACCGCTCTCGGCGACTCTGCCACCAGGGCCGCTCGCCAACACCGTGATGCCGGACGTCGCCTGGACCAGCACCATCAGAATGCAGGTCACGGACAACGCTCTCCTGCGTATCAACTTCCCTGTCTTCATCGTCAGTCTCCCTTCCCGGATGATGAGTGTGGATCCCACTCTTCTTCGATCTCGAATCCGGGTACTCAGTGCGCCTGACGCTGGCCGAAACCAGGCCATGACCCTCATGTGGCGCCTTACCCGGTACATCGTGGAAAAACTGCGAGACCATGTAGCAAGAGTCACGCCAGCGCCCGGAGAGGAGAAGACGCCCAGTGGTTCGGCGGGCTCCGTGTCAACCGTCTGCCACGACGTCTCTTTCACGCATGGGTCCGGTCAGCACACGTGTTGCAAGATGGGACAGGGCCACGGCAGGTGTAGGCGCATCCGCACACGACAGGAAAGTCCGTCATACTGGAGCCGCCTGCGAAGTGGCAATGGCGCGGTCCTCAGGACGACCGGCCGGATGCAGGAATCAGCGCGGCGGCGGTGTGGTCTCTCCACCGAGACGCAGGGGCGGCAGGGCGCCCCGTCGAAACTGCCTGAAGCGAATGAGCGCCTCGATGGCCAGCCAGATCGATAGCGCGAAGATCATGGTCCCCAGGAAGAGGAGCAGGGCATTGCCGGCACCCCCGCGTGCCGAGAAGTCCCGGGCGAAGTCGCGGATCTTCGCGCCCATCGCCACCAGGGTCGTGGCCATCATGAACAGCATCGGCAGCAGTGTGTAGCGCACCGGCCATTTCTTCTGCAGCAGGTACAGCGTCACCACCAGGAGCGTGAGCCCACCCATGATCTGGTTGGTGGTGCCGAACAGTTGCCAGAGGGTGAGACCGGCGGGACGGCCGTCGATGCGAAAGAAGGCGAAGAACGCGATGGCCCCGATGGCGAGCGCCGAGGCCAGGTAGCGGTTGCCCAGCACCGGCAGGTGCAACGTCTCACCCATCTCGCTGATGTTGAAGCGCAGCAGGCGCGCCGCGGTGTCCAGCGAGGTCAGCGCGAAGGCGATGGCGACCAGCGCGACGAACGAGCGGGCCACGTCGATGGGCACGCCGAGCTGCGAGATGAACAGACCCGATCCGTCGATGAACGCCCCGAGATTCGCCGACAGTCCCTTCGCCACCTCCCACGTGCGGTAGTGATCCGCCCAGGCCGTCGACGACGCAAAGCCCGCGGTGGTGGCCAGCACCGCCGCCAGTCCCAGAAGGGACTCACCGATCATGCCGCCGTAGCCGATGAAGGTGGCGTCGCTTTCCCGGTCGAGCTGCTTGGCGGTGGTCCCCGAGGACACCAGCCCGTGAAAGCCGCTGATGGCCCCGCAGGCAATGGTGATGAAGACGAACGGGAACAGAGCAGGCGCTCCCGCCGGCGCCATCTCGACGACCGGCGCCTGGAAGGACGGACGCAGCACGAAGAACCCGCCGAAGATCATGGCCAGCCCGAGATAGAGGAGCAGGGAGTTCAGGTAATCGCGCGGCTGCAGGAGCATCCACACCGGCAGCACCGAGGCCAGGTAGGCATAAAAGAGCAGGACCACTGACCATTCCATGGTGCTGATGCCGGTCACCGGCATCTTGATCCCGAAGACGACGAGACCGAGCATGACCACGAAGGCCACGCCGGTCACCGGCCCGACGGGCAGCCGCCGCGCATAGATAAGCCAGCCCATGATCACGGCAATGACCATCAGGGAGAAGGTCGGGCCGACGGTCTCCGGGTGATAGGCGTCGGTGAACAGCTCCGCCACGACGAACACGAAGACGCCCATGGCCAGCGCCACGAGAAAGAAGATGATGACGTGAAACAGTGTCTTGGCCCGGCTCCCCATGATGTCCTCGGCCACCTTGCCGATGGACATGCCGCGCGCCCGGATCGACACCACCAGGGCCGAGAAATCGTGCACGGCACCGATGAACGCGGTGCCCAGGACCACCCACAGCATCGCCGGGAGCCAGCCCCAGATGACCGCGATGGCCGGCCCCAGCATCGGCGACAGACCGGCGATGGAGGCGAAGTGGTGGCCGAACAGGATGTAGCGGTTGGTCGGCACATAGTCCACGCCGTCGCGCCGGGCATGCGCCGGGGTGACGGCACCCGGGTCGAGGTGGAAGACCGCGCGGCTCAGAAAGCGCGCATACAGGAAGTAGGCCGCCGCGTAACCGGCGAAGCACAGGAGGGTGACCAGGACCGGACTCACGATGGGCCATTCTTCCAGAGCCCCGGTGGAAGGTCAACGCAGCGGGCGGAAGGCGTCCGCCGCGTGGATTGGCGGACGGACCGGGCAGCGTGCGTCTGACGGGTAAACCGGCCGACGGAACAGACAGCGTGCATCGGACGGGTGCACCGGCCGACGGGCCGGCCGGGAACGGGCAAGCCATCAGCCGGCGCCGTGTGCTGCGCGCCGAAACGGTAGAATCTCGCCGCTGGGGTGGCCGGGCCGGCCGTCGCGGACCCATATAGAGGATAGACGCCGGGAAGGAGCGCGAGATGACCCGCAGTTACGAGAACATCGACACCAAGCTGGTTCACGCGGGGGAGCCCGCCAAGAAGGTTTGGGGCGCCGTCAGCTTGCCGATCTTCCAGACGGCGCAGTTTCTCTACATGGGGGAGACCGACTACCACGACCTGAAATACATCCGTCTCAACAACACCCCGAACCACGACGCCCTGCACGGAAAACTCGCGGCGCTGGAGAACGCCGAGGCCGCCCTGGTCGCCGGCAGCGGCATGGCCGCCATCTCGACGGCGGTCCTGGCGATGGTCTCCGCCGGCGATCACCTGCTGGCGCAGGACACCCTCTACGGGGGCACCCACGATTTCTTCACCAAGGACCTCCCCGGTTTCGGGGTGGAGGTCGACTTCATCGACGGCGACGACCCCTCCTCCTGGGAGGCGAAGCTCCGCCCCACCACGAAGGTCCTCTATGCCGAATCGTTGACCAACCCCCTGCTGCAGGTCGGAGACCTCGAAGCCATGGCCCGCTTCGCGAAGAACCACGCCCTCGTCTCGATGATCGACAACACCTTCCCCAGCCCGATGAACTTCCGGCCCATCGAGCACGGCTTCGACCTCTCCCTGCACTCCTGCACGAAGTATCTCAACGGCCACTCCGACATCGTCGCCGGTGCGGCCATCGGCCGGGCCGACCTGGTGGATCGGATTCGCCTCAAGCTCAATCACCTCGGCGGCACCCTCGACCCGCACGCCTGCTTCCTGCTCTATCGCGGCATGAAGACCCTGGCGTTGCGTGTCAGGCAGCAGAACGCATCGGCCCTGCAACTGGCCGAGGCCATCGAGGCCCACCCGGCGGTGACCGCCGTCAACTACCCCGGCCTCGCCTCCCATCCGCGCCACGCCCGGGCGGCGGAACTGTTCGACGGCTTCTCCGGCATGCTCAGCTTCGAGATCGACGGCGGTGTCGAGGTGGCCACGCGGTTCATGCAGAGCGTGACGCTGCCGCTGCAGGCGCCGAGCCTCGGCGGTATCGAGTCGCTGGTGACCCGGCCCGCCACCACCTCTCACCTGGGCATGAAACCGGCCGAGCGCCACAAGCTCGGCATCACCGATGGCCTGATCCGCGTCTCCGTCGGCATCGAGGCTGCCGACGACCTGGTGGCCGACTTCCGGCAAGCCCTCGACCGGGCGGGCCGGTAGCCCGGCGCCGTCAGGCCGATCGAGCCAGACGAATCCCGGAGAACTGCCAGCGCGCCGCGGGCGGGAGGAAATTGCGGTACGTGGCACGCATGTGAGCGGTTGGCGTGGCGCACGACCCGCCACGGAGAACATACTGGTCGCACATGAACTTGCCGTTGTACTCCCCCAACGCGCCGGGGAGGGGCTGAAAACCCGGGTACGGTCCGTAGGCGCTGCGCGTCCACTCCCACACGTCGCCGAAGGCCTGCGCCAGCTCCCCGTCCGGTGGCGTCTCGCCGGTCGCTTCGGGATGGAGAAGGCCACTCTCGAGAAAGTTGCCGGAGACCGGGGTGTGGCGCGCGGCGATCTCCCACTCCGCTTCCGTCGGCAGGCGGGCGCCGGCCCAGCGGGCGAACGCGTCGGCCTCGAAGAAACTCAGATGAGTGATGGGCAGATCGGGATCCACGGGAACGGCGCCACGGAGCGTGAAGACCTGCCACTGACCATCGTGACACTCCCAGTACTGCGGAGCCCGCCAGCCGCTGGCCTTGACGGTGTCCCAGCCCGACGCCAGCCACAGTTCCGGTCGCCCGTAACCTCCGTCGTCGATGAACTCCATGAACTCTCCGCTGGTCACCGGGTGCGAGGCGATCTTGAAGGGATCGAGCCAGACACGATGGCGCGGGCTCTCGTTGTCGAACGCAAAACCACCCCCGGCATGCCCGACCTCGCACAGTCCTCCTTCGCAGGTCACCCACCACCGTTCGCCGACGCGGTCCCGAGAAAATGACCTGTTCTCCAGGTAAGCCGGCTTCAACGGATTCTGCGCCAGGAGATGCTTCACATCCGTGAGGATGAGTTCCTGATGCTGCTGTTCGTGCTCCAGGCCCAGCCGGATCCGTTCACACACACCGGGGGAGGGCGAGCTTGCGCCAAGCAGGGTCAGCATCGACTCGTCGACATGGCGGCGATACGAGAGGACGTCTTCGAGTCCGGGCCGTGACAGCATTCCCCGTTCGGGTCGCGGGTGCATCGCTCCGACACCGTTATAGTAGGAGTTGAACAGCACGGTGAAGGCGGGGTCGACCGGCCGGTAGCCGGCGACGTGTGGTCCCAGCACGAACGTCTCGAAGAACCATGTGGTGTGCGCGAGATGCCACTTCACCGGGCTCGCATCCGTCATCGACTGCAGGGAACAGTCCTCCGCGGACAGAGGCGCCGCCAGTTCGAGACTGACCTGTCGCGTCTTGAAGAACTGCTCCCGGGAAACGGCCTCCGGCGAGCGCGTTGCAGCGCCGGACAGCGCGCGAGACATCGACTTCACGGATACCCCCTTTCCTTGATGGCCGCACGATCCCGGCCATCACCTGGGCCGGGGACCGCTCCAGGACCGGACCATCCTAGACAGGATCTTGCCGCCCGACCAGCTTCTCGAACACCAGTGCTGCCGCCGCGGTGTCCTGGCACGCCATGCCAAGCGAGTCGAAGACCACGGTGGCCTCCGGATCCACCGGCCGGGTCCCAACGAGCAGTTCGCCCAGCTCGGCGTGGATCTCCGCGCCGAAGCGCCGGATGTTGCCGGACTCGGCACACGCCCCTTCCCGGGAATCCACGATGACCACGTTTGACATGGTGGCCGCATCGACCTCCCCGGCATCCGGGCCAGCCCATTCGATACTCGCCAGCTTCGCGCCGACACTCTCCGGAGCAACCGCCGACATGCTGGCGAAGAAGCCGCCGTGTCGCTCGACGGAAAGGATGCGCCTTTGCGGCTGAGAAAACCGGCCCTGCGAGTAATCGATCATCGCCTGCCGCATCGCCGGGATCACGTCCGCCATGTGCAGCACGCTGGCCACGGTGGATTCATCGATGTACTGCACGGACTAGCCTCCGGACCTCTGGACTCCCGCGCGCCACCGGACCATCATCGTACGTTGTCCGCCGTTTCCGCTGCCGTCGGGCGTCATTCTTCTTCCCGGTCCTTGTCGCTGAGGCTTCCCACGCTGTAGGCCGGATGGGTGCGATCCTCCCGCCAGTCCGGTTCACAGGCCGAGGAGAGAACCCAGCGCGACGATCGCGTTCCACAACAGGATGACAAAGACAGCCAGGATCGGCAACAGAAGAACCAGCCACCCGGTGAGATACAGACATCCAGGGTGAGATTCGCGATCCACCATGCCGGTGCGATAAGCGATGATCGGACCGGTGTAGCCAGCCAGTTCCTCCGAGAACCAGATGCTGCCGAGGGGGAGAAGAAGCGCCGCGATGGCCTTCAACGCCGTGCCGCTGCCCTCGACGAGCCCCAGCGCGACAACGTAGATCAAGGCGATCAGGCCCGACACGATCTTGTCGGCTGTCCAGAACGGATCCTCGATGAGCAGTGGATTCACCACGATGACGCCAACTTCTTGCAGGACATCCCGCCGCCTGGATGAACCGTTCGGGTCGAACCGACAACAATAACCACCCCTTCACCCAGGATATCAGGAACGCACCCATGATTGAACCTGGATTTCGCAAGGGTGAGCGTGTGAACGGGTCGTGGACAGCGTC
>JBHHZI010000081.1:0-14382 GCA_046757965.1 Acidobacteriota bacterium | reverse complement strand
TCCGCCAGGCGCGGCCGCGGGAGCCTCGGCGCGGGCAAGGGATGCCGTCTCGGCGGCGAACCGGTCCCAGTCCACCTGCGCTTCTTCCGGCCGCGCCCGGCGTGCCATCGCCAGGGTCTCGCCGATGGTTGCCGCGTTCTCCGCGCAGGCCGGACATCGAGCCAGATGCGCCAGCACCATGTCCCAGGCCGGGGCCTGCGCGTCGAGCACGCTGCTGAGCTCCTCGCGGACCCGGGAGCACGTCAGCGGGATCGACCAGTCGACCTCTTCTTCCCGGGGAAAGACGATCGCCGGTGTGATCGCGGCCAGCACCCTGCGCAGGGCGGTCGCCTCGGCAGCACAGGCGGCGCAGCGAGCCAGGTGAGCGGTCACCGTCTCGTCGGCGGTGTCCGGGGTGACGGCCAGATCCCGGCGCACGAGAGTGCACGTGAGTGGGACCGACCAGTCGACCTCCCCTTCGCGGGGGAACACGACCTCCGGTGTGATGGCATCGAGCAGGCGACGATACCGCGACGCTGTTGCCCGGCACGCCGCGCAACCGTCGAGGTGACGGTCCACGTTCTGGCGGACGGCAGCGTCGTCGTCACCGGTGACCGCGGCGATGAGGTCAGCTTGGATGCTTGTGCAGTTCACCTTCAGGTCCCGAGAGGAGGCCCGACAGACGATCGCGAAGGGTCATGACGGCGCGGTGCAGGGACGACTTGACCGTCCCCAGGGCGCACCCCTGAACATTCGCGATCTCCTGCAAGGAAAGCTCCTCGAAATGTCTCAACGTGAACACCTCGCGCTGGCGGTCCGGCAGACCGGCGACGGCCTCCCGGATGGCATCCCCCACCTCGTGACCGGCACTGCGGTCGAACGGTGACGGCGTCGTCCGGTCGGGGGCGTCCCGGCCGGCCGCCTGGACGTCGTCGAGGGAGTCGGCGTCGCGGATGCGACGCTTGCGGATGAGATCGATGCAGTGGTTGACCAGAATCCGGTACGACCAGGTGAACGGTCGGGCCCGGGGGGTCCAGCGGTGGCGGGCCGAATAGATGCGGATGAACGTGCCCTGCACCGCATCCAGCGCGTCGTCGTGATCTCGCATGTATCCCATGGCGATCCGGTAAAACCTCTTCTGATAGCGGCGCACGAATTCCTCGAAGGCGTCCGGCTTCTCGGCCTGGACCGCCCGCATCAGGGCCTCGTCGTCGTGTCCGTCCAACGTCCTCGCCTCCCCCAGGCTTCCTCCGTGTGGGTCAACGGTGGAACGTGCCGGCCGACCGTGGGGTTCCAGACCCTCGCCGGCCCGGTTACCGTCGGCCGGGCAGCTTGTGCTCGATGAGCCATCCTCCGAAGAACACCACGATCCCGACGGTCATCAGCAACAGCTCGTTCCAGAGTGTGGGCTCGGAGAGCCCGGCCATGAGCGCCCCCGCGGTGGTCGCCAGGCCGGAGAGCTGCAGGAACTTGCCGATGAACAGCTTCATCGGTCCGATTCTAGCCCGGAGGCGGGGTCGGACCGGGTGCACCGCCGCCCGGCTTCCTTGACCGGATCCCGGGGCTGGCGTACGATGCCACCGAATCAGGGCCCGGGCAACGAGACGAGACACGATGCGAATGGCGATCGTCGGTGGGGGGCCTGCCGGGGCTCTGGCTGCCGGCCGGCTCGCGGCAGCGGGGCGGTCCGTCATCCTGTTCCATCACCAGCCGTGGCCGGAGAAACCGTGTGGTGGTGGCATCCCGTCGCGGGGACTGGAGATGTCGCCGGAGCTGCTCGACGCGCGGTTGCCCCGGCGAATCGTGAGCCGGCTCCTGCTGGTATCGCCATCCGGCCGGCGCGCCGAGATCGAGCTGGATGCGCCGGTGCATGTCTTCTCCCGGGCCCGTCTGGACAGGTTTCTGCGCGAGCGCGCCGTGGAAGCAGGCGCGACGCTGATCTCCGCGCGCGTCTGCCGCATCGAGCGCGGCGCCGGCACGGGGCGCGAGAGTTTCAGGCTGACCGATGGCACCGGGCGGGAGTGGGTGGTCGGCTACGTGGCCGGAGCGGACGGCGCGTCGAGCCTGGTGCGGCGACACTTCATCGGGTCGCATCCGCCTCGAGCCCTGTCCCAGGCGCTTGGCTGGTACATCGATGGGGCCCGGGACGATCGGATGATCGTCCGGTTCGAGCATGGGCTGGCGGGCTATCAGTGGTGTTTCCCCCGGGAGGATCACCTCGCCATCGGTATCTGTGCGCCGCTGGGGCGGCTGTCTGCCCGTGACCTGAAGGAGCGTTGCCGGCGCTTCGCGCGCTGGCTGGGTCATCCCGTGACCGCCGCCCGCCCGTATGCTGCGCTCATTCCCGGATTCGCCCGGGATGGCGACGGCCGCGTGGTCATCGAAGGCGCCGGCTGGGCGTTGCTGGGGGACGCGGCCGGCGCGGTTGATCCCCTGACACGGGAGGGGCTCCATCATGCCCTGGAGACCGCGCGTCTGTGGACGGGGTCGGTGCTCGACCCGGCGGGCGGGACGTATACCGCCCGCTTCGAGGCGTTCTTCTCGGCCGAGCTGCAGCGAGCGGCGCGACAGGCGGAGCGCTTCTTCGCGCCGGCGTTCACCGAACGGCTCGTCCGGTACGCGGACGCGTCGCCGGCCATCCGGCGGGTGCTGTCCGACCTGGTTGCCGGCCGGCAACCGTATGCGACGCTGCGGCGCCGTCTTCTGCGCTGCGCCGTGCCGTTGATGGTGTCGATGGCGGTTCACCGGGTCACGGGCGGGCGATCGATCTCCCGGCGGCAGGCGGCATGATGAGCGTGTTCCGCCTGTGGAACTACATGCGGCCGCGCCTGGCGGCCATCGCCGTCGGGCTCCTGTTCTCCGTGATCGCCGGCATGGCGTCGGCTGCCGTCGCCGGTCTGCTCAAGCCGATGTTCAACGAGGTCTTCTTTCTCGACCCCGCCGCCTCCACCGCGACATCGGCGCCGGCCGCCGGTCCTCTCCCGTCGGCCGACCTGCCCGGCGGTGACGCGATGGATCGCCTGCATGCCGCCGTGGAGGGAGCCATCGTCGGTTTTGCCCGGAAGCATCTCGGCTATCGCCCCTCACGGGCATTCATCTTCGTGCCGATCTGCTTCGTCCTGGCGTTCATGATCCGCGGCGCGTTCACCTACCTGTCCAATTTCCGTCTCGGGATGGTCACCCTCCGGGCGATCCAGAGTCTCCGTCTCGATCTGTATGAACGGATCCAGCGGCAGTCCCTGACCTTCTTCAACACCCATCACACCGGGCTGCTGATCTCCAGGGTCACCAGCGACGTGGCTCTCATCCAGAATTTTCTCGGCTCGCCGGCCGCGGAGTTCGTGCGCCTGCTGTTCTCGCTGCTGTTCCTGTTCGCCGCCGCCCTGCTGCTGGACTGGCGGCTCGCCCTGGTCTGCGTCGCCGTGCTGCCCGTGACGATCTATCCAGCGACCCGCTTCGCCTACAAGATCAAGCGATCCACATCGGCCAGCCAGTCCCGCCTGGCGGATCTGGCCAACCGTCTGCACGAGACCGTTGCCGGCCGCCGGGTGGTGCGCGTGTTCAACACCGAGCGGTTCGAGATCGGACGCTTTCGCGATGTTCTCGGCGGCATGCTGCGTGCCGATCGCCGGGCCCTGAAGTATCTCTCACTGACCCAGCCGGTCATCGAGATGATCGGGGCGGCTGCCATGGGCGCCCTGGCCGGGTTCGCCGGCTGGCGGATTCATACCGGCCGCCTCAACCCCGGCGAGTTCCTGGCCACCCTGGCGGCCCTCTACTGGATGTACGCGATCCTCAAGCGCTGTGCACGCATCGGCAACGATTTCACCCGGGCCACCGCCGCCGCCGAGCGGGTGTTCGAGGTGCTGGATCTGGATCGGGATGTCGTCGAGGCGCCGTTTGCCGAGGAGATGAAACCGTTCTCGCGCGAGATCCGCTTCCGGGGCGCCCATTTCTCGTATGGCAGCGAGCCGGTGCTGCAGGGCATCGATCTGACCATCCACAAGGGCGAGAAGGTCGCCATCGTCGGGGCCTCGGGGGCGGGCAAGACGACACTGGTCAATCTCGTGCCGCGGTTCTACGACGTCACCGCCGGAACGCTGGAGATCGACGGCGTGGACGTGCGGTCGGTGACGCTGGCGTCACTGCGCCGGCAGATCGGTCTGGTCACGCAGGACGTGGTGCTGTTCGACGATACGGTGCACAACAACATCGCCTACGGCTGTCCCGACGTCCCCCTGGAGCGAGTGATCGCCGCCGCCTCGGCGGCCCACGCCCACGAGTTCATCGAGCGGTTGCCGGACGGGTACGCCGCCCGGCTCGGCGAGGGCGGCCAGTCGCTGTCCGTCGGCCAGCGGCAGCGCATCTCCATCGCCCGGGCGCTTCTGAAGGACGCCCCGATCCTCATCCTCGACGAGGCCACCTCCGCCCTGGACGCGCAGAGCGAGGCGCTGGTCCAGGAGGCGCTCGCCACCCTGATGAAGGAGCGCACCACCATCGTCATCGCGCACCGGCTGGCGACGGTGCGTTCGGCCCATCGGATCGTCGTCGTGGACGGGGGCCGGGTGGTGGAGATCGGATCCCACCGGGAACTGCTGGAGAAACCCGGATTGTACGCCCGCCTGCACTCGATCCAGTTCGCGGCGGTCTCCGGAGCGCGCTCGTCCTGAGCCGCGTGAGATGCTTGCCATGGAACTCATCGATGCCTCAACCGAACGCGCGCCACGCGAACAGCGCCAGCAGACCGGTCTCGAGCAGGACCATCAGGACCTCGCGGTTTCGCAGGAACCGCGCCAGTTGCCAGCGGGCGCCGCTTGCTCCGCCGCGCCAGGGGCGAAGAGACGGCAAGAGAATCGGCACCGCGTTGCGGTAGGCGATGTACGCCTCCCCGTGTTCCTCTTCCAGGCGCGCGCCCTCGACGCGGAGCTTGCGCGGCAGATAGAAGCCGAAGAAGATCGCCAGGCCGCCGGCCAGGATGACGAGATTCGCCCCGTACGGGAGGCCGGCCATGATGGCGAAGCCGGAGAACAGCAGCAGGCGGCCGAGATACAGCGGATGCTGGCAGTGGCCGTACGGCCCGCAGACGGCGAGGTCCCGCGTCTTGAGAAGGTGGCCGGCGGACCAGATGCGCACGAGGCTGCCGGCCAGGACGAGGGGCAGGGCGGCCAGGAACTCGAGGGTGGTCGGCACCCCGGTCCAGCCCCAGAACAGGATCAGCGCATACAGGCCCAGGAGGCGCAGGCGGGCGAGGACCCGCGAGCGGCCGGTCTGGGGAGCCGCGGCCCCGGCGACCGGCTTGAACCGGTGCCGGAGGCGCTCGAAGCGGCGATTGTCCTGGGCCGCCGCGAATCCGAACAGCAGCCGGGCGAACAGCCCGCGGTGACGGACGACGCTGACGGAGAAGTCGAGAATCGCGGGCGCCCCGTCGTCGCCCACCAGGACATCTCCCAGACCGATGTCGCCCTGGGCGACCCCCTTGCGATGCATGGAGAAGATCAACGCGTCGAGCCGCTCGAAGAACCGGTCCGGCAGCGGCATCTTCTCGTCCAGCATGCGCCGCAGAGGCGTGCCGGCGACCTTCGACATCACCAGACGGGTGCGGCCCGGGCGGGCGAGGAGCCGGGGGAAACCGTCGGCGTCGGACAGCTCCCTCAGGGCACGCTCCTCCCGGTTGAGCATCAGGGGGCCGAACAGACGGCGCACCAGGAGCGGACGGTCGGAATAGTCCTTCTCCACCGCCGGGGATCCGTCCCAGTCGATGACCTGGACGCGGGCCTTGGTGGCATTGCGCCCGTCACTGAGTATGTTGGCAGACATGGAATCAGGAGTGACGTCGGACATGAGCGAGCGCGATTATAGCGTCGGCGAACCGTCGGGGCCATGCGTCGCCTCGACCCGCCGCGACCGTCTGGGGCAGCCGCCGCGCCGCCGCGGGGGAGCCGTGACCGGCCCCCTCGCCCGGGGCGTCATCCTGGCGCTGATGGGCCTCGTCGCCGGCTGTGGGGGGGAGGACACGGCCGTTTCGTCCGGGTCGTCACCGGCCGGTGCTCGCCGCGCCGTCATCGAGGCGGGCTACGCGGGTGCCGACGCCTGTGAGTCCTGCCACCAGGCGCAGTTCGATGCCTGGAACAGTTCCCGGCATCGCGCCATCTTTCGTGAGGGCGACGGGCCGGCGTGGGTTGCGAGTTCGCCGGCGCCGTACCGGCAAGGCAACGTGGATGTGATACCGAGGCCGCCGGGAGCAGCCGGTGGGAGGGCGTCGCTGACGGTCCGCAGTGGCGGGGCGCCGGGAACCTTCTCCATCGACGCGGTCATCGGGGGCGGCCGGATGGAGGCGTACGCCACGCGCTTCGACGACGGAGCGTGGGTGCTCCTGCCGCTCTACTACCAGGTCGACCGGCATGCGTTCACGGACTTTTCCACCCTCACCTGCGGGGCGGAGCTGATCGGTGGCCGGGCCGAGGTCCCCCGCTGGCAGTCCTATGATCGCGTCTGGAATCACCGGTGTATCGCATGCCATGTCACCGCCGGTTCCATCGGCTTCGACCCGGCGACGCAGGAGTACAGCACGCGGTGGACCGATGCCGGCGTGGGGTGCGAGGCGTGCCACGGACCGGGCGCGGAGCACGTGGCGAGTGCCAGGGCGGGCAAGACGCCCACCGCCCTCTTCAATCCCGGCCGGGTGTCGCCCGGAGCGGCGGCTCAGGTGTGCGCGTCCTGTCATGGGCTGGCGCTGCCGTTCGACAGTCGTTGGGGCGGGAATCGACCGTACCGGCCGGGAGATGACTACGAGGCGGCGTTCTTGCCGCTCCTGCGCCCGGCGGAGGCCGGCCCGTTCAGTCGTCTCGCCCACGTCGATCGGACGCCGGCCGTGGGCGTGATGGAGTATCAGGGGCTCGCCCAGTCGCGCTGCGCCCTGGAGGGGGGGCTGACCTGCACGACCTGTCATGATCCGCACGGCGGCGGTGAGGCGCACCAGCTGCGCGCTCCGGCGTCGGCGGCCACACTGTGTACCCCGTGCCACCAGGATGTCGTGGATCGGGGCACCGAACACACCCATCACCTTCCTGGACGCCCGGGCAGCAACTGCGTGGACTGTCACATGGCGCCGACCGTCGAGGCGCTGGGCACGCGCCTGGCCAGTCATGCCATCGATATCCCGCTGCCTGTCAACAACGCCGACTTCGGCGCCCCCGACGCCTGTAGCCTGTGCCACGCCGACCGGGGAATCGACTGGGCCGTGGCCGCGTTCGAGCGCCTGTGGGGGAGTCCCGTGGACCTGCGGCGCCGGCGGCTGGCGCGCGTGTTCAACGAAGAGGATGCTGACGGCTTGCGGAGCCTGATCGCCAACTTGGACGAAGCGCCTCTGCTGAGAGTCGATGGCGCCTACGCCCTGGCGCGCGTGCTGCACACCGGCGCGGCGCCGGATCTCATCCAGGTGCTGGCAGAGGATCCGTCGCTGAGCGTCCGGCGGGTCGCCGCCGACCTGCTCGGCAGCATCGGTCCCGCCGCCGGCACTCCCGTGGCCGACCAGATCCGCCAACAGGCCGTCCTGGATGACGCCGGGGTCGCGAACTCCCTGGGCCAGGCGGCCGATGCCGGCCCGCCGTCGCTGCGGCTGGCGGCCGCCGCCGCCCTGGCCCGCCTCGACACGAAGGATGGACTGCGCCGTCTGGAGGCGCTGCGCGCCGTGCCCGAGCTGGATGGCGGCTATCGCCTGCACCAGTTGCTGGGCAAGTATCATCTGATCCGCCAGGAGTTTCCGGAAGCCGAGGCGGAATTCGGCCGCGTCCTGGAGATGACGCCGAACTATCTGCCGGTCATCGAGGATCTGGGATTCATCTATTTCACGACGAATCGCTTCCAGCAGGCTCATGACCTGTGGTCACGCGGCCTGGCGTTGAATCCGGACAGCCAGGATCTGAAGCTCAAGATCCATCTTGCCGAGGACGAGATGAACGTGCCGGTGGGGTCCGACGACGAGGCCGGCGGCGGGACATCGGGGAGCCGATGAGTTCTGCGCGGCAGCTCAGGATTCCACCCACGTCGACGGTGATGAACCTGGAAGACCTCGCGGCTTCAGGGGGCGAGGTCATCCGGGCCGGATCGTGGAAGAAGGCCGAGATTCGCCGCATCCAGGACGACGGTCGCAATGTCGTGATCAAGGACTGGCGCACCGTCCCGGCGTGGCTCCGGCCGTGGGCCACGTGGCTGATGGCCCGTGAGGCGGAGATCTATGTCGCCCTGGCGGGCATGCCAGGAGTGCCGCGACTGCTGGCGGCGGGCAACCGTATCCTCGCCATCGAGCATGTGCCCGGCGCGCCGATCAGCACCTTCATGGGAGGTCGCGGCCGGCGTCTGGCCCTCGGCCCCCGCCTCGAGGCGGCCGTCCGGGAGATGCACGAGCGCGGGGTCTATCACGCCGACCTCCACTATCGCCGCAACATCCTGGTCACGCCGGAGGGAGACATCGGCATCATCGACTTCGCCTCGGCAGTGGATTGCCGCCGGCTGGGAGTGATGGGGCGTCTGTTCCGGCCTCTCCTCGCCCTCCTGGATCACTACGCGCTGATCAAGTGGAAGGGCGGAGTCGATCCTGACAGCCTGACTCGGCGGGAACGACGGTTGCTCATCCTGCTGGACACGTTGCGTCTGAAACCGCGCAGCCGGAGGTCGTGACCGTTGGGGGGGCGGGGAACGGACCGAGTGTCCGTCGTGGTGCCGGTGCATGACGAGCGCGACAATCTCGACCTTCTCCATCGCCATGTCCGTGAGGCCCTGGACGGCGTGGTCGGCAACTGGGAACTGATCCTGGTCAACGATGGCAGCACCGACGGCAGTGACCAGGTCCTCGATCGGCTCGCCGTGTCCGACCCGCGGGTTCGGGCCTTGCACCTGGCGTCCCGCCGGGGTCAGACCGCGGCCCTCCTGGCGGGGTTTCGTGCTGCCCGGGGCGATGCCATCTGCATGATGGATGCCGATCTCCAGAACGATCCGGCCGATCTCCCCCGCCTGCTGGCCGCCCTCGACGATCACGGCGCTGTGGTCGGCTGGCGGCGGAACCGGCAGGACACCTGGGTGCGGCGCGTGTCGTCGCGGATCGCCAATGCGGTGCGCAATGCGCTCACCCGGGAGACGATCACCGACACGGGGTGCAGTCTCAAGGTCTTCCGCCGGGAGGCCATCGAGCATCTGTGGTTGACTCGCGGCATGCACCGCTTTCTTCCCACGCTCGTGCGCATGCAGGGGTTCTCGGTGATCGAATTGCCTGTCCATCACCGACCGCGCCATGCGGGCGTGTCGAAGTACGGCATCGGCAACCGTCTCTTCGTCGGCATCGCCGACCTGCTCATGGTGGCGTGGATGCGCCGCCGGGCGTTCGTCTACTCCATCGAGAGAGAGAGCGGTCTGGGTCTGGCGTCATCTCCGGCGAGAGACGACCTCACCCGGCCCGGTGGCAACTGAAGCACGCCTGCCGGTTGGTGTGGCCATCCGGCTGTGGCACCGGCCCCTCGGGGCCGTGACAGGTGAGGCAATCATCGGGCGGCGCCGCGGTGCGGTGTGTGTCATCGACGGGCACCGCCGGGGCGGGATGGAAGCCGATCAGGAACCAGGCGGTCGCGGCTACACCGACCACGAGGATGATGACAGGCGGCCACCGGCGTGAGCGGCGTGGGTCCCTGGATCTGTCCGGCATCGAATCTGTCCCCTCCATCATGAACAGGGTCCCGTGCGGCGTCGGAGCGCCTGGATGATTGCACGCCCGCGGCTCGCGTCGGTGACGCTTGCCTCCATCTGGCCTGTCGCCTGCACCGGGACGATCACCGTCAGCATCGCGCGCTCGGCGGACTGCTCACCGAGAATCTCCGCATCACAGCGACGCAGCGCCCGGCGCACCGCCGCGGAATCCTCGTACGGGAAGTCGATGGAAAACTCGGTGTACGCTGCGCGGCGCTGGATGCCGGCGGCATCGATCCCGGCCGCCGCCGCGTCGCGATAGGCCCGCGCCAGCGGCCCGACGCCGAGCTTGGTGCCGCCGAACCAGCGGACCACGACCAGACTGGACTCCTCGAGGTCTGCCGACTGGAGGGCCCTGGCGATCGGCGCCCCGGCCGTGTTCGAGGGCTCGCCCGCGTCACTGCAACGCGCCACCAGGCGGCCGGCCGGGTCACGCACCCGGAAGGCCCAGCAGTGATGCGTGGCGTCGGGGAACTCGCCGGCGAGCCGCTCGAGGTGACGCACGGCCGTCGGCTCGTCCATGGTGCGCGCCACGTCGGCCAGGAACCGCGAGCCCTTCACCCGGATCTCGGCACGGCCGGGCCGGGCCGGGGCGAGCCAGGACAGGACGGGCGCATCGGTGGATGTCTTCTGGCGGGTCACGCCCTCCATCTTACCCGTGCCATGCGGATGACGGCCGCGAGGCTGCGGCGCGGCGGTGGGGTGAGGGCGACGCAGGACCGATGCAGGACCGATGCAGCAGGTCCGGGCCGTCGGCATGGACTCTGTCGCGTCTCCGGCGGTATGATCTGCCAGGTGAAGGAGGGGGGAGGTCCGGCCCGGTGCTGTCTTCAGCCCCGGGTGGTTGGAGGACGCTTGAACCGGATCGAGCCGGCTGCCAGCTGGATTCGACTCTGGCGCGGCGTGGTCGTACCGGCGGTTCTTCTTGCCGCGATGGTGGTCGGCGGGCCGGCGTCCGGGGAGCGGGCATCGGCGTCCCCGGCTCCCTCGCCGGTCGTGGGGCAGGATTGCCGCACCGTGCCGGGAATCGCGGCGGAGATGCTGCGCCGTCATGAGCGCCGTGCCACGGACCTGGCCGACGCCGGCCCGACGGGTGCCATGACGACCTCCTCCCTGGTGGGCTCCCCGGCGTTCACCGATGTCGGACAGATCGAGAAGGGCTCGGTCATCGACATGGGCGGCGTGATCGTGATGGTCGATGACGGATCCGGCATCTTCGGCACGCCATTCAATTCCTCCGGCCTGCGCATGGATACCGTGCAGCTTTCCCAGACCTACTACGCCTCGCGTCCGGACGACGTGGACACGCTGGCGTTCATGCCGAACTTCGACCACGGCGACGGCACGTTCGAGATGCTGGTGAAGAACCAGGTACGCGGGATCAATCGCCCCATCAAGGATGACTCGGGAAGCTTCGGCAGCTTCGGTCGTCTGGAGAGTGTGCTGCTGTTTGCCAACTTCAACCGGAAGCCGCTCGATCCCGCCCAGCGCCTGGCGACCGACAACAATTCACACCTGTCGCTGGTCGCGCACGAGTGGGCGCATCGATTCGGGGCCTTCGTCCCGTTCGACAAGAACGGGGTGATCTCCACCGACATCCTGGGCCGCGACCTGAGCCACTGGTGCTTCTTCCTCGACACTCGCTCGTTGTTCTTCTCCGCCGGCATGTCCGCGCTCGAGGGCAATCGCTGGCGGGAAAACTTCGACGGCGACTGGGTCACCCAGGGCGCCACCGACGGCTTCAGCCCGCTGGATCTGTACCTCATGGGTCTGTTCGCGCCTGAGGAAGTGCCGCCGTTCTTCTATGTCGATGGACCGCGCGGAGCATTCTCCTGTGCGTCCTCGCCGATATCGACGCCGCCCCAGTCCGCTGTCACCGTGCCGGGCAGCGCCCGATTCGTGACCATCGACGATGTGGTCGCCGCCAGCGGCCTGCGAAGTCCGGATCCTACGGTCTCCGTGAAGGACTTCCGGATGGCCTTCGTGCTTCTGGCACTCAATGGCCGGTTTCCCTCGGCCGCCGAGGTGGCCCGGCTGGACCGGTTGCGCCGCGAGTGGGAGTCGTACTTCGAACTGGCCACCGGGGGGCGCGCCACCATGGACACCTCCACCGGCCCGCCGGCCGGCCCGGCGGTGACCTTCGCCAGTGTGCGGATCCCGGACACGGTGCAGGCGGGCCACCCGTTCCGCCTCTCGTTGCTGGCACTGGATGCGGACGGGAGGGTCGCGACGGGTTATACGGGTACCGTGCGCTTCTCATCGGCAACCGACCCGGTGGCCATCCTGCCGGCCGAGGTCACCTTCACCGCGGCGGACCGCGGCTACGTGGACGTGACCGGGACCCTGACCTTCTCGGCTGGCGGGAGCATGGATATCACCGTCACCGACGTGGCCGACCCGGCGGTCACCGGCACGCGTCTGGGGCTGCCGGTGGATGCGCCGGCCCTGTCCATCTGCTCGCCGGACCTCCCGGACCTCACCGCGACGACCACACGCCCCTGGGGCGCCGGGGCCTCGTTCGTCGCGAACCAGGGGGTGCGGTTCCAGTATCTGATTCATCGCGACGCCATCGGGCGGCCGGGGCTGATCACCGGCGTGGACTGGGCCATCGCCGACAGCCCGGATCGGGTGGACTGGGAGCAGGCCTCGATCACCCTGGCGCACAAGTTGGACTTTCGCCTTGCCGACGGGCCGAGCGGCACCGGCGATGCCATCCTGGACAATCTGACCGATTCCGACGACGTCACGCAGGTGGTGACCGGGCGCATCTCCAAGACCGGCCTGGCCGATACCGGACGACTGCGTTTCCGCCTCGACACATCGTTCCCCTACAACGGTATCGACCACCTGCTCGTCGAGGTGCGCTACGCCGGCGGCGTGCCTCCCGGGGTGCTGACCGACGATGTCATCGGCGGTGCCAACATGCTGACCGTCGAGAAACTGGGGCCGAATGCCTCGGTGCCTCGCCAGTCGACCAGCACCGTGTGTCTCGACATCCGGCTGCCCAGCGGCGTCCTGCCCACCACGACCGGCCTGGAACTTCAGCATGTCGGCAACACCGTGAGCACCTTCACCTGGCGCACGTCGCCGTCGACCAGCGCGGTCGTGCGGTTCGGTGAATCCGGCGGACCGCTGGACCGGGTCACCGAGGTCCAGCGCTTCGACGTCACCCACACGATCGGCATCGCCGGCCTGCTCCCCGGCACACAATACGCCGCCGTCGGCGAATCGCGTGATCTTGACGACCAGGTGGTGACCACCGCGCCGCTCATCTTCACCACCACGGTACTGCGACCGTCGATCTCGAGCCTGACGCCGGCGACGTTGCCGACGGGCACGCCCAACACGCTCGTCCGCGTGCGCGGGGAGAACCTCTTCGATGGGCTGGTCGCGGGGATCGTCGAGGCGGCCCCCGATGCGAACGGCATGGCGGTGCCGGATCCGAAGGTCAGGGTGGTGGCATTCAATCGCGTCTCGGACACGGTGGTGGACATGGGTGTGGTGATCGACACGGATGCCGTGCCGGGACCCCGTCGCGTGCGTATCGTGAACCCGGACGGCTTCGAGGCGACCAGTTCGATGTTCTTCGGCGTCGAGGCACCGCTGGAAGCCATCGACCTCGACCTCTCGGGCCGCGTGGACGGGTTCGACCTGGCCCGCCTGGCCCGGGCCTTCGGGTCCGGCTTTCCAGACGCCCGCTACGATGTGGCGGCTGACCTCGACGGGGACGGCGACGTGGATGGCCTCGATCTGACGCGGCTCGCCGACCGGTTCGGTCTCTGAGCGCGGACCGCCGCGGACACGTCAGTCCGCGGAGCGCGGTGGGACGGGTGCCCGCGCCGCGCCGGCCACGGTTCCGGATGAGTGTACAATCGCCACGGAATGTCCACCCGGAAGAATCTGGAGGAAACGCAGGTGACACGCCCGGATCGGATGTCCAAACCTGTCCGACCGGCGCAGCCGACGCAACAGCGCCCGGACCGGCAGGCCGTCTGTGAGGCGGTGCGGACCCTCCTTGCGTGGGTGGGCGAGGAGCCGTCGCGGGCAGAACTGGTGCGCACCCCTGAACGGGTGGCGGACGCCTGGGTTGATCTCACCGACCGGGGGCGGACCGATCTCGAGGAACTGCTGGCCGGTAGCGTGTTCTGTGAGGAGGGGGCCGGTCTCGTGCTGGTGCGCGACATCGAGTTCTATTCCCTCTGCGAGCATCACCTGTTGCCGTTCTTCGGCCGCTGCCACGTGGCGTACCTGCCGTCCGGTCGGATCATCGGCCTGTCGAAGATTCCACGGCTCGTCGATCATTTCGCCCGTCGCCTGCAGGTGCAGGAGCGGTTGACCCGGCAGGTGGCCGAGGCGGTGACGGCAGCGATACAGCCGCAGGGAGTGGGCTGCATCATCGAGGCGTCTCACCTGTGCATGGCGATGCGGGGCGTGGCCAAGGAGCGCGCCGTGGCGACCACCACCTCGTGGGCAGGCGTCTTTGCCACCGACAGGGACCGGCGCGCCGAGCTGAGCGGCCTGCTGAGGACCGGATCGTCCATCGGGATCTGATCCCGGCACGATGCCGCCGGAGACAGTCCGCAGACCGCCAGGCGGGGGTGGTCTCTTCGGGGATCACCGGGAGTGGCGTCAGAGCTTCAGCTCGAGGAACTGCTTCATCTGCTC
>JBHHZI010000080.1:0-14390 GCA_046757965.1 Acidobacteriota bacterium | reverse complement strand
CATCTTCAGGATCTGGAGACCAGCGCCGATGCCGTCCTGGCGCGCAACCGGCCCGCCGTGGAGCGCATCTTCGCCGATTCGGTGGCGATCAAGATCGAGCATGTCGAGCAAGACGAGCGGGAAGCCGGCGTCCGCAAGGCCCTCAACTTCGGTCATACCTTCGGACATGCCCTCGAACGGGTCTCCGGGTGGTCGGTACCTCACGGCGAGGCGGTGGCCCGCGGACTGATCTTCGCGACCGTCCTGTCGATCGCGACCGGTCATCTGCCGGCCGGAACGGATCGACGGGTGCGCCGGCTCCTGCAAGCGTACGGGCTGCCGGGGGGCGTGTTCCGTGGCCTGCCGGAGCCCCTCGTGCCACCGCCACGCGGCAGACTCGACCTGGCCGGACTCCTCGCGGCCACGCGCCTGGACAAGAAGGCCCGGGGGGGGCAGGTGGAGTACGTCCTGCTCTGCCGCCTGGGACAGGTCATTCCGACCTGGACGTCGCCCGTGGACGATGCCACGGTGCGCCGGGTGCTGGACGCGCAGGCCGCCATCGATGCCTGATGCCGGGCCGCTCCGTCCTCCCGGATGCCGGCACGATGGTGGCGGGCAATGACCGCCGGGCCGTCTTGCAACTCGACGGGGTCTTTGTTATGGTCGCGGCGGCGGTTCCGCGGTGCAAACCCAACCAGTGTAAGAAGATAGATCCTCGTTCGTCGGAGAGCGTCGGCGCGTGAACCTGGTCTTTCTCGGTGACATACACGCCCATCTCGCGGCGCTCGATGCCGTGCTGGCCGACGTGCGCCGGAAGCCGACCGACCGCATCTACCACCTGGGAAACGTCGTCGGCCTGGGGCCGCAGCCGCGCGAGGTCCTGGCCCGGCTACAGGAGGAGGGGATCGACGGGGTGCGGGGCCCCCATGACGAGCGCGTGGCCACCGGGTTCGACGTGCCGGTGGGCCGCCGCGCGGACGATTCCGAGGATCTGGCGCGGTCGATCTGCGCCTGGACGCGTGACCGCCTGTCCGCTCGGGAGCGAGACCCTCTGGCTCGTCTGCCGTTCATGCGCTCGGTGTCGTCCGGACGGATGACGGTGGCCTTCTTCCACGCGCATCCGGTGGAGATGACCCGGGCGGCCACCGCCGATCGGCCCGATGACTTCTTCCGGGAGATGTCGGCCTACAGCCGCGCACGTGTCAATGTCTTTGCCCACACGCACCGGCCGTTCTGGCGCGTCGTCGACGGGGACTGGTTCGTCAACGCCGGGTCGGTGGGCTGTGCCGCAGGCGACGGGAAGGGCGTGTCGTATGCCCGGGTGGAACTCAACGGAGGGGCCGCGGTGCGCATCGAGCGCGTGACGCTCGACCCGGCGCCGGTGGTGGCCGCCGTGGCCGAGGCCGGGCTGGACCCCGGAGTTCTGCGCCTCCTGGGCGTCGACTGAACGGCATGCCGTGACATTCCCGCAGCAGGTCGGCCGCTACCGGATCGAGGCGGAGATTGGCAAGGGCGCCATGGGTCGGGTTTTTCTGGCCCACGATCCCGCCATCGATCGGAAGATCGCCATCAAGACGGTCATTCTTCCCGCAGGGTTGCCGGCGCGGGAGAGGGAAGAGGTGCGTGCCCGCTTTCAGCGTGAGGTGCAGGCCGCCGGCAAGCTGGCCCACCCCAACATCGTCACCATCCATGACGTCGGCGAGGATGCCGCCCTCGGCCTGTTCGTCGCCATGGAGTACGTTCCCGGTCCGAGCCTGGAGGAGCACACCGCCCCCGACGCGCTTCTCCCGCCGCGGGTCGTCGCCTCGATCGGGTGCCAGGCCGCCGATGCCCTGGCGTATGCGCACCGTCATGGCATCGTGCACCGCGACATCAAGCCCGCCAATCTCATGCTCGTCGGCGACCGCAGTGTGAAGGTGGCGGACTTTGGACTCGCAAAGCACGGAGGGGCGTCCCTCACCACCACGGGAGACCTCCTGGGAACGCCCAATTACATGTCGCCGGAACAGATCCGCGGACTGACCCTAGACGGGCGCAGCGATCTGTTCAGCCTGGCCATCGTGGTGTACGAGCTTCTGTGCGGCAAGCGCCCGTTCCGCGGGGAATCGATCTCCACGGTGATCTATCGGATCACGTCGGAGCCGCCCATCGCGCCGGACCTCCGGCGTTTGCCGGGAGCGGCGACCCGGATGCAGGCCTTCCTCGGCCGTGCCCTGGCCAAGAGCCCCGCCGATCGCTACCAGACGGGCGACGAGTTCGCTCGAGCTCTGCGCGAGGCCTTCACGGGTGCCAGCACCGGCACCGGTCCGGCTCCGGGTGAGTCTGCCGGCCCGGCGGCAACCGCGCCGGTGGTCTCGCCGCCGACTCCTGCCGAACCGCGGCGGACGGTGCCGGAAGGAGGGGTGAAGAAGCCGGGCGACAGAGCCGAACGATCTCCAGCGAACCGTCCGGCCGCCTCGCGGCGCAAGCCCCGGGCCCCGGCTGGCACGCCCCGCACCGGCGGCCGTGGTCACGACTTGTCGCGCGCCGCGGCCCGGCGTCGTCCGTCGCCCCGGCACCGCCCCGGGCCCCGGCGTCGTCGCCGTTCATGGGCAGGGTTGCTGATCGTGACCCTGGTCGCGGCGGCGGCCGGCGTCGTCTGGCGACAGCCGCTTCGCGACCTCGCGCGCGACACGCTGCCGCGACTCGGCATCATGTGGCCGGGACCGGACGGTGTCCCGGCGGGAGACGAGGACGCGCAGGGCGCGCTGGCGACGCCGGATGCCGAGACCGCCCCGGCGGGCAGCGGTGGCGAGTCTTCACCGGATGTGCCGGCGAATGAGGCGCCTCCTGCGGCTGGTCCGCCCGGCGGGGGACACGACACCGCGCCAGGCACCGGCACCGGGCCGGCGCAGGCGGCACCAGCGCCGGTGCGGGCGCCGGCCTCGACGCTGGTGGCTCTCGTCTCGGTGCCACCCGGCGCGACCTTCTTCGTGGGGGACAAGGCACTGCCCGCCCCACGCCTGCCGGCGCCGGAGGAGGGTCAGACGATCACGGTTCGCGCCTCCCTGGATTGCCGTGAGGCCCGGCGCGACATCACCGCCTCCGACGGCGGGAGCGAGGTGACCTTCGCGCTCGAGAACGTGCAGGCATCGGTGCGCGTGACCTCGCGGCCGTCGGGTGCCACCGTGCAGGTCGACGGCAAGCGGGCCGGCAAGACACCCGTGTTGCTGACTCTCGACGGCTGCCG
Source organism: Acidobacteriota bacterium (assembly GCA_046757965.1). Lineage (GTDB taxonomy): Bacteria > Acidobacteriota > Polarisedimenticolia > SMYD01 > SMYD01 > JBHHZI01. Next base: position 11,182 of record JBHHZI010000080.1, on the reverse strand, counting down.
GAAGCACTCGGTGAGCATGCAGCACGACGGCTACCGGAAATGGTCGCGGACGCTGCGCCTGAAGGACGGCCGCCTGGTCGCTGGAGAGACCCTGGCGGCGGACCTGAAACCGTTGCCGACGGGCAAGCTGGCCATCCCGGCGGCGCCGTTTCCGGTCACCGTCCGGCTCGGGGACCGGCAGGTGGTCAAGGCGGGAACCACGATGAAGGTCGTCACCGGCACCTATCGGCTGGAAATTGCCAGCAAAGACCTCATGTTCAAGCGAGAGGTGCGTGTGCGTGTGAAGGAGAACCAGACCGTCAGCCCGGAGATCGACTTCCCGGCGGTGGTGTCTCTCGCCGTCGTCGCCCAGCCGGGGAATGCCACCATCGAGGTCTCCAACCGGTTCTATCACCGCAATCTCGGAGCCCCGCCGATCTTCGGAGAGAAGCTGGCGTCCGGGACCTACACCGTGAAGTGCCATTTCGTGCATAACGGCGAGGACCAGGAAAAACAGATCCGACTCGCCCGAGGAGACAGTTCCCGTGTGGTGTTCGTGGCCCATCAACCGTAGATGGATGGCCGTCGGCACGGTGCTGGTGGCGCTCGCCATTGGCGGAACTGAGCCCCGCGCCCAGGATGATCTTGCTGCCCGCTTGCTGGAGAATGGCGACCAGTTGCAGCGTGACGGCAAGGTCGAGCAGGCTCGCGCGGCCTGGTCCGACGTCGTGGCGCATCATCCTGATTCTCCCGCGGCCCCCGCGGCGCTGGACCGGCTGGGCACCTCCCTGTACGCCGTCGAGACGTTCGACCTCCGTGGCCGCCAGACCGGTGAGACCACCCTCGAGCAGGCGCGGGAGATCTTCGAGCGCCTGGCGACGAACTACCGGACCGCTCCGGAGGCGTCCCGGGCGGCCTTCAAGCTTGGACTCCTTTTTTCCGATCCGGTCTCTCCGTTTCTCGATCTTGATGATGCCTACGGATGGTTCTCCAGCATCGTCACCGTCTATCCCGACAGTGCCTATCTGGACCGCGGACTGTACGGGCTGGCGACCATCCTCTTCCAGCAGGGCAAGGTCCGACAATCGCTCAGACCGGCATCGCGACTGCTGGCGGATGCCCCGGACAGCCCCATCACCGATCGGGTCCGGTTTCTTGCCGCCCGGGCGCTGATCCGTCTGGGAGATCTCGACGGCGCGCTGCGTCTCCTCCAGGCCGTGCTGGATGTGACACCTGACTCACCGCTGGCGTCGGCCTCGCGTGACCGCCTCACCCATCTCGTTCGCCTGATGCGTGCCGGCGAAGCCGCTGCTGTGCCGATGTACGATCGCTTCGGTCGCATCGTTCCCCGCCTCCCGGCGGAATGGCGGCTGCGCACGGTGTCGGGGCTGGCCACCGATCCGGCGGACCACCTGCTCGTCGTCGACGGGCGCGCCGGTGTCGTGCACCTCCTGGATGGCCGGGGGCGCCCGGTCGGGCGCGTGGCGGCTCGCCGGGCCACGGCCGCGTGGGCCGACGGCGGGCAGGTGCTGGTCGGCACGCCGGACGGCGTGGTCATCGGCGGTCGCAGCCACACCCTCGTCCTGCCCGGCGGCACGCAGACGGTCTCCGATGTCGGCTTCGTGGCACGGGACACGGCGCGACGGATCATCGTCTGGGACCGGAAGGCGGGTCGCGTGCTCCGGTTCCGTCGCGACTTCTCCTTCGACAAAGATCTCATCAGCGGACGGGATGGCCGGGTGGATGCCGTGGCGGGCGGAGCGGATGGATCGATCGCCGTTCTCGATGCCCGGCGGCGCGTCATCACCATATACGCGGAAGCCGGTGGCTCCCGCCAGGTGCGCCTCGCCCCGGAGGAGCATCTGCGCCGTCCGTCAGCCCTGGCGCTCGATTTCGCCGGCAATCTCGTGGTGCTCGACCGGTCGGCGCGGGAGGTCGGAGTCTTCACGCCGCAGGGTAAGGAGATTGCCCGCGTTGTTTCCGGCCGTGGGCCGGACGATCCCTTTCCCGATCCCACCTATCTCGCTGTCAACAACCGCGGCGAGATCCTCATCTACGACCGCAAGCACGACGCCATCGTGGTGCTGAGATGAAGCGCGCCGCCTGCATGATGCTCCTGGCGGCCTTCTGGCCGGCCGGCGCGGCGGCGCAGCAGGAGACCGATCTGGGTGAGGCCACGCGCCAGGCATCCCAGGCGCTGGCGCAGGCGCGGGCGGCGTACGACGAGGCCGACTTCTCACAGGCCATTCTGCTGCTGAATCGACTGCTGGCCGAGCAGGAGAGCACGGCGCCCGGGACCCTGGCGGTGGAGGAGGTCGAGGTCCAGGTCGAGGCGCTGAAGCTCCGCGGCATCTCGTTTTTCAATGTCGGCCAGCCGGACGCGGCCGCGAAGGACTTCGCGCGCCTGCTGTCGGTCCGGCCCGACTTCACGCTGGACGCCAGGCTCGTGTCGCCGAAGATCGTGGCGGCGTTTGACGAGGTGCGACGCAAGACGACCGGGCTGCTGACCGTGGTCAGCGAGCCGCCGGGCGCGGATGTCCGCATCGGTGACCGGGTGCTGGGTGCCACACCGGTGGAGGATGTCCGGCTGCCTGTGGGTCAGTACCGGTTGCGGGTAAGTCGTCCCGGCTTCGGCACGGACGAGACCAGCGTCGAGATCGAGGCCGGGGACACGCGACGCTACGAGGCGAAGCTGACGCGCAATGCGCGCCATGTCAGCATCATGACGCTGCCGGCGGAGGCGAGGGTGACGGTGGACGGTGAGGAGGCCGGCGTCACCTCGGGCACGCCGCCGCCCGGTTTCGAGTCGGTGCTCGTGGCGCGGGGGCTGGATCCCGCGGCGGCGTCGGCACCGCTCATCCTGCCGTATCTGACGGCCGGTCCCCATCGGATCCGCGTGGAGAAGGAATGCCACACTCCCGTGGAGGCGACCTTCACCGTCGAGATTGTCGACGATCCGACGCCGATGGAGCTGGAGCCCATCGTGCTCGTCGAGAGCATCGGCTCGATCCGGGTCGAGTCGGTGCCGTCAGGAGCGGAGGTCGTCATCGATGGTGCCGAGCACGGCGCCGCGCCGGTGGAGGTCGGAGGCCTCTGTGCCGGCCGGCACACGGTGCGCGTCGCCCAGGAGGGGATCGGACGATGGTGGGGTGAGGTGGATCTGGCGGCGGCTGAGCACCGCACCGTGCAGGCGCGGCTGGCGCCGACCCTCGCCGGCCTGGGGGCCGTGCGCACCTACGGAGATGACGACCCGGCGGTGGACCGCCTCGACGAGACCCTGCGCCGCATCGTCGAGCAGCAGACCGCCTACAATCCGGTGCCGGTGCGCGTCAGCGACGACGACCGGAACGCCGTGCGCTGGGACCTCTACCGTCTTTTCGAGGGCCGACCGGACCGCCCCCCGGTGCTCGATGAGCCTCTGCGTCGAGCCATCCAGCGTGAGCTGGGCGCCGACCTGGTGCTGGTCGCGGTTCCGGGTCAGAACGAGGAGGCCGACCTGTATCTGTACGGCAGCGTTCAGGGGCGCCCCGATCGGATCCGGCTCGCCGCCGGCGCCGACGAGGCCGTGAATGACCTGGTGAAGCGGCTGTCGGCGCCCACCCGGCTCACCGTCGGATGGACCGGCCTGCTCACGGTGGAAACGGCCGACAGTGATTTTCCGCTGGTGGTCGGCGCGGCGGGACAGGCCCCGTCCGGCACCACCGTGCGGGCCGGAGACCTCATCGAGGCGGTCGAGGGACGTCCGGTGGTGAGCCGCCGCGCCCTGGAGAACGCCTTCGCCACGCGTCGTCCCGGGTTGCCGGTGGCTGTCACGGTGGACCGTGCCGGCGAGCATGTCGATGCCGCCATCGTCACCGCCTCCACGCCGGTGTTGCCCCGGCCGGGCGATGCCACGATTCTGGTCAACAAGTATCTCGCCGACCTGCGTCTGCTCGGCGCTCTGGCCACCGACGAGCAGAGCCGCACCCTGGCGAGGCTCGGCACGGGAATGGCGTATCTGATGGCGAAGGATCCCCGGCGAGCCCGGACGCTGGGCTTCGAACACGTCCGCGTCGACCGCCCCGCGGGCGTCAACCAGGGCACCGTCGACTACCTCATCGGCCTGACCTACGAGGCCGAGGGCACCGCATCCGAGGCTCGCGCCCGGGAAGCGTTCGCGCGCGCCGCTCGCAACGCAGCGGCGACGCTGTGGAGGGACGATGGTCCGCTCGTTGCGCCGTTCGCCGCGGCGAGACTGCCCGACGGGGAGCGCCCGTAGGAGAGTGACGGGCCTACCGGCGCGTGGAACCGGCGGCGGGTGAGTCGATGGGCATCGAGAGCGCCTGCATGACCTCCTGCACGGCCTGGATCTGATCGCCGGTGACCCGGTTCGGCAGCCCGTACTTCTTCATGCCACGGTACAGTTTCTGCCGGCTCCAGCCGATCTGCGCCGCCGTCGCGGTCTTGTCCCACTCGTTGTGGGCCAGGGTACGCAGGATCATCCGGCCCTCGAGCGCGTCGGGGATCTGGAGATCCCCGAGTGCGGTGATGCGCGGCGGCGCGCCTGCAGTGGGTCCTGTGGCCGTGGGCCGTGTTCCCACCTTGATGTTTCCAGGCGGCGCGGCGTGGCCGGCGGCACGGCCCGCATCAACCAGGCCCGGGAAATCGGCAAGAGTCAGAACATCGGCGTGATTCATGGCGAGAGCTGTTTGCAGGCCCATGCGCAACTCACGCACGTTGCCGGGCCAGGCATGCCGGTGGAGGCGCGCGAGCAGGGGAGACGACAACTCCGGGACCGGGCGGCCGGCATCGTTGCAGAGCGGCGCTAGCAGATGGGCCATCATCGGTTCGAGGTCCTGCATGTGAGTGCGCAGGGGAGGCAGTTCGATCTGACCTCCCTTCAACCGGTGCAGCAGGTCCGCCCGGAAATATCCGTCGCGGACCGCGGCGTCGAGGTCGGCGTTGGTCGCGGCGAGCAGGCGGAACGGGGTCTCGAAGGAACGATCCTCGCCGACTGGCCGCACCTCGCCGGTCTCCAGGGCCCTCAGGAGCTTGCGTTGCAGATCATCCGGCAGGTTGCCGATCTCGTCGAGAAACAGCGTGCCGGCGCCGGCGGCGCGCAACAGACCCGGGCGATCGCGTTCGGATCCGGAGAAGGCGCCGCGGGCATGGCCGAACAGCTCTGCCTCGGCCATGGTGGACGACAGGGCTCCGCAGTCCACGGCGATGAACGGTTCGCCACGCCGGTGGCCCGCCTCGTGCAGCGCGCGGGCGACCAGTTCCTTGCCGGTGCCGGTTTCTCCGGTGATGAGCACCGGCGTGGAACTGTCGGCCAGTCGGCGGGTGAGGTCGAAGACCGTCTCCATGTGCGCGCCGGTGCCGATGAGAGTCACCGTGCCGAAGGTGGCCGTGCCGTCCGTGCGGGTCATCTCGCCGTCGGTGGCGATCACCTCCGGCACGAGACGATCAAGACGAGCGTCGAGGTCATCGAGTGCGGTCAGATCCGGAACCGGACCGAGGACCGGCTGGAGAATCCGCGTGACGGCGGCCGCCAGACGTGCGGCCAGGCGGTGATCGGCGGCGTCGTACCCCTGCGAGTGTGTGGCGCGATCGAGATAGAGCACTCCGAGGGGAGTGGTGTGCGCCCCGAGCGGGTTGGCGTCGTCGTCGATGTCTTGCTCGTCTGGTGTGGCCGCCACCCCGAGCGGCAGCGCGAGAATGGCGGGAATCTCTCGCCCTCGCAACGTCAGCCGCGCTAGCCAGTCCGGGTTGCTGCGCAGTTCCGTGGAGAACACCGCCCGGCGCGATTCCCGGGCGGCATCGAGGACCGAGCGACTCATGTCCCCGGCGTCCAGCAGCGAATCGCGTTCCAGGTTGCGCAGTGCCACGGGCAGCAGTGCGCCGGCTCCCTCATCTGACGGGTCGACCTGTACGCCAGATGGCACACGCTGCGGTTCGAGGAACAGCCCGCCACGGTCCGAACGGGTCAGATGGACCGCGCGGTCGAGCAGCAGGTTGAGAGCCGCGCGCAGTCGTCTCTGTTGCGTCGGATCTGTGATCCGCGATGCCAGCAGGCCCGTTCCGGCAAGACGATCGGCGGAGCCGGGGCTGGGATCGGAGGGCTCGTCGTGGGAGGCGGCCGGTTCGGTGGGCGGCGTGGTCTCGCGGGAGTCAGCGCGGGGAACCGGACCGTCTATATCCGGCGGGATGGCTCTGGCGTTGTCGGCCGACGGCTGGACGACAGCAGTCTGGCGCCTCACGCCGGTATCGCGAAGATCGGCCTTCGTCTTGTCGCCGGGGGCTGCATTTCTCGGGACGTCTGCTGCAGAAGCGGTGGCCCGCTTCGCCTGCAGCGCCGGAAGAACGAAGGATTCGATCATCTGGCGTCGCGCGCGCAAGCGCGCGTTGAACGACTCGCGCCGCGCGGCATTGCCGAGCTTCGCCGCGCAACCCGCCGACCACGCATCGGCCTCGGCCTGCATGGTGGCCGCCTGCTCGGGATTCTCTTCGGCAAGAAGCAATGCCGCGAACGTCAGGATCTCCCAGCGCGTCTCGGCGGCACATGCAATCGCGGCCCGGTCGAGGGCCTCACGATGCCATCGACTCGCCTGGTGGAAGTCGCCGGCCCGTGCCCGGCACGCTGCGCGCATGAACAAGATCTCCGGGATGTCCGCCGCCAGGCTCGCGCTCTCGGCCCGTTCCAGCAGGCCATCCAGTAACGGCACCACCTCGTCAACGCGGTCCAGTTCCAGCAGCGAGCGAGCCAGCGCCCTGGCGGCCAGATGCGCCTTGTCGGTGGCGCCGACGCCGCGGGCCAGCGAACGCGCCTCGACGAGCTGGTCGATGGCCTCCCCGCCGCGATGGGATTCCAGATTGGCGCGGGCCAGGTGAGTCAGGCAGATGGCCGTGAAGTGCGCGTCCTTCGTCGTGCGAACGATCTCCAGGGCCCGTTCACACCAGAACCGGGCCGAGGTCGTATCGCCGACCAGTCGGTGGATGGTGCCCTGGATGGCCAGGCACACAGAGAGGTCGGCCTGCCTCTCACTGCGCATGAAACCGTCGCGGGCTCGAGCCAAGTGCTCCTCGGCCCGAGTGTAGTCTCCCTGGTCGATCAGGACGATGGCCGTGAATCGGTCGACCGACAATGCATACCGTCGTTGCCCCAGATGTCGAAGAAGCCCGTACGCACGCCGCAGGTCTGCCAGCCCTTCACGGAAGCGTCCGAGCCGGTGCCGTGCCTCCCCCAGATTGGCCAGAGCGAGTCCGCGGATTCGGCGGGTTGCCGAGCCCTCGGTTTCCGCGCGGACAGCATCGAGTCTCCTCACTGCTCCCAAGAAGTCGCCGCCGCAGAGCCTTGTCGCACCGATCGCGCCCCGTGCATTGATATGAGAAACGACATATCCTGCTCGTAGGAATGTTTCTGCGGCGTTGGCAAAACACGTCGTGGCAGTGTCGAAATCTCCCAACTGGTGACAGGCGAGGCCCAAGTCGTACCAGGTTTCACCACAAAGATGACTCGGTGGCTCACGTTCGAAATCTGCGACGAGACGACCAAATAGCCTCTTGGCCTCTGCCGGACGTCCCCTTCGGAGCAAGGCGTCTCCGTGAACCGCTAGAATCGAGTTCTTGAGGTCGCGTTTGCCGGTGTCTCGTGCAATCCTGAGCGCACGAACGACATGTTCGTGGGCGAGATCAAATCTCCCCTGGTCAAGTCTGACACTCGCTATTTCTGCCAATCCGAGCGCAACGAATTCGTTGTTGTCGTATTCCTTCGCCTCTGCTACCAGCCTTTGGGAAACCGTCAGCGCTGTCTCCGGGTCAGTGTAATCTCCTCCTCTTCGTTCCGCGCGGGCGAGACCCTGGAGCGCCTTGAGACGATACTCCTGCGCCGCGGGTGGCAGATGTTCTACCGCTTGGCGGTACAGCCGACATGTCTCGTCCTTCTCCCAGCGTCTTGTCGCCCTTTCTGCCGCCTCTAACGCCCAAGGGGCGGCCTGAGCGCTGCGGCCCGATGCATTGAGATGGAGAGCCAGGGTCGCAGGCGATGGCCTGAGTCCGGATTCGAGGTCGGCGAGCAGGATGCGTGCGTAATCGTCGTGTAACTGTCGGCGTCTATCTGTCGCGAGTTGCGCTGCAATGGCCTCCGATACCAGGGTATGGGAGATGCTCAGAAACCCGGTGGCCACGTGTGTGTCGCGGCGTACCGTGCCATCAGCCATGAGTCCAGCGACCACATGTTCTAGGCCTCTCGCGCCGACCTCATCCCCGCACATCGATCTGAGTGTATTGATCCGAGTCGGGTGCTCAATCACGAGTAGGGCTTCCAGCACGCGTCGCTCCACGGCAGAGAGTTGTCTGATCCGACCGGATGTCCAGCGTGCCGCGGCATCGGGCACAGAAACGTCCGCCATATCTTCGGCGTCGATGGCGGGAAGTCCATCGAACCACCGAATCCGTCGATCGGTTGCCAGAGATGTCAGCACTAGCTCGATGAAAGGCGGATGTCCGGCCGTAAGACGATCGAACTGCAGAGCGAGTTCAGAAACAGAATCGCTTGCCGGGAAGATCTCTGAAATCAGTGAGGCGAGTTCGTCAATCGTGAATGGCTCGACAACGATTCGCCGTTCGATGGAGTCCATCAGTGTGCGGGTTTGAATGCTCTCCTCGGGGCCGCCGTTCCGTTTCGCCAGCACGATCAGAAAACGCGTTGTGGCGTCCTCCCCGACCAGGGTTTTCAGGGCCTGGATGGTCGGACCATCGGCTCCGTCGACGTTGTCCAGGAGTAGAGCAAATGGGCGAAGTGCAGACAGGTCGCTCAGGAACTCTAAGAGTTCTCTTCTCGGCCATCGATGTTGTTCTTCATCCCGCGCACATCGCTCTGTTACGGCGAATGCATCCCGGTCGACCATCTGGTTCACGGTGCTCTTGTGGCAGTCTAAGACCTTCCCAACCCTAGCGTCGCTTGCCTTTAAGTTCTTCGCCCAAGCCACCACCGTTCTCAGGCAGGAGATGAATGGATGGGTCGTTCCGTCGCAACTTGGCGACGACAAGTCTGCGCAAAATGCGCCGATGCCCGAAAGCTGGCACGCGCGGGCGATTTCTCTCAGAAGACGTGTCTTTCCTGTCGCTGTTTCCGCGATGAATAAGTGAGAGCGCGTCGCCTTTGGCAGACTCCTCGTGTTGACGGGAGACAGAAGTTCGATCCCCTCACGAACAGCAGCTAGCTCGGCACGGCGTCCCACGAGGGGCCAGTAGCGTCCGGATGGAAGTGTTCTCTTTCCCGGACTGGGGTCTCCGACATGGGGACTCAGTACCTGTGCCAGTTCCCGGGCGTGCTGGTAGCGGTGGTCTGGATTCTTGCTTAGAAGGCGCTCGACCACGGAGCATAACTCCGGCGACAAGTGGGGTGCGACAACATACATTGGAACATGCGAATCGAGTGCGTTGCTCGCTTCGGATTGGACATTGAGGGGGAATGGAAATGTGTTTGTAAGTAGTCTGTAGATCAGCACGCCCAGGGAGAATAGGTCGCTCCGGGAATCGCCCGGCTGGCCGCTTCGTGTCTCGGGGGCCTGGTATAGTGGAGTACCGCCCAACTGGGCGGAAAGGGCTAAACCGTCGGGGCCGGCGAGGCTCAGGTCGAGCAGTACGGCTCGCGGCCGGTCGCCCGCCTTTTCCACGAGAATGTTGTCCGCCTTGACGTCGCGGTGGACGATGCCGTGCCGGTGCAGGTAGTCGAGGACTGTGCAGACCTGAGTGACCAATGCCAGGACAGCCGGGACGGGCCACCCGGAAGTGGTCGTGAGTAGGTCTTTGCCGTCGATCAGTTCCATTGTGACAAACGCCGGGGATACGCCAGGAATCGCGTGGAGGTCGAAGGCTTCTGGTAGATGCGGATGCCGAAATCGTGCAAGGATGTCGAACTCCGTACGCAATGCCTGAAGGGCGCTAGGCTGCGCGCTATCTGGTATCCGTTTGAGCGCAATGACCCGGTTGGCTACAGCCGTATCTTCTGCCGCGTACACTTCAGAACTGCCGCCCACTGCAATCTGTCGCAACAGACGATAACGGCCGATAAGTATCTCGTGCAGTCCTGTCGTGCGCACAATCGTTCTCCGGTCACAAGCGGACGAGAAGTCGATCTGATGAAGACGGTGATCGGGAGGGTCTGATTCTCACCGCCAGCTGTTCCAGCCGGCAGAACCCATCGCGGAGCCTTGCACCTCGACCGGCCTGGCCCGGTTCATGGGTGGTCATGGGCAATCGAAACGAGAACGAAGATTGTCAGATGGCTCGCCGTTTGACGGCGAGAAAGCACTGACAGATCGGTTGTCTAGCACACCATCAGTCAGCCGTGTGGGGGTACCCCCTGGGAACGGAGCCTCCGGCGAAGAGGGGAGCAGTGTCTTGTCCTGCCCCGTCCGCGTGGCCCCACCCGAACTATTGCCCGGCTCGGCTCGGGCTTGTGTCACGGCCAGCCTCTCGATCACGCTCCGACGCTCTCGTAGACGGGAAAGGAACGAATCTCGACGGATGGCTTGGCCGAGCTTCGCTGCACACGACTCCGCCCATGCTTCCGCCTCGGCTCGCAATGTCTCGGCCCGATCCGGTTCGTCATGGGTGAGAAGAGAAGCGCAGAAGATTCGGAGTTCCCAGTGGGCTTCGGCGGCGCACGCGACAGATGCACGATCCAGCGCCTCACGGCATAGGTGGCGAGCTTGGCTGTCGTCACCGGATTGAACCCGATACGCAGCCTGGATGAAAAGGACCTCTGGTAGGTCGGCCGCCAGTGCGGCGCTTTTGGCCCGGTGAAACAGGTCATCCAACAAGGGAAGCACATCATCAGTTCGTTCTAGTTCCAGCAGACAGCGCGCAAGTGCGATGGTGGCTGAGTGGGCCGTATCGATGGCGCCGACACCCTGGGCCAGTGAGCGGGCCTCGACAAGCTGGTCGACCGCTTCCTGACCGCGGTCCGATTCCTGGTTGGCACCTGCGAGGTGAGTAAGACACATCGCTGTGTAAAGGCCGTCCTCCGTCTTGCGCATTAGTTCGACCGCGCGCTCGCACCAGAAACGGGCTGCTGTCGCGTCCCCAACGAGACGATAGATCGTGCCCTGGAGTGCCAGGCTAGTCGCGAGCTCACGTTTCTGGTCAGTCCGCATAAAACCTTCGCGGGACCGAACTAAATGCTCCTCCGCTCTGGTGTAGTCACCCTGGTCGATGA
>JBHHZI010000079.1:0-14453 GCA_046757965.1 Acidobacteriota bacterium | reverse complement strand
GACGGGCAGCGAGACGCGGCGCCACATCCCACCCGGTCGGCGTATGGGCGAACAGCACGGTCCCGATCCGCTGGCCAGCCATCAGGGCCGCCAGCGCCGCGGTGTGACCGTCGGCGGTGTAGTGCGCCAGCAGCGGATCCTGGACGGCGTACACCTTCTCCGCCCCGCGCCGGGCCACCTCGGCCGCCGCCCCGGCCGGGTCGGCGCCCAGCACGGCCGCACAGACACTCCCGTCGCCGTCGGCGGCAAGATGACGGGCCAGTTCCACCACCTCGAAGGAACTCTCGCGCACCCGTCCCTCATCCGTCTCGATCACAGCCAGGATCTTTCCGTTCATCGTCGTGGCATCCTCTCTTGGTGTCAGATCACGCCCGTGTTCTCATGGATCCGCTTCACCAGATCGGCGGCGATCTCGCTCACCGACCCGGAGACGAACTCGCACTCGGAGGTCTTGGCCGGCACGGACAGGTCGACGAACCGGATCTTCGCGCCGGCCTGTCCCACCGAACCGGGATCGAGTCCGAGATCGGCGGGCGCGACCACGCGCAACTCCTTCTTCTTGGCCGCCATGATCCCCTTGATGGAGGCATAGCGCGGCTCGTTGATGCCGGTCTGGGTGCTCACCACGGCCGGCAGCGGCAGGTCCACGACCTCCCGGCGGTCCCCTTCCATCTCACGTTCGACGCGCAGCGCCCCGTCCGTGACCTCCAGTTGCATCACCCCGGTCGCATGCGGCATGTCGAGCCGCTCCGCCAGGATGACCGGCGTCTGGGTCTGGTTGTCATCGTCGGCCAGCAGGCCACAGAGGACAAGGTCCGCGTTCTCCGGCCGGATGGCCGCCGCCAGGGCGGTGGCATTGGACCACGGATCTCCGTCGAGAAAGGCGGCATCGGCGAGATGGATGGCGCGATCGGCCCCGGTCGCCAGGCAGGTCTTGAGCGCCTGCGCGGCCCGCGCCGGCCCGAGACCGACGGCCACCACCTCGGACCCATCCGCGTCCTTGATCTTCAGGGCCTCCTCCAGGGCATACCGGTCGTACGGATTCAGCTCGAAGGTGATCCCGGTCTCGACGATGCCGACCCCGTCGGGACGGGGAGTCAGCGTCGCGTCGGAGTCCGGAACCTGCTTCACACACACACAGATCTTCATGGCGAATTGCTCCGTACCAGGTGAGAATCGACTCAGGCGGCAGGTCCGCCACCGGGCAGCGTCTGCTTCACGACCACCCGTCACAACCGCTGCGGGCCGTGTCTGGTGGAGCTGACGGGGATCGAACCCGTGACCTCTTGAATGCCATTCAAGCGCGCTCCCAGCTGCGCCACAGCCCCAGTTCCTGCCAGAGACCCCGGATGCTAGCAGAGCCGTTTTGAGAGCGTCAAGAATCGGCGCGCATCCCCCGCTTTGCGGCCCGGGCCCGGTCGATCCGGTCCCGACAAACGACGCCAGGTGTTATAATTCCGCCCTTCATCGACCGTTGCCCTCGCCCTCGCGCCGGCCGCTGGCGCCGGATCCGCACGGGTCAGGGAGTACCCGCCGGACCGAGCAAGGAGACCGCCGTGGCAGACCAGACGCGATCGTTCGACCTGACCGTGGTCGGCAGCGGCCCGGGCGGTTACGTCGCCGCCATCCGGGCCGCGCAGCTCGGCCAGACGGTGGCCCTGGTCGAGAAGGCGCCGGCTCTCGGAGGCACCTGTCTGCATGTCGGCTGCATCCCGACCAAGGCTCTGCTGGAGGCCGCCCACGTGTTCGAGATGACGCGCCGCTGTGGCGAGTTCGGCATCACGGCCGGCGACGTCGGATTCGACTGGCCCGCGATCCAGAAACGCAAGCAGACCGTCGTCGACGGCCAGGCCCGGGGCCTGAACTTCCTCATGAAGAAGAACAAGATCACGGTCTTCACCGGCGCCGGCAAGCTCGACGGACCCGGCCGGGTCACCGTCACCGACGCCAACGGCAAGCGCACCTCGCTCACCACCGCCCACATCATCCTGGCCACCGGCTCCCGACCCCGCGGCCTGCCGCACATCCGGGGGGACAGCGAGAAGATCCTCGACTCGAACGATCTGCTAGAGCTGCAACGGGTCCCCGCGTCGCTCCTCATCCTGGGGGCCGGCGCCATCGGCATGGAATTCGCCTCGATCTATGCGCGCTTCGGAACCTCCTGCACGGTGGTCGAGATGCTGCCCCGGGCACTGCCACTGGAAGATGCGGAGGTCGGCAAGGAGATCGCGCGCGCCTTTCGCAAGCGCAAGATCACCGTCCGCACCGGCGCCAGGGTCGAGGCCGTGGACGCCGCCGGAAAGCAGGTCACGGCACGCGTGGTGCCCGAGGACGGCGGCGAGGCCGTCTCCCTGGAGGCGGAGCTGATGCTGGTGGCCGTGGGCCGGTCGCCGGTCACGGGCGATCTCGGTCTGGCCTCGGCCGGCGTGACCTCCACCGACGGCTTCATCGACGTGGATGAGACGATGCGCACGAACGTGAGGAACATCTTCGCCATCGGCGACATCGTCCGGTTGCCCGGGCGCGCCCACCCGATGCTGGCTCACGTCGCATCCGCCGAGGGCATCGTGGCGGCCGAGACCGTGGCGGGCGTGCCCACGCGGCCCCTGAACTACGACCGGGTGCCCTCGGTCACCTACTGTGATCCCGAGGTCGCCAGCGTGGGTCTCGATGAGGCGACGGCGAGACAGCAGGGCCACGAGGTGCGCGTCGGCAAGTTCCCCATGTCCCCCAACGCCCGGGCCCGCATCTCCGGCGAGACCGACGGCTTCGTCAAGATCGTCGCCGAGGCCCACCATGACGAGGTCCTGGGTGTGCACATCGTCGGGCCCCGGGCGAGCGAGCTGATCGCCGAGGCCTGCGCCGCGCTGACGCTGGAGACCACCAGCGAGGAACTGGCGCGCACCATCCATGCTCACCCGACGCTGGCCGAGGGAATCGGCGAGGCGGCCCACGGTGTCCACGGCAACCCCATCCACATCTGACGCTCTCGCCCGCGAGCTCGGGCGCGACCGCCTCGTCGCGATCTGGCGCTATCTGGTCCTGAATCGATGGATCGAGGAGCGGCTGCGCAATCTGTACCGGCAGGGCAAGATCGTCGGCGGGCTGTTCCGCTCCCTGGGGCAGGAAGGGATCTCGGTGGGCTCGGCCTGCGCCCTGGACCGGAGCCAGGGGGACATCCTGGCCCCCATGATCCGCAACCTCGGCGCCATCCTCGTGTTCGGAGCCGAGCCACGCGAGATCTTCGCGCAATACATGGCCCGGGCGAACAGCCCGACCGGAGGGAAGGACAACGTCGTCCACTTCGGGTCGCCCGAGCGCGGCTTCATCGGCCCGATCTCGCAGCTCGCCACACTCGTCTCGGTGGTCGCCGGGATGGGACTCGCCGGACGGATGCAGGGGAAGAAGCTGGTCACCCTGACCTACGTCGGCGACGGCGCCACCTCCACCGGCGATTTCCACGAAGGCCTGAACTTCGCCGCCGTGACACGGGCACCGTTCATCCTCATCGTGGAGAGCAACGGCTACGCCTATTCCACGCCGACCTCCCGGCAGACCGCCCTGACCGACCTGGCCGACAAGGCCGCCGCGTACGGCATTCCAGGCGTCATCGTCGACGGCAATGACGTGCTGGCCGTCCACGACGCCACCCGCCGGGCCGCGGCACGGGCCCGGGCCGGCGAGGGGCCCACGCTCATCGAGGCCAAGACCTACCGCATGGTGGGGCACGCGGAACACGACGACGCCTCCTACGTGCCGGAGGCGTTCCTTGCCGAGGGTCGGGAAAGGGATCCGCTCCTGCGGTACCGGCGCCTGCTCATCGATGGCGGGCATGTCACGGAGGCCGATCTGGCGGCGCTGGAACCCGAGATCACACGCACCATCGACGATGCCGTATCGTTCGCCGAGAACAGTCCGATGCCGGCCGGGCCCGAGGCCCTCACCGGTGTCACCGCCGGGAGCTGACGATGTCCGAAACCACCTACCTCGAGGCGATCCGGCAGGGACTCTGGGAGGAGATGGAAGACGACGAGCGCGTGTTCATCCTCGGCGAGGATGTCGGAGCCTACGGCGGCGCCTTCAAGGTCACCCGCGGGATGCTCGACAAGTTCGGCGAGAGCCGGGTGCTGGACACTCCCATCGCGGAATCGGCCATCGTCGGGGCGGCCATCGGCGCCTCAATGATGGGCCTGCGCCCGGTGGCGGAGATGCAGTTCATCGACTTCATCGCCTGCGCGTTCAACATGATCACCAACTTCGCGGCCAAGAGCCGCTACCGGACCGGCGTGGGTGTGCCGCTGGTGATCCGCGGCCCGTCGGGCGGCGGCGTGCACGCCGGGCCGTTTCACTCCGGTAACGTGGAGTCCTACTTCGCCCACACGCCGGGCCTGAAGATCGTCCAGCCGGCCACCGCGTACGATGCCAAGGGTTTGATCAAGGCGGCCATCCGCGACCCCGACCCGGTGCTCTACTTCGAGCACAAGTTCCTCTACCGGCGCATCAAGGAGGAACTGCCCGCGGACGATTACATCGTGCCGATCGGCGAGGCGAAGCTGCGCAGGACCGGCACCGACCTGTCGATCATCACCTACGGCGCCATGGTGCACACCGCCCTGGCCGCCGCGGAGACACTGGAGCTCGACGGCGTCGGCACCGACGTGCTGGACCTGCGCACCCTGGTGCCGCTGGACCGCGAGGCGATCCTCGCGACGGCGGCCAGAACCGGCAAGGTCATTCTCCTGCACGAGGCCACCAGGACCGGCGGGCTCGGCGGCGAGCTGGCCGCCCTGATCGCCGAGGACGCCTTCGACTACCTGGACGGCCCGCTGGTGCGGGTCACCTCACCGGATACCCCGGTCCCCTACAGTCCGCCCCTGGAGGAGTTCTTCCTTCCCAACGTGGACAAGGTTCTGGCGGCAAGCCACCGGCTGCTCGATTACTAGAGAGACGCGAGAGGACGCACCATGCCGACGAAGGTCATCATGCCCCAGATGGGCGAATCGATTGCCGAGGGAACGATCACCAAGTGGTTGAAGAAGGTGGGTGAGACCGTGGAGCGAGACGAACCGCTCTTCGAGATCTCCACCGACAAGGTCGACGCCGAGATCCCGTCGCCGGCCAGTGGTGCGCTGCTCGCGATCCTCGCCCAGGAAGGCGACACGGTGGAGGTCAACAAGGAGGTGGCCCTCATTGGGGAAGCAGGTGAGAAACCGGCGAAGGAGCAGCAGGCGGCCACCACGGCCGCGCCTGATGCAACCGTCGCGACCGCCACCACCGCGCCGGCGGCAGACGCACCGGCAACCGCGCCCGTCGCCACAGCCGGGAGCCCGACCGCGGCGCCGGCAGCCGCGCCGGCTCCGGCCGGGGTGGACGAGCTGCGTCGCATCCGTTCCTCGCCGGTGGTGCGCCGGATCGCGGCCGAGTCCGGCGTGGATCTGTCCCAGGTGAAAGGCACGGGCATCTCCGGTCGCGTGACCAAGAAGGACATCCTGGCGCACCTGGCGACCCGGGACGCCGCGCCTGCCGCGACGGCGGCACCCGTTTCCTCCGGGGTCGTTGCCGGACCGACACCGCGCGATTTCGGCGGTGCCGGCGAACTGCGGGAGCCGATGAGCGTCATGCGCCGCAAGATCGCCGAACGGATGGTGGAGGCGAAGCGCATCGCCGCCCACGTGCACACCGTCTTCGATGTCGACCTGTCCGAGATCGGCAAGCTCCGCGCCGCACACCGACAGGCCTGGCAGGAGAGGGAGGGCGTCAAGCTGACCTGGTTGCCGTTCATCCAGCGGGCGGCCATCGAATCGTTGAAGCGCTTTCCGATCCTCAACGCCTCCATCGATGGCGATGACATCGTCTATCACCGGGATATCAACCTGGGTATCGCCGTGGCCCTCGACTGGGGGTTGATCGTGCCGGTCATCAAGGGCGCCGACAACCTGTCCCTCCTCGGCCTGACCCGGGCCACGGTGGACCTGGCCACCCGGGCCCGCAGCAAGCAACTCTCGCCGGACGAGGTGACCGGCAACACCTTCTCCATCACCAACCCCGGGGGATACGGCGGTCGCTTCGGCACACCCATCATTCCACCGCCGACGGTGGCCATCCTCGGCGTCGGCGCCATCGAGAAGCGGGCGGTGGTGGTCCACGACGCCATCGCCATCCGCACCATGTGCACCTTCGTGCTCGGCTTCGATCACCGTCTCATCGACGGTGCGGTGGCGGACCAGTTCATGGCGGACTTCAAGCAGCGCCTGCAGCAGGCCCGGTTCTCCGACCTGAGCTGAGGGACGGGGCACCCGGCACCGTGGGGATCCTGCTCGCCCTCTACCTCGTCCTGGTCCTGGCGGTGGTGCCGCTGATCGCGTGGCGCACCGCCGGCGGCGACCAGCTCCTCGCCTATCCCCGCCCGGTGCTGTACCGGGCATCGATCTCGTCGGCCTGGTTGCTGGCCGGTCTGGGCCTGGTGGTCCTGCTCGTCGATCCGACCCTCACGCCGGCGCGCGCCGGGCTGACGATGCCGCCCGCACCGGCACTGGCCGGGGCCACCGCCGCCACCGTCGCGGTGCTGGGAGCCGGCCTGGCGCTCGTGGCCCACCTGCGCCGCGCCGCATCGCGGCCGGAGAGCCGCTGTCTGGCGCACCTGCTGCCCCGCTCCGCCGATGAGCGTCGCTGGTTTGCCGGGGTTGCCGTCACCGCGGGCATCACGGAGGAGTTCATCTACCGGGGTGTCGCGCTGCCGGGCCTGGCCGCCGTGCTCCCGGTGGAGTCTGCGCCGGCAGGCTGGCTGGCGGCGGTGATCGTGGCCGCCATCTTCGGCGCCGGGCACGCCTATCAGGACACCTTCGGCGTGCTGCGCGCCGGTGTCTCCGGCGTCGTCCTGGCGGTGCCGTATCTCCTCGGGGGCAGCCTGCTGCCGGGCATCGTCGCCCACACGCTCATCGACCTGAGCCTGCTCACACGCGCGGGCCGGCGCCTGCTCGATCTGCATCAGCCGGCAGCGGCCGGCGGCGGGGCCACTCGTGTCTGACCCCGGCGCCCCCTGCCGGACCTGCGAGTGGTCCTGGCGCGGGCGGGTCAGCTACGAGGATGGACTCGCCTGGCAGAAGGCACGCGTCGTGGCCAGGCAGCAGGCGGCCGTGGAGGATGCGCTGGCGCTCCTCGAGCACCCGCCGGTGATCACCCTCGGTCGAGGCGCGAACCCGGCCAACCTGCTGCACGATCGCGCCGCGCTGACCGCCCGCGGCGTGACGGTCTTTGCCACCGGCCGGGGCGGTGACGTCACGTACCACGGGCCGGGCCAGGTGGTCGGCTATCCGATCCTCGATCTGAAACCGGACCGACGCGATGTGCACCGCTATGTCCGCGATCTGGAGGAGGTCCTCATTCGCACGGCCGCCGACCACGGCGTCGATGCCACCCGTGTCGAAGGGCTCACCGGGATCTGGGTCGGCCGGGAGAAGCTCGCCGCCATCGGTGTCCGGATCAGCCGCTGGGTCACCTCCCATGGCTTCGCGTTCAACGTGTCGACGGACCTGTCGTACTTCGATCTGATCGTGCCGTGCGGCATCACCAACCGGGGCGTCACGTCGCTGGCGCGACTGCTGGGCCGGGAGACTCCCCTGCCCGATGTCGCAGCAGGCCTCGCCCGCCACTTCGGCGAGGTCTACGACCGGCGGATGGTACGATCGGGCCCGGTGAGATGATGAGAGCCCTCTCCAGGTCCGGCAAGCCACCCTGGCTGCGCATCCGCCTGCGCACCGGCCCCGACTATCGCGATGTGTCCCGCACCGTCCACGATCTGTCGCTCAACACGGTCTGCGAGGAGGCTCGCTGTCCCAACATCCACGAGTGCTGGAACGAGCGGACCGCCACCCTGATGATCCTGGGGGACATCTGCACGCGGCGCTGCGGCTTCTGCTCGGTCGGTTCCGGTCTGCCCACGGCGGTGGATGCGGGAGAGCCGGGCCGGGTGGCCACGGCCATCGCCCGGATGGGTCTGCGTCACGCCGTGCTGACCTCGGTCGATCGCGACGACCTGCCCGACGGTGGGGCCGGTCACTGGGCCAACGTGATCTCTGCGGTGCGCGCCGTAAGTCCCGGCACACGCATCGAGGTTCTCGTGCCGGACTTCAAGGGCAAGCCGGACGCGCTCGACACGGTGATGGCTGCCCGGCCCGACATCTTCGCCCACAACGTCGAGACCATTCCCCGCCTCTACCGCACCGCCCGGCCCGGGTCCGACTACGACCACTCCCTGGCGGTGCTGGCCCATGCCGCCGGCACCCGGTCGCGCCTTCCCGGGCTGAAGACCAAATCCAACCTGATGCTGGGCCTGGGAGAGACCACGGACGAGGTGCTGGCGACCATGCGGGACATCCGGCAGCAGGACGTCGATATCCTGACCATCGGACAGTATCTCCAGCCCTCCGCGGACCAGCTGGCCGTCGCCCGCTACGCTCACCCGGACGAGTTCGCCGACCTGGCCCGGGCCGGGCGCGAGATGGGGTTCTGGCACGTGGAGTCCGGTCCCCTGGTGCGGTCGTCCTACCACGCCTCGAATCACCGTCCGGAATGACCGGTTCGCGTGGCGCCGCGATCGTCCTCAGCGGCTGCCGATCGGTTCGGGCATCCGCGGTGGGGAGGGCGCCGCGCCCTGCCGGGCGAACGCCCGCACCGAGACCTGGCCGGCGACGGCCCGGGCCACCTTCTTGAGGGCCTGCGCCGCCGGGCTGTCCGGCTCGTGCACCACCACCGGCTTGCCGGCATCACCGCCCACCATCACCCGCGGGTCGATGGGGATCTCGCCGAGAAACGGCACCTCGAAGTCGTCGGCCGCGCTCTTTCCGCCGCCGCGCCCGAACAGGTACTCGGTCTCGCCGCAGCCGGCGCAGGTGTATCCGGACATGTTCTCCACCACACCCAGGACCGGGATGTTGACGCGGTTCATCGCCAGCGCCGCCTTCTTCATGTCCTCCAGCGCCACCGCCTGGGGCGTCGTCACCAGCACCGCCCCGGTGACCGGGATGATCTGGGAGAGCGTGAGCTGGATGTCCCCGGTGCCGGGAGGCAGGTCGATGACCAGGTAGTCGAGGTCGCCCCACGCCACGTCGGCCAGGAACTGGCGAATGGCCCCGTGCAGCATCGGGCCGCGCCAGATCACCGGCTCGTCGGGCTTCAGGAAGAAGCCGATGGAGATCAGCTTCAGGCCCAGAGGGCCCACGAACGGGTCGATCAACTTGTCCCGTCCGGTCGGCTGACCGCTGACACCGAGCATGGTGGGCTGATTCGGGCCGTAGATGTCCGCGTCGAGCAGGCCGACCGAGGCGCCATCGGCGGTCAGCGACAGGGCCAGATTCGCGGCCACCGTCGACTTGCCCACGCCACCCTTTCCCGAGCCGACCAGGATCGTGTTGCGCACGCCGGGAATGAGCTGCTCGCCGCCGGCCATCGAGCTGCGGACCTGCGCTCCCCATTCGATGGCCAGGTCCTCGATGCCGTCGATGGCCAGCACCGCCGCGCGCACATCGGACTCGATGCGGTCCTTCAGAGGGCAGGCCGGCGTGGTCAGATTGATGGTCAGACGCACTGTGGCGTCCTCCACCACGAGGTTCTCGATCATGCCCAGAGTCACGAGATCCTTGCCCAGCTCGGGATCGTTCACCGTGCGCAGGGCATCCATCACCCGGTTCTTCATCTTCTGGCTCCTGGGTGTTCTGCCGCGGGAAAGAAGAGCATCATATCATTCTTCTTCCGGACCCCCCGGCGACTCAGACCGCCGTCAGGCCACCGTCCACCGGGTAGGCCACGCCGGTGATGAAGGCGGCCTCGTCGCTGACCAGAAAGGCGATCAGGGCGGCCACCTCATCGGGCGTGCCCACCCGCCCCAGCGGGTGGACACCACCGAGACGGCGGTTCAGAGCGTCGGCGCCGGGTTCGATGTCGCCATGCCGCCGGGGCATGTCTGTGTCGATGACACCGGGGCAGACCGCGTTCACCCGGATGTTGTCGGCGGCATGGTCCAGCGCCATGGCCCGCGTCAGTTGCACCACACCGCCCTTCGACGCGCAGTAGGCCGCCGCCCCGCGCAGTCCCACCAGGCCGAGTGTCGAGGCGTTGTTGACGATGGCCCCGCCGCCGCGCCGGCCGAGCACCGGGATCGCCGCCCGGCTCATCAGGTAGGTGCCGGTGAGATTCACCTCGATGACCTGCCGCCACGCTGCCGGCGAGACATCGACCACATTGCCGTCCCCGGCCACCCCCGCGTTGTTGACGAGGATGTCCAGACCGCCCCATGTCGCGGTGCAGCGCGCCACCGCAGCGTCCGCCGCGGCCGCATCCGACACATCACCGGCGAACAGTTCCGCCTCCCCGCCCGCCGCCCGCACCACGGCGACGGTCTCCTCCAGCGCGGCGGCCGAGCGACCCATGACCAGGACCCGTGCGCCGTCGCCGGCGAGGCGGCGCGCCGTGGCGCGACCGATGCCACGCCCCCCTCCGGTGACCAGCGCGACCCTGCCGCCGAGACGAGGGTTCACGTCAATCCGGGACCGGGAACTGGAACTGGGGTTGCAGGCCCCGGGGCACGCGGCGGACGTCGAACCCCGACGCCAGGTACTCGATCCAGGTCGCCGTCTGCCCCGGACGCAGCCGGGAGGTTCTCACCGCCAGCCCCCCGTAGCCGAACCGGTCGCCGGACCCGGGGGAGGAGCTGGACCTGTAGAACAGCAGGGCCATGGTTCCCTCACCGTGCATCGCGATTCTCATCCCGGCCCGGTTCGGCCGTCCCCGCACCTCGTTGCGGCAGATCAGATCCAGCGACGGCCAGTCACCCTGCAATGCGAATGGCGTGTCCGACGCGGCCACCTGCGACATGAAGGGTCCCAGGCCGTTTTCCTCACAGGCCTGCAGGCAGCGGCGGACCGGATCGGCGTTCACGTCGACGAGGCTCATGACAGGGTCCGCGCGCCGCTCCTCAGCTCGGGTCCTCGCCCCTGAACTCACCGTGGTCGGTGATGGCGGTGCGGCCCGCGAACCCGGCGTGCATCTCGTGCCAGAACCCGACGTGCTCCTCGCCGGCCACCCAGCACAGATAGACCTCCCGGCCGTCCTTCAGCGAGCGAAAATCGACCAGCCCCTGCCGGGTGTCCTTCACCTCACCGCCCATCTTCTGGATCGAATCGACGCCGTCCTGCAGGGACAGCATCGTCACCACGTACTCCGGCGGCACCGGCGTGTCGGGAAGGGGCCGGCCCTCCTCGAAGATATCGTCCGACAGTTCCTCGAGGCGGCGGGTACCGGCCGTCACCTGGTCCATGGCCGCCGCCAGTGCCGGGAGCAGCGCGTTGACCTCACCGACGGTGAACAGGCGGCGCGTCACGCCGGCTCCTTCGCCTCTTCGCGTGCGGCAAGCTCGCCATCGAGCCGGTCCATGAGCTGCAGATTGGCGGAGATGCAGACGATCTCGAAGACCGCCGCCCGGCCCACCATGACGATGGTCGCCAGGCCCAGCACGCCGTGGATCCAGTCCGGAACTCGACCCGTGTCCACGGCACCGCCGATGATCGCCGTCGCCATGATCAGGCCGATGGCCCACATGGCGGCGGGAAAGGTGCGCTGCTTGAACTCCTTCGTGCGCTCCACCCAGTCGCCGGTCAGTCCGGCCTCGGCCACCGCTTCCTTGACGACCTTGCCGGTGCCGATGAAGTAGAACATGGTCATGGCATGGGCGAGGGTGCCGAGAAGAAATGCCGGGATGGCCATGGTCACATGCCGCGCCGGGTCCATGAGCCCCCAGTGCCCGGCATATCCCATGCCGACCACGGCCGTCAGTCCGACCCACGACAGCAGCAGCAGGGTCACCAGGGCAGGCGCCATCTCAGTTCACCATCGGATCGGGACCGCGATACACACACGAGCTGTCGCCGGTCTCGTGCAGCTCGATCTCCACCAGCCGCCCCGGCACGGTCCCGGCGAGGAGTTCCCAGGCCCAGAGGCAGATATTCTCCGCCGTCGGGTTCTCCAGGAAATCGTTCAGGTTCTGGTGATCCGCGCGGGCAATCACGTTGCCGGCAACGGCCGAATCGAGCTCCGCAAAGTCACATCCCATGCCGGTTGCCGGATCGACGTCCACCTCCACCGAGACGCGCAGGCGGTACGAATGGCCGTGCTCGCGCCGGCAGATGCCCTGGTGGTACGGCAGGCGATGGGCCGCCTCGAAGCGAAAGATCTTGTTCAGGATCATCCGGAAACTCTCGATGGCGCGGCCACTACTTGTGCGCCCATTTCCGGATCGGATCGGGCCGCACGCCACCCAGCTCGAGGAGGCGGTCCTTGTCGTAGATCATCTCTTCCCGGCTCTGTCCCGCCAGCTCGTAGTGACCGGACAGGAAGATGGCGTCCTCGGGGCAGACCTCCTCGCACAGCCCGCACATGATGCAGCGCAGCATGTTGATCTGGAACGTCTCCGGATACTTCTCGACATTGTTGTCCGCCGGCAGCTCCCCGGCGTGGATCTCGATGGCCAGCGGCGGACAGACGAACTCGCACAGGTAACAGGCCACGCACTTGGCCCGCCCCTCGGGATCTTTCACCAGGACCGGAATCCCCCGGTAGTGGGCGCCCCGGGTCGTCTTCTCCTCGGGATACTGCAGCGTCACCTTGCGACGGAAGATGTGCTTGAAGGTGATCCACAACCCCTGGAGAATCTGGGGCAGATACATCTTCTCGAGGGTCGACAGGCGCCCTGAGGTGTCCAGCTTGAGGGCCATGGGAGCGCGATGGTATCGACCGCCGCCGGGCGGTGTCAAGGAACCCGCATGGCGCGCAAACCTTCGTCTGACAGGAGTTTCCGGCGATGCACCGGATCGACGAGTTGGCCGGCTCGCCGGCCCGTCAGGAGAGATCCTCCGGCGGCGCGAGACCGCCCCCCATGCGCCCCTCGATGGCATCGGCAAGCTGGAGATCGAACGGCCCCACGTCGGGATTGTCCGTCATCTTGCGGTAGTGAGCCTTGCACCGGTAACAGATGATGACGTCCGGGATGAGCCGGTAGAGGACGGCGTCGAGCAGCGCGATCACCAGCAGGACTCCCCACAGCCACCAGATGCCGAAGGCGATCCCCAGGGCCAGCCCGCCGATGGCCCCCAGCCCGAGGATGGCGCAGCCGGCCCGCTGGCTGAAGTCCCGCTGGCGATACAGATGAGTCTCTCCGCAGATGACGCACCGATCGATGGTGCCCTTGGCGAAGAAGATGTCGCCCAGCTGGATGAGGACCTCCTGCTGACAGTGAGGGCAGATCACCGGCCGGCCGTCGCCGGCAACCTTCAGATCGGCTTCCCGCTGACACAGGGGACAGCCGGCGGTCACTTCCATGGAGGATGCCGGCATCGACGCCTCCCGTGTCACAGGGGCAGGCCGCCGGACACCAGCAGGTGCGCGGCGGAGAACTCGCCGATGAGAACGAAGACCACCGCGGCATAGAGGATGCCGGTGGCGGACTGGGTGGCGTGCAGCTCGACGGTCTTGACGGTCATGATGCCCAGCACCAGGGCGCCGGCCAGCCCGAACAGGACACGCATGAGCAGGGGGATGATGGCAACGAGCAACACACCGATGGGATCCATCGCCGCCGGGTCAGCCGCCGGCCAGACGGCCGCCGGGCCCACGACCACCATGGCCAGGCCATCGAGCAGGACACGGACGAGCACGATGGCCACGAACACACGGCTGAGGAGCATGAACGGGTCGATGGAGAGACCGGGCACCACCAGGTAGAAGTGGCCCAGGAGCATGGCCGACATCGCCGTGCCCAGCACGGCGGCGCCGGACACGGCGGCGACCGCGGCGAGAGCATTCAGCAGACCGGAGCTGCCCGCCGGCAACACGAGGGTCGCCGCCAGGCCCCCGCCCGCACCGGAGACGGCCGCCACGAACAGGGGCAGGGAGCGACCCGGGGCCGGGTCGCGCACCAGGCGACGCAGGAAGACGAGCCAGCCCGCGGCCGCCGCCAGCTCCGCCGCACCGGCGATCGTTCCGGCCACGCCGTCCAGACCCGGGCGCGGCGTGTCTCCCAGACGAAACCACAGGTCATACGCCAGCGCGGCGACCAGGGACCCGAGAGCCACCCGGCCCATGGTGCGGGCATATCCCGCGCCGGTCACCGACGCCGGAACGAGGGACAGGCACATGGCGATGCCGGCGGCCAGACCCGTCAGCACCAGGAACAGAGGCGTGGAAGCAGGCATCGGTGTCATCTCATCGGGAGAAACGTGTCGGCCCGGGCACAGCGTCGTTGGTGATCCGGCCGTCGACGATCGCCTTCAGGATACCTCTTCCATGCCCAGCAGTTTCGGGACCAGATCCCGGTAGGTGACGACCGCCTCCAGGATGTCCGCCTTGGCGATCTTCTCTCCGGCACCGTGAGCATCGAGGATCGATCCCGGGCCGAACAGCAG
>JBHHZI010000078.1:0-14585 GCA_046757965.1 Acidobacteriota bacterium | reverse complement strand
GCATCGCAAGGACAAGTGCGCTCTCCTGCGGATGGAGTTCAAGTCGTTCCTCAACACCATCATGCGTGTGCCGGCACAGGTCGTGAGAACCGGACGGCGGATCGTCTTTCGCCTGCTGTCCTGGAACTCGTGGCAACACGTGTTCGTCCGTGGCGTCGACCAGCTCCATGGACAGCTGCGTCGCTGAACCCTGCACCAACAACACCGGGATAGCGAGGCCCGGCAGGTAAGAACGGCGACTAGAAACCAAGGAGCGACGAACTTGATACACCGACAATCAAACGACAACAGGGCGCAGACCGCGCCGCGAGAGGAACTGTGCGCTCTTGACCAACGTCCCGCACCTTCATCCACCCATCGCCGAACACGCTTGTTTTGGGTCTAGAACGCGGCACGATCCCGGATGGTTGGAGGACGCGGGACGAACTTCAGCCGGCCAGCATGGCGGCGGCGATCTCCTTCACCAGCTTGGCCCCCACCGCCGCGGTCAATCCCGCCGGATCCCGCCGGGGATTGATCTCCACGATGTCCGCGCCGATCAGCGGTACCCTGAGGCCCTGGATGAGGCCGAGGAGATCGCGCGTGGAGAGCCCTCCGGGCTCGGGATGGGAGACACCCGGGGCATGAGCCGGATCGAGGCCGTCGATGTCAACGGACAGATAGACCGGACCCGTCAGGCCGAGAGACACGCCCGGTCGCCACCTGGCCATGGGAATGGTCTCGACACCGAAGCGAGACGCTCGCCGGCTCTGCTCCTCGGTGCCGGCCCGGATGCCGACCTGCACGAGGCGCGAGGCGAGATGGTCCTCCATGATGCGCGCGAATGGAGCGCCGTGAGAGAACCGATTGCCGTCGAGGCGATCGTACAGATCCGGGTGCGCATCGACATGCACGACCTCCACAGGGCCGCGAATCCGCGCATACGCCTGCAGGATGGGATAGGAGATGGAGTGATCTCCTCCCAGGGTGAGAACCCGGGCACCCTGCTCGAGGAGATTGCCGACGGTGGCGCGAACCTGCTCGAAGAACGCCGCCACCTCACCGGGATCGGGGTCGGCCACCCCCGGCCCCGTGGCGCCCGGGTCTTCGGGTACCGCAACCCGCGCGGCCTGTCTCGCCGGCTGTGGCCTGGCGAGATCGCCGACGTCGACGAATCGACCGTCGTCAAGCAGGTCGATCCCGCTCTCGCTGCAGCCATTTCCTGCCGGTGAATGCAGGACGGCTCTCACCGCCGCCGGTGCCGCCGCGGGACCTCTCGAGAAGGAGGAGTTCTCGTCGAAGGCGATACCGAGAAGGGCAACGGCACCGGGCGGCAGGCTCGACGCATCACCCGTGCCGGATCCGTCAACCCGGGCCCTCATCGACCCCGTTCCATGCGGCAGAAACGGTTCGCCGTGATCCGTGCCATCGATCTCCTCCGATGTCCAGTCAGACCATCTTGTCACACGGTGCCCCTGGCGAGGGACGCACGGGCGATCGCGCCCCGGCCATCGCCGCACCGGCGACGACGTCTCGCCGAGGACATCATCCCGGAGCCGAATCCATGCGCACGGCCGCGTCCCCCGCCGTCCATCCTCTCCGGCGTCAACCGGCCCACCAATGACGTGCAACCTGCTTGCCAGATCCGGAGCATGTGAAGTCATTCCCAACCGCCACGCGGACAGAGCGTCGCAAGACGCGGGAATGCGAATAAAGCATGTCGACATGCTGAGATACAATTCTCCCATGCACCATGGGAGAGAAGACAGGGGTTCAATCGTCATCCGTCCGGGCGGAGCAGCCTTCTGCGCGCTCGCCAACCCCACCCCGATTCCCCGAGCCCGACTCACGGCCCCTGGTGCTTACGCGAGCCGGCCTGTCGGCACTCACCCTCGAGAACACCCCCCACTTCTCCTGAGGCGTTCCGCTCTGGACGGAGCCTGGCGCCGGCCTCCCGGCCGGCGGCCGGCCACCCGCAACATCAAGTGTGCGGCTGACCTGGCGGCAGCCGCGGCAAGGAGGGGCCAGAGCCGGTGAGGCGGTCACCGGTCCTCTGGCCCCTGTTGCGGTCAGCAGACTCGGCGGCAGGTGTCAGGGTCCCGGGGGCGCCGGATCGAGGTCGAGCCGGCCGGCGATATCGAGTTCGACCTCGACGATCTTCTTCGCCCGGAAGATGAACGAACTGGGGTCCTTCATTCCCCACGCGACATAGGGAACCTCGAACCGGGCGGTGCCGGTCAACGTGCCGTCTGTCACGATGATGTCCGCTTCAAGGATCAGATCGTGACGGGTGCCGTGAATCTCGATCACTCCCGGCAGCTTCACGTGCGCCGGCCCGTTCTCGGGAACACGGCCGGTGAACGACACGGCCTCGAAGACGATCTGCGGGAAGCGTTTCGTCTCCAGGACCGCGTGATGCATCTTCTTGTCCGGACCTGACTTCGATGTGGTGGCGCTGGTGGCATCGACGACGATCCGGCCGCCGGCCGTGCCGGCCACCGGATCGAACCGGATGGCGCCGCTCCTCAGATCGACGACTCCATGGACCTCGTGAAAGGTCGAGCCCACCGAGAATCGGATCTCGGTCTTGCCCGGATCGAGGACAAGTCGTGCCGCATGGGCCGGTGCCGCGCCGGCCGCCAGCGCTGCCATGAGGGCCACGGCAAGGCAAGGCCATGGTCGAGCCCGACTCATCGCCAGGCTCGCGCGGCAGCCGGACCTGAATCCACGGTGACAGGGAGCGGCCTCGGGTGGCTCAGTTCGCGCAGCGCCGGGCCGTGCTGCTGAACACCCAGATCTCGCGTATGGATGGTGAGCAGTGCACGGAACAGGCCCGGCACCGCCGCCAGTCCGCGCAGTACCTGCCGGCGGAGCCAGGGCCGGCGGTCGATGGCCAGCATGAGAGCGGTCATCCGGAACGGCAAGCGCATGATCCGCCGGTGGGCTGCTCCATACGCGGCCAGATCATCGTCGGCGAGGGCACTCGCCAGGGCCACGGCCTGGTGGAAGGCCAGGGTGACTCCATCTCCGGTGATCGCATCGACACTGCCGGACGCATCGCCGAGCAGGGCCACATGAGACGTCACCACGGAGTCGAGACGCCGGAACACGGTGCCCGCCCCCTGCACGCGATCGGCGCGGCGGGCTCCTGCGAGGCGACAGGCCAGACGCGGGAACCGGGCCAGGGCGGAGTCGAACGTGAGTCCGCGCTCGGCGGCGAGAGCGGTCACACAGACCTCGAATGGAGCCACCGGCGTCACATACATCTCGCAGCCGTTGCCCCAGTAAACCTCGACCAGATCGTTCCATGGCCGGATCTCGTAGTGGGTCCGGAGCCCGAACCGTCTGTGGGTCGGGGGACGATCCAGCCCGAGACTTCGACGCAACGGTGAATCGCCTCCGTCCGCGGCGACGACCCACCGTGCCGGAATGAACCCACCATCCGTCTCCACGCCGGTCGGACCGGCGCGCCGGACGCAGGTCCGCCAGAGCATCTTCACACCGACTTGCTCGGCACGCCGGGTCAACGCGCCGTGCAACACCCAGCGCCTCATGCCCAGGCCGGGTCCGTGACGGAACCGCGCCACTGCGTCGATCCCGTCCTGCAGGTAACGGATCCCCGAGAATCGGTGCACCGCCGAGGCAGGAATCGTCACGCCCAGGCGGGACAGGCACTGCACCCCATCCGGCATCAGACCCTCTCCGCACACCCGGTCGATGGGGGGGGCGTCCCGCTCGACGACGGTCACGTCGCGACCGGTCAGGCGTATGGCGATGGCCGCGGCCAGACCGGCCGGCCCCCCGCCCACGACGACGACGTCGCGTCCAGTCCTTCCTGTCATCACCGGCCTCCTGTCCCCATGCTCGGGATTGCTCCCTCTCGGACATGTTGTCACATCCCCCGAGAAGAACGTAGTGCGATCGCATGAACGGCCGCTCACGACAGCATGACAAGACGGTCATGTTGCGGAGTACACCCCGCGCGATGCCGGCGTCAGACCGACGGCACGAGCAACCGCCGAGGCAGGGACATCTCGATACACGCGCCGCCAAGGGGAGAGTCGAGAATCAGCGCCTCGCCACCGTGGGCGCTGGCCACCGCGCGCACGAGCGCGAGACCGAGCCCGTGTCCCGTTGATCCCGGTCGGCGAAAGAACCGCTCGAAGGCATGTACCTTCTGTTCGGCCGCGAATCCCGGTCCGCTGTCACAGACGCGCAGGACGACCCGCTCGCGGTCGTTCCGGACACCGACCCTGACCTTGCACCCCCGTGGCAGATGCTGGATGGTGTTGTCGAGCAGATTGCCCAGCGCCCGCCGGCTCAGGTTGGGATCCACCGGCGCGATCGCCGGTCGGTCCACGTCCGCGGTCAGCAGGAGACCATGTTCCTCGGCTGCGGGGCGATAGAACTCGACCATGGCCGCGGCCATGGCCCCCAGGTCGAAATCCCGCCGCGCCAGGCGCAGGGCGCCGGCTTCCGCCTCGGCCACATCAAGAGACGCGTTGATGACCCTCAACAGCCGGTCGACCCCGTCGATGGCGCCGGCGGCCGCTTCCTCCACGCGGGACGGATCGGACGCCGTGAGGGCCATCTCCAGATTGCCACGCATCGCCGTCAGCGGACTGCGCAGGTCATGCGCGACCTCGTCCGTGACCGTGCGCGTCTGTTCGACGGAAGATTCCACGCGGTCGAGCATGCCATTGAACGTTGTGGCCAGACGGGCGATCTCGTCATCACGTGTCTCCACAGGCACCCGCTCGTCGAGCCCGCTCCCTCCGGCCCGCGCCACCAGGTCGGTGATGCGATCGATCCGGCGCAGAATGCGACGGGTCGAGAATCCGGAGACGAGAAACCCGAATACGATCATGACCAGCCAGGCCTCGACGAACCGCGTTCTCACGCGCGCCCGCAGGGCCAGCGCGTTGTAGTCGACATAGCCAAGATAGACCCGGCCACCTCCCGGGCGGGCCACTCCCATCACGCGGAACGGATCCGTCCATCCGGCCACGCCGATCGACCGCGGGGAGTCGTATCGTTCGCCGGGTACCAGCACGGTGGCAAACGACTCCCCACTCCCCGGGCCCACCCACACCTCCGTCTGATTCTCGGCACCGGTGGCCAGGAAGAACACCGCCGGCTGGCCGGCGGGGCCCACACCCGGAGGAGGGGGCGCCACTTCCCGGCTGGCGAGCTCTGCGATCTCCTCGACGAACGTCTCGTAGCGCTCATCGAGCGGCGTGGTCTCGACGACCTGCGCCAGAAGGCCGATCTCTCCGACCAGCCAGTCATCGCTCCGCTCGAGGATGCCCTGCTCCACGACCAGATCGACGACGGAGAAGGCGAGGGCGGTTCCCGCGGCGAACGCGACGGTGCTCAGCACCGAGAGGCGCCACGCGGCGGTGCCCCGCAGCCGCCTACGCCGGGTCAAGGACATAACCGCTGCCGCGCAGGGTCCGGATCAGGGATCGACCGCCGCCGTCGTCCATCTTGCTGCGCAGACGGTGAATATGAACATCGACGATGTTCGTGGCCGGGTCGAAATCCATGCCCCACACGTGATCGAGCATCATCGATCGAGTCACGACGCGGCCGGGATTCCGGCACAGGTACTCGAGGAGGGCGAACTCCTTGGCTGTGAGCTGCAGAAGATGCCCTCCACGACGAGCCTCGTGCCGGAGGAGGTCGAGCTCGAGATCGGCAACGCGCAACCGGGTGCTCTCGACCTGGGGCGGCGCGCCGCGCCGCAGGAGGGCCCGGACCCGGGCCAGCAGTTCGGCCAGCGAGAACGGCTTGGTCAGATAGTCGTCGCCGCCGGTCTCCAGCCCCTGGACGCGCTCATCCACCGAGCGCCGGGCCGAGAGAATCAACACCGGTGCAATGACCCCGTGAGAGCGACATGTCTCGATGAACTCGAGGCCATCCATGCCGGGCAGGTTGAGATCGACGATCAGGAGATCGTGTTCCCCTTCCAGGGCAGCCGGCAGGGCCGCCTCGGCGCTGAGAACCGGATCGACCTGATACCCGGTCTCCACGAGGGCCTTCTGCAGGAAGCGCTGGATGGCGGGGTCGTCCTCGAGAAGCAAGATCTTCATGACTCCTGCTTGATACCCGCCCGCCGTCGCGGTGCTTCGCACGCCGCGGCGGCGGGGGGAGGGCGGGGGACGACCGGCCCACGTCGCCGTCGATACGGGCCGACGGCGCCGCGGAGGACCCGGAGGAGAACCCGACCCCGAGATGGCGGGGCGCCGACCGCCGGCGTGCGAGCACCTCGATGTGAGATCGAAGCAGCCGGCGCCCACCAGGATGACATCAGACCCTGCTCAGACGGCCACTGCCCCCTTCACCATGGACAGGCCGTGCTTCCAGAAGCCTTCGCGCGCGTGCACCTTCTCGACCACACGGGTGACCGCCGCCACGAAGCGCTGCATCTGGTCCTCCCGGAGCACGAGGGGCGGCGCCACCTTCAGGACCATGTGGTTGTTGCCACACATCTGGGTGAGGATGTTCTCGGAACGGAACAGTTCGCTGACCAGCATCTGGCCGAACATCCCCTGATGAAGATGGCGGAAGGCCTCGAAGGCGATGCGCATGCCTGCGGAGCGTGGTTGCCGGAACACGATCCCGTTCAGCAGACCCAGACCGCGCACCGACTCCACCATGTCAAATGACGACAGCGACGTCGCGAGGGAACGACGGAGACGCTCGCCCATCACCTCCGCACGCCGGCCGAGTTTCTCGCTCTCCATGACATCCAGTGTGGCCAGCCCCGCGCGCATGGCGAGATTGTTCTCGCCGAACGTTGAGGCATGGATGTAGGCCCTTGACAGCGAGCTGTAGACGCGGCGATGCACGGCCTCACTCATCAGCACAGCACCGCACGGCACGAGACCGCCGCTGAGCGCCTTGGCAAGGACCACCATGTCGGGTTCAACCTTGAAGTGGTGGGCGGCAAGAAAGGGTCCGGTCCGATACATCCCGGTCTGCACCTCGTCGAGAACGAGCAGCGTCCCGGCCTTCCGGCAACTAGCCTGAGCGGCCTGAAGGTAGCCAGACTCCGGGAGGACGATGCCGGCTTCTGCCTGGATGGGCTCGAGCACGAAAGCCGCATAGCGGCCCGCTGCCAGCGTGCGCTCGAGCGCCTCGGCATCCCCGAACGAGATCGCGTCTGTGCCGGGCAGCATCGGCCCGAACCCCTTCCGCCACCACGGGTCCCCCATCAGCGACAGTGCCCCGCACGTCAGACCGTGGAACGCACCGTGGCAGTACAGAATCCTGTCACGGCCGGTCTGGGCCCGTGCGAACTTGATGACGGTCTCGATTCCCTCGCTTCCGGAGCTGGTGAAGAACACCTTCGAGAGGCGACCTCCGGCGAGCCCGGTCAGCCTCGAGGCCAGCTCGGCCGCGAGATCCGGAACGTGGCTCTGTAACATCGTGGGCCCGAGCCGGAGCAGTTCGTCCTCCAGAGCAGCAATGACGCCCGGATGATTGTGTCCCATATTGTAGACGCAATATCCGGAGAGAAAATCGAGGACGTGCCGCTCGGTATCGGTATACAGGTCAACACCGGTGCAATGTGTGTAGGTGACATCCATGCCCAGCAACTTCAGGAGATGCACCCATTTCTCGTTGACGTGCGCCGCGTAGAGGACGTCGGTTTCCTCGGCCGTGATGTCTTTCCCTGCGGTGGCAGTGCCCATCCCGTTCTCCTCGGTGGATTCCTCGCGTGGGCCTGGTCGGCCTGGCCCGGCAGCACAGGGGCCCGGTGACCTACCTGACAGAGCGTAGCGTCCAGGGATGACACCGCCATGGAAGCCGCGTGACGATCCGTTCATGTTGCAGCGGCAGCGTCGATGCGACCTGCGATCCCTGACCCCGTCTCCGCGGCGCTGCCGGGAAGGCAGCGCAACAGCAGCGGAAAGGGCTGGCGAGCGCCGGCCACCCGGTGGGAGGTCCGTCCGGGGCTGCGGGCGATATGGCGCACGGCCGGCGGGAACGGCTCTGTTCCCGCGTTCAGGGGCAAGAGGGGCCGGAGGCCCTCTCGCGACAGTTGCCCATCACGGTGGTGAGTCCTCCCGTCCGCTCTCCGGCGAGGCCAGCCCTCACCCGGCGTACTGGGCTCCGTTCATCCTCCTGGGCGAGGCGGCGGTGCCGGTGAGCGTGCGCACACCGGCTCGACGCGAGTGGTACATCCCCGTCGGCATCGGTCTGTTCCTGGTGGCGGCCGCCGCCGCGATCTCCCTGGCAACCCGGCTCTCATCGATCCGTCCGGCGAACGCCGCCCGGACGCCGAGGCGGCTCGCACGCCGCGATGTTGCGTGAGGCCAGAAACGCTCGAGTTGACGCCAGGCACCCCGCACAGTACGGCTCGTTGACGTTCGCCATCTTGCACACATCGGAAGCCTTGTAGTAGCCGCAGTCGTTGTAGCAGGCTCCCTCCACGAGACCCACGAACCCGGCGGGCACCGCGCCGGGCGGCTCGGTGCAGCAGGGTTCTCCGTTGCCGCAGCCGGCCCCGGGCGGGCAGGCCGCCTCGAACGTGCAGATCGTCTCACACGGTTCACAGGCACCGTCCCACGGGTACGGGACCCCGGCGGCCAGATCGGTGCCTCGCACCACGTTTCGATGCGGGCGATAGGGGCAGAAACCGGACCCGGAACCGGTGTACTCGTCGTGCAGCTCGAACAAAGCGTGCCCGAGCTCGTGTGCCGTCAGTTGCCACTCATACGCCTGATCGATGCCGTGCAGCGTCGCGAACGCCACGGGCGGGTCCTGGTCCAGGAAGGCGCCGCCGGTATAGAGCCCGGAGTTTGCCAGCACCAGGACGGCGTTCACGTCGCCCACGCAGGTGGACAGCTCGGCGACGGTCATCCGTCCCGCCAGGTCCGCGTACATCAGCGCACAGGTCCGTCCGTCGGCACAGCTCCTGGCGCGGAGATCGATCCTCCCGCAGGATGCGGTGCTGTCCGGATAGAGCGGCTCCCCCGCGGCGACCGGCTCCTCGCACCTCCAGTTCTCGTACGGCGCCGTGGGAGCAACCTCGCACTCGGTGCTGCACTCCCCGGCGGGCAGGCCGGACTCACCCGACGGGGACACCAGATCCATCCGGAAGATGTTGAGGTGGCACGCATACCGGGAGTAGGGCGGGATGGTCAGCAGGCGGGACGTCATCCGCTCCACGGCGCACCGGAAGTGACTCAGGTCGGCCTCCGCGAATCCCGCCCCCAGCACGAGAAGATTGAACGTCGCACCCGGCGCCTCGGCCGCGTGGACACGATACACCTGGGAGCAGGACCCCCCGGGGGACAGCACCGGACACTCGTGTGCGAACAACGGCGCGAGAGCCGCGGCAAGACCGGCCGCCAGGGCGATCGCGATGGCACCGGGGGGCCTCATGGCGTCTGCGCCTTCGCCAGGCCCGCAGGGGTCGGCGGCGCCACGTCGAACGGTGCGCTGGCCAGCGCCGTGTGACGTGCGGCGGCGTCGCCTTCGCCCGGAAAGAGATGGAGCCGGCCGCCGGGAAAGAACGGCAAGCGCGCGGTGACGAGAGCGACCGGCGGCGTTACGACACGGCCGGTGAGGTCTCCCGTGCGCGCATCGACGCGTTCGGCGATGAGACCCGCGGGAGCCGGAATCCCGACGGCCCGGGCCTGGCCGGCATCGGTGGACACCGACACGATCCAGTAGGCCGGATGGTCGCGGCCCGTGGCGCCGGCATCGAAGCCGGAGGGAATGCTGGAGACGGAATCGCGTGTCCCGAAGACGCGGAATCGCGGCGGGCCAACCGCCGGGAACGTCACCTGCACCTGGACCACCTCGACCCCGGCCGGCAAGGGGCGGGGCGGGGCGCCGGGATGGTTCCAGAGATGGTCGAGAAGATCCAGGGTGGGCGGCTTCACCGCCGGAGCGGCATCGTCTGCGGCGACCGGAGGGGTCGGTACCCGGGCGGACGAGCCATGGTCGTTCTCCTCCGGACCGCAGGCCGCCGCGGTGGCCGCCAGGATCACCATGCCGGTCCAGCGAATCCCCGCGCCCCCACGGCGGACCGACAGCAGTGACCAGGATCCGGTGCTCACGATCCGCCTCGTCGCCACCGGATGCTCGCCTTCCGGACGGCGACGCTCTGACCGTTCGGATAGGTCGCCGTCAAGGCGTCCAGGGTGCCGAAGAACTCGGCGGGAAGCTGGGACGGGTTGCCGGGTGTGCGTCGAGCGAGTTCGACGCCGTCGAGCGTCCACTTCAGACCGGCCCCCGCCCGCTCCATGACGATGGTGTGGTGTGCGCCGCCGCTGTGCAGCTGGATGGTCAGCGCCTGGATGTCCCGCGACGGGCCGGGGAGCGTCGTATACGCCAGAAACGCGCTTACCCCGCTGAACAGTCCCCTGTTGACGAGTCCACCAGACGCCGAACCCGGGACGGCCGGTTGGGTGCCGAAGTGCCATGCCACGGGGACCGCCGTCGTGGACTCCGTGGAATCGGCGGACGGCGCGCCCTCGCCGCCGCCGCTCGGGCTGGCATCGAAATCCGGTGGCGGACCCTCGCCCCCGCCACCGGGACTGGGCTCGAAGTCCGGTGGTGGTCCCTCGCCCCCGCCGCCGGGCTGCACGTCCAGATCGGGAGGAACCGCGTATGCCGTCACTCCAGCACCGTCATCCGGCGGACATCGATCGCAGGATGCGAGCAGGAAGACCGCGGCGAGCAGAATCATCGATTGCATGGATCGATTCAGGCGTCTCATGGCATGCCTCCGGGAAATCACGGCGTTGCGACTCGTTCGGCCAGCGCCGTGGACCGCCCGTCGAATCGCTCGAACAGACGGCGCAGATCGCTTCGCTCGCGCATCGCGACGAGTCTGTCGTCCGGCGCGAGAGTCAGATAACTCTGGAACGCTTCCCGCCCCCGGCGTTCGACGTCCGCGAGATCGGCTGCACGATGACGGCGGGGAGATTCGCAAAGAACGTCGGCCGCTCTCGACGCGGCCAGCGACAATCCCATGCTCTCCGCCTCGTCGAGCGCGCGGCGCGCGACCTGCTCGGCGGCGTCCCAGTCGCCGCCGGCTGCCAGCGCGCGGGCCAGCGCCACCCGTCCCTCGACCCGCTCGTGGGCCCGCGCCCTCGGGTGCTCGACGGCGCGACGGGCCAGCTCGGCGGCATCAGCACCGTGGCCTGCGTCGACGGCGAGGCGACTCGCCAGTGTCAGGGCGGGGACCTCGAGCGAGACCGCCTGGGATTGCTCCCCGGCGCGCCGGGCCTCCTCGATCGGTCCGGACGCCGCGGCGGCATCTCCTCTCATGATCGCCACATGCCCGCGAACCAGGCGGACGCGCGCCACGAGATCGTCCAGACCGTTCTCGCGCCGGGCCACGCTCTCGGCAGCATCGAGATCCGCGGAGGCGGCATCCCAGTTCGCCCCCTGGGCCAGGAGATCCGCGCGAACGAACAGCGTGTACGCTTCCTGGATCTGCTTCCCGAGGCGATGTTGGATGGTGAGCGCCTGGCCGGCAGCTGCCAGTCCGTCACGGATCGAGCCGCGCGCATCGAACACGCTGGCCGCGGTGGACTGGGCCCGCGCCAGGTTTTCGCTCGAACCTCCCGGCGCCGACTCGAAGGCGACGAGATCCCGGCAGGTCTGGATGGCGGCATCGAGCTGCCCGACATGGAACTCCGCGTCGGCGATCAGCGTGCGGGCGAATCCCTCGCGATGCCGGTCGTTGCGTTGCCTGGCCGCCTCGGCCGCCTCCTCCGCCAGGGCACGGCCCTCCCCCACGCGACCCAGGTAGTTGAGCAGGCCGGCGAGATTGAGCAGGGGCGACAGGATCACCGCCGGATTCTTCAGCCGTCGCGCCACCTCCACCGCTTCCCGCAGCTTCTGTTCGGCGTCCCCATAGTCGCCCGCAACGTATAACTGACCTCCGAAGCTGCTGAGAGCCAGGGCGACCAGCCGGAGATTCCCGGATTCGCGGGCCCTCGGAATCGCTTGTCGATACAGGCGGCCAGCAACGTCGAGGTGTCCGAGCTTGGTCTCCATCTCGGCCTCCGACTTCCATGCATCGGCCATGCGCGCCTCAAGATGTGACCGGCCGAAGATGTCGGCCGCCGTCCGGTAGAAGCCGGCTGCCGAGTCGAAATCACGATGCCTGAAGGCGAGAAAACCGCGGGCCATGGCGACCTCGGCCCGGCCCGCCGGGCTGGGAATCCTGGCGAACAACCTGTCGGCCTCGTCGAATGCCGCCGACGCCTCGTCGAACCGCTCGAGGCGGACGAGAACCGTGCCCAGTCTCAGCGGTCCTCGGGGGTCCCGGGGATCGATGGCGCGGGCCTGACGGATCATGGCGAGAGATTCATCCCGCCGAGTGGCGTTGTTGAGCGCCCGGGCCAGTTCCAGCAGGATCTCCGGTTCGCCGGGGTAGCGGCTCGCCAGC
The DNA here is from genome assembly GCA_046757965.1 of Acidobacteriota bacterium. Lineage (GTDB taxonomy): Bacteria > Acidobacteriota > Polarisedimenticolia > SMYD01 > SMYD01 > JBHHZI01. The sequence continues at coordinate 2,188 of JBHHZI010000078.1, read as the reverse complement.
ACGCGCCGCGCCTCCGCCTCCCGCGGAAAATCCTCCCGGACCTGGGCGTACACCGCCCGCGCCAGCAACTCCTGTCGCGGCGTGGCCGCCACCTGGTGCGTGTCGACGAGGCGCAGGGCGCTGTCCGAGGTGGAGAGAGCGCGCGCGCTGAACCCGGCACGGTACAGCGCGGTCGCCAGCCGGACACGCGCCGCGAGGAAGCGCGGATCGATGGAAACGGCGCGCTCGAAGCCGTGAACCGCCTCCAGATAGCGCTTGTCCCGCAGCGCCTGCCGGGCCTGGAAGGCCTGCGATGCGGCCTCCTCGGACGTCGCGGTCACGCCAGTCATGCCCTCGGGCCGCCCGCCGCCGGCGTCCGGCGCCACGACATCGCGGATCTGCCGCGTCGCCATCGCGGCGACGGCGGTCACTCGATCTGCGTCCACTCTGAAGGTGGCCTGCGGCGAATTCTGGCCGGACCGGAAGAGATCCATCTTGAGGACGTAATGGTCCTTCTCGCGGTACAGCACACCCGACGCAACCCACGCGGCCGAGCCCAGAGCGGCGACACGCTGTCGCAGAACGGAAAGATCCACGCCGGCAGCCATGACGCGCGTGATCTCGTCGATCCGATCGGTCGAGATGGCATGCAGATCTCGAAGCTCGGACAGATCGGCCCGGATCAGATCGGCGAGCATGCGCACCTCCAGCGCCGACCTCGCCTCGCCGATGCCGTCCTGGACCGGCACCACCGCCACACCTGGTCGGATCGTGGCGTCGGCCATCGCAGGTCCGGACAGGTTCGGTCCCGAGGAACGCCAGAAGATTAGCGCCGTGATGATTGCGCTCACCACGGCGAGAGACAGCGCCCATCGAGTGGTTGCCCGGCGAGTGCGACGGACACTGCCCCACTGTCGCGAAAGAGCGACCGACCCGCTCAGGGACTGCCGGCGCAGGGTGGAGAGGTCCGCATGCAGCTCGATGGCGCTCTGGTACCTCTCGTCGGGGGACTTGGCGATGGCCTTGCGAATGATGTGCTCGAGCTCCTCGGGCACGTCATAGTTGAATCGCGCGATCGCCGGCGGGGACTGGTGAAGAACGGCGTCGAGGCTGTCGGCGGGAGCCTCCCGCCGGAAAGCCGGCCGCCCCGTGCACATCTCGTACAGCACGGCGCCGAGAGAAAAGATGTCGGACCGTCCGTCGACCGGGCGTCCGAGAATCTGCTCCGGCGGCATGTAGCCCGGCGTGCCCACCACACCACCCGGCTCGGTGAGCTGGGCGCTCCGCGTCGAGGCCTCGGAGACCTCCTCGGCCGGCAGAAAAAAACCGGCCAGACCGAAATCGGTGAGCAGGACCCGGCCGTCACGGTCGAGGATCACGTTGTTCGGCTTGAGGTCCCGGTGTAGCACCTTGCGAGCATGCGCTGCTGCCAGAGCATCAGCGAGCGCCTCGCCGTGGCGCAGGATTTCGTCGACGGGCAGCAGCTTGCCCGCACCCATCTTCTGCCCGAGGGAACATCCCTCGATGAGCTGCATCGCGATCCACGGCACGCCCTCGTGTTCGAGGACCTCGAAGATCGGCACGATGTTCGGATGGGACAGCCGGGCCATGAGACGTGCCTCGCGGAGAAAACGGGTCCGTGCCCTGGGATGCGCGACATGCTCGGCGAGCGGCCGCTTGAGAGCCACCTCGCGATCCAGATCGAGATCCCGCGCGCGGTAGACGATGCCCATGCCACCGCGCCCGATCTCTGCGAGAATCCTGTAGTGACCGATGATCCGGTCATCGGGCAATGCAGTCTTCCGGGTGGGACTGCGCATGGCGACACCTGTCGGGTCCGGGAAACCGTCTCTTCGATCCCCGGTCGAGTCCAGCGGTGATCGGATCGTAACATGGAAGCTCGCGTTTGCGACAGGCGATCTCTCTTCCAAGCCTCGCGGCCACCCGGAGCACACCCTCGCCGCCTGGCCACAGCAGGTCGAGGGCGCATGCCCCGTGCCAATGGGTCCGTCGCCGATCAGATGCCGCGACGGATTCGCTCCAGCAGGTACCAGGACATGTGCGACCGGTATCGCTTCTGCAGCTCGGGTCGTCGCCAGTCCTGTCCGGTGATCATTTCGCGACACCGTCCCGATCCGCAATGGCAGGCCATCTCGTAGTCGTCATCGTCCGTGGTGGCCCAGTCATGGGTCAGTTCCTGGTCAGTTCC
>JBHHZI010000077.1:0-14957 GCA_046757965.1 Acidobacteriota bacterium | reverse complement strand
CCGCATGCCAACCGGTTCCAGCGATGGGTGGCCCGGAGCATGCCGCGCGCGGTGTTCGACGAGGTCACGGCCGTCACCGACACCGACATGGCTCATCATCTCTGCTGTGCATTGCCGCGGGCGGTGTACGAGGCGATCGGACGGGAGAGCGATACCCTGGAGACCGGAACCGACGTCGATCTGCGCCATCGGCTGCGTGGCGCCGGCTATCGGATCGTCGTGGCCCCGCACGCCGTCGCGGAGCATCCGCCGCCGGCCACGCTCCGGCAGTTCCTCCGGAAGCAGTTCTGGTACGGCCTCGGAAAGGTCGAGCTGGATCGACTGTATCCGCCGCCGGCGCGCAACGTCATCCGGGGTGGTCGATTCAGTGTCATCCGGTATGTGGCCCGCGCTCTGGTGACCGCGCCCCTGCGAGCCTGCCGACACGACCGCGGCTCGCCGTGGCAATGGAATCCTTTGCGGGCGCTCGCCGACCTGGTGCAGAAGCTGGGCTACGCGTGGGCATTCAGCCGCCACCTTCGCGAAGAGGCGGTTGCCACCCGGCCGCTGTCCTCCGCCTCGCTGGTCGCCTGGCTGGCTGCCACCCGGCCGGTCGCCGGTCCGGTGCCGGACCCGGAGCGGGTCCGGCGCCTGCTGGTCGTGGCGACAGCGGGTCTGGGCGATGCCCTGGCGATGCTGCCGATGCTCTCGGCGGTGCGACGGCACTTCGCGCGGGCGTGCATCACGGCCTGGGTCAGTCGCTCCGGCGCAGGCCGGGTTCTGTCCGGCGCCGGAGTCGTCGACCGGGTGGTCATTCGGGATCTGTCCGCGGCGACCCTGCCGGGTCGGCTCGTCCGGCGAGGCGCCGCGCTCGTGTGGCTCCGCCGCCGGCGTTTCCATCTGGCCGTGGTGAACTACATCAACAGCACCGACGACATCGCGCTGCTGCTCCGCTGCGGAGGGGTGCCGGACCGGGCCGGTCACGTGGCCGATGAGCAGCAGCCGACACTGTTCAATCTCGTCGCGCCGTTGCCGGCGGTGGACAGCGGCCGGCAGGCGGTGAGGCGTCATCTCGATCTTCTGGCGCCCCTGGGTATCGCCCGCCCACATGACGAACGGCCGCGCTGGCCGGTGGCCGCGCCGGTCGATGCGGCGGCCCGGGAGCTGCTTGCCGCATCGGGAGTGGCCGGTGAGGCTCCACTGATCGGGCTCCATCCCGGATGTGGCCCGGACATGGCCTGGAAACGGTGGCCGGTCGAGCGATTCGCACTGCTCGCCGATCGTCTCTGTGACGCCGGCGCACGGATCCTGCTGTTCGGTGGCCCGGAGGAGGGTGAGCTCGTCAAGGCGGTGGGGACCCGGATGTCCCATCCATCTCTCGACATGTGTCGGGTACCCGACCTTGATCTGACAGCCGGGCTCATGCAGCACTGCGCGCTGGTGGTGGCCAATGATTCCGGGCTGATGAATCTTGCCCTGGCGGTGGGGGTGCCGGTGGTGGCCATCTTCGGCCCGACGCCCCCTGAAGTGAGTCGTCCGTACGACAACGGTTCCTCCACACTCGCCGTGTCCCGTCCGGTCGACTGTCGCCCGTGCTACGACCACCGGCGACCGCCGCGCCACCTGGCTTGCCCCATCGGGCATCTCTGTCTCTCGGCGATCGGGGTGGACGAGGTGTATGCGGCCTGCCGCGTCGTCCTTGCCGGGGACCGGCCGGGAGAGACCGCCCTGCCGCCGGCCGTGGTCGCCGCCGGCCCGGGTGGGGCGCTCCGGGCCGCGGTGGGACGGGGAGATCGCACATGAGACGACCGGTCGATGCCCGGTCGCGTCCGGTTCTGCCCTGGGCGGGTCTCGTCTTTCGACCGTCACTGCGGGCGGGCCGGGCTCACCCGGTGCTGAGCGAATGGCGTCGCCTCGAGGACGAGCAGTGGCTCTCGCCCCGGGTCTGCGCCGCCCGGCATCTCGCCCGTCTCGGGCGAACGCTGCACGAGGCGCTGGCAAGCGTGCCGTATTACCGCCAGCGCTGCGCCGGGCAGGCTGCGGACGTGACCTCGCTGCGATTGCCGGAGGATCTGGCCCGCTGGCCGATCCTCTCCCGCGCGGAGCTCACCCGCCATCGGACCGCCCTTACGGCGCGGGATGTTCCCGACGACGGTGCCGTCTGGAACCAGACCGGTGGCTCGACCGGGACGCCGGTGTCGTTTCTCCAGGACGACACCTACCGGACCGCCAATCTGGCGGCGACGGCGCGGCACGACCGGTGGTCGGGCTGGGAGTTCGGCGCGCGGTGCGCGCTGCTGTGGGGAGCCGACCGGGACCTGGCCGCCCGGCGTGGGTGGCGTGAGCGTCTCGCGACACGCTGGTTGCGCCGGCAGATCGAGTTGAATGCCTTCGACCTGAGTGAGGCCCGACTGGCAGCCTTCACCAGGCGAATGCGCGGTTTTCGACCTCAAGTGGTGCGGGGATACGCCGGGGCGCTGGACCTGTGGGCCGCGTGGCTGGAGACCACGAGCCGTCCGTTTCCGCCTCCCCGTGGCATCATCTCCTGCGCGGAGACCTTGACGGAGACCATGCGTGAGCGTGTGTCCCGGATCTTCGAATCCCCGATCTTCGACCGTTACGGCAGCCGGGAATTCGGTCTGATCGCCTCGCAGTGCGAGGCCGGCTCGTACCACGTCAACACCCGGGGTGTCTGGGTCGAGATCCTCATCGGCGACCGCCCGGCGGAGCCGGGCGAGACCGGTCGCGTCGTCATCACCGGCCTGGCCTGTCGCTCCATGCCGCTCGTGCGGTACGACACCGGGGACGTGGCGGAAAACGTCGCGGAGAGCAGGTGTGCGTGCGGACGCGGCCTGCCGCGGATGGGACGGGTCTGCGGCCGGACCTCGGACTTCATCGTGGCCCCCGATGGCCGGCGCATACACGGGGAGTTCTTCACTCACCTGTTCTATGGCTCCCGCCACGTCCGGGAATTCACCGTCGCCCAGGAAGCAACCGGCGCCATCGTCGTGTCCGTCGTCGGAGACGGCGATGGTCTGGCCGGGGAGATGGAGACCCTGGTGACCGCGGTGCGTGCCCATCTCGGCGAACGGACCGAGGTGGTCTACCGTCACGTGGCCGCGCTCCCCGCCGCCGCCTCCGGCAAGCGGCGCTTCGTCTCCTCCGCCCGGGGCGCGGCGTCCTGGTCAGCGGAGACGGCGTCGCCTGGAGCGACGCGATGAACGACACGGATGTGGTCCTGGTACGTGCACCGGCGGCGCGGTCATGGGGGAGACCTCCGTACGAACCCTCGGTGCCGTTTCCCGAGCGGCCAGGCGCCGGCGGCGACAACGAGATCTACGGGGCGGTCCGGGCGGCGTGGCACGGGCTCGGACTGGACGCGAATCACGCCGGACGGCCGGAGTGGAATCCGCTGCGAGCGCTCGTCGGTGCCGGCGGACGGGTGGTCCTCAAGCCGAACCTCGTGCGCCACTGTCACGGCACCGGCGGACCGCTGGAGGCGGTGGTCACCGATCCCCGTATCCTGCGTGCCGTGCTCGATTATGTGGTCGATGCGGTGGCACCGGAGGGGGAGGTCATCATCGCCGACTCGCCCCTGCAATCATGCCAGATGGACCGCCTGGCGAGCGCTATGGGCCTCGAGGAGCTGTGCGCGGCCGCGCAGCGGCACGGGGTCCGGGTGCGCTGTCTCGACTACCGGCGCGAGGCCGTGATCAAGGGCGCCGGCGGGCTGATCGTCCAGCGCACGCCGCTGGCGGGCGATCCGGATGGCTATGTCGCCGTCGACCTGGGCGCCGAGTCGCAGCTCGAGAGCCTCGTGGCGATGCGCCGCCGCTTCCGGGTCACCCAGTATGACCGGGAGATCACGCTGCAGCACCATGGCGAGGGTCGCCACGAGTTTCTCATTCCCCGGTCACTGCTCGCTGCCGATCTGGTCATCAGCCTGCCCAAGATCAAGACACATCGCAAGGCCGGCATGACCGGTGCACTGAAGAACCTGGTCGGGATCAACGGGTCGAAGGCCTGGCTGCCCCACCACCGGGCCGGATCGGTGGCCGAGGGAGGTGACGAGTATCTGCACCCGTCTCTCCGCAAGCGCTGGATGACACGTCTCTGGGAGCGCATGGACCGCACGCCCTCGGCGACGGCCCGCCGGCTGCTCGACCGCGTGCAGGATGCGATCCGCCGGAGCGGGGCGGTCGTCCCGTTTCCGGATCCGTACTACGAGGGATCGTGGTGGGGAAACCGGACGATGCCCGCCATGGTCTGCGATCTCAACCGCATCTTCGTGTATGCCGACCGGCAGGGGCGGCTGCAGGACCGGCCGGTGCGGCGGTTCCTGGTGCTGGCCGACGCGGTGACGGCCGGCGAGGGGGAGGGGCCCCTGGAACCGGACCCGCGTGCCCTCTCGCGTCTGATCGCCGGCGTGAACCCGGTGGCGGTCGACTGGGTGGCGGCCACCCTCATGGGCTTCGCGCCGGAGCGAATTCCCACCCTGGAGCAGGCGCGCGCCGCCTTCCATCGGCCCCTGATCGATGGACGGATGGAGGACCTGTCCGTGCGTGAGATCGACACCGAGCTGCCGGGCGAGCGGTTGACCATCGAGGATCTGGCCCGCCGCGTGGAGCGGCCGTTCGTGGCGGCGCAGGGATGGCAGGGGCACATCGAGGCGCGAGAAGAGGGACCGGCCCGGGGACAGGTGGCATGAGCACGGCGGTCGAGATCCTCTATCTTGTCGGCGGCCTCGGCACCGGCGGCACCGAGCGTCACCTGGCCCGGCTGTTGCCCTTGCTGCCGCGGCAGCGGTTTCTGCCGCATGTCTTCAACGCCGGGGAGGCGGGTACGGCGGCGTCAGTGCTCGAGGAGGCGGGTGTCGTGGTGGAACCGTTCACGTCTCCCGTGTCGGTCCGCGACCTGCCCGTCTTCGGCCGGTGCGTGAGGCAGCTTCGTCGCCGCCGGCCGGCGCTGGTGCATTCCTACCTCTACGGAGCACACTGGCTCGACGCTCTGGCCGCGCGACTCGCCGGCGTCCCGTACGTGGGAACCCGGCGCAATCTGGCGCACTGGAGGGCGGGCCCGGCCGGCATTCGTGAGCGCTGGCGGGACCGATCCAGCCAGGTCATCATCGCCAGCTCATCCGCGGCGGCGGCGGTGGCGCGAGCCGACGGAGTTCGGGCCGACAGTCTCCGGGTGATTCCCAACGGCGTGCCGGTCCCTGAACTGGGCGGGCCGCGGCGGCAGGCGGCAGCGCGGAGCGAGGCGCGGGCGGCACTTGGCATTCCGGGCGCGGCGCGGGTGGTCGGTTCGGTGGGCGGTCTGAAGAAGATCAAGGCGCCGGTGGTTCTGCTGCGCGCCTTTGCTCGCCGGCGCGCGGCGGCCACCGGCGACCGGCTCGTGTTCATCGGCAATGGACCGGAGGCCGGACCCCTCGCGGCGGCGGCCCGTGACCTGGGCCTGGAGAACAATCTGGTGCTGGCCGGACGACGCCACGAGCCCGCGGACTTGCTGGCCGCGTTCGATGTCTTCGCCCTGGCGTCGACCTCCGAGGGATTCTCCAACGCCTTGCTGGAGGCGATGGCCGCGGCCCTCCCGGTGGTGGCCACCGCGGTCGGCGGGAACAACGAGGCGGTTGTGGATGGGGTCTGCGGACGGCTCGTTCCGGCCGACGACGAGGCCGCCCTGGCCGGTGCTCTCGACGAGTGCCTCGCCGATCCCGAGCGCGCGGCCGCATGGGGGCGCCGTGGCCGGGAGCGCGTCATCGGGCGGTATTCCATGCAGGCGATGGTCGACGCGCATGTGAGACTGTACGAGCGTTTGCTCAGCCGGCGTCCCGCCCTCCATCGGGGGCAGGCGGCATGACTCTCTCACCTGCGGGGACGACTCTTGCCGGGGGTCGCGCGCGGCGGCCCCAGGTGCTGCATCTGCTCTCGACCCTGGATCCCGGCGGCACCGAGCGGCTCGTCTTCACACTGTGCTGCCAGCAGCGACGGCGGGGGAGCAGGGTCGAGATCGCGGTTCTCGACCGCATCGCTCCGCTTGCGGACGTGTTCATGTCGTCCGGCATCCCGGTGCATCGACTCGGCCGCCGGGCGGTGATCGCCCCGCTGGCGTTCGCGCGTCTTCGTCGCCTGATCCGGGATGGAGGATTCGACGTCGTTCACACCCATCTGGATCTGGCGGATCTTTACGGGCCGTTCGCCGCCCCACCGACGGTTCCGGTGATCTCGACCCGGCACAACACCGATCCGTGGCGGCGCCGCCGCACCTGGAAGCGGGTGCCGTTTCTTCTCTGGGAAAGAGCGGCTCAGCGCCGTTCCGCGGTCACCATCGCCGTGTCCGGCGCGGTCCGGGACTTTCTGGTCCGAGAGGAGGGACTGCGGCCGGAACGGTTCGTCGTCATCGCCAATGGCATCGATCTCGATCCGTACCGCACGCTGGTGGCCCCTGAGGTCGCCCGCGCGCGGCTGCGCTCCCGGCTGGCCGGCATCGGTGAACCGCCCCTGGTCGATGGCCGGGTGCTGGTCGGTTTCGTCGGGCGTCTGGCTCCCCAGAAAGGTGTCGACCTGCTTCTCGACGCGGTCGCCCAGGCGGGCGATCGATTCGCCGTGGTCCTGATCGGGGGCGGACCGCTCGCCGGGGAACTGCGCCGGCAGGCAGCCGGTTCAGCGCTGCGGGGCCGCGTGCATTTCGCGGGCCCGTGCGACGATGTCGCCAACCTCCTGCCGGGGTTCTCGATCTTTGCCTTCCCGTCGCGCTGGGAAGGCTTCGGTCTCGCCGCCGTCGAGGCCATGGCGGCGGGCCTCCCGGTGGTGGCCACGGCCACGGACGGCCTGCGCGAGGTGGTGGTCGACGGGAGCACGGGCCGGCTCGTGCCTCCGGATGATTCGCCGGCGCTGGCCGCGGCGCTGCAGGAGATGGCATCAGATCCGGAACGGGCGGCCGCCTTCGGAGCGGCGGGCCGGCGCCGGGCGTTCGAAACTTTTTCCGCGGTGCGCATGGCCGCCGATGTGGACGCGGTCTACCGACGGACGCTCGGCTGGCCCTATCTGGTGGATGCTGCCGGTGTGGAGTCATCGCCACAGACCGAAACCTGCGCATGAGGCGGCGCATCCTGAAGATCACGGCGGTCATGAGCCTCTTCACGGTGACGGAGAAAGGGCTGGCCGCCGCCCGGCAGGTGGTCCTCGCGGCACTGTTCGGAGCGGGCGCCGCGATGGATGCGCTGGTGGTGGGCCTGTCCGTGGCCGAGTTCCTCGTTGCACTGGTGACCGGTTCCTTTCTCGGTGTTTTCGTGCCGATGTATGCGCGCTGGCGAGAAGAGGACGGCCGGGCCACAGCAGATGCCCGCGGCCTCAATGTCATCGTCGCGGTGCTCATCGGACTCACGGTGGCCGCGGTCATGCTGGGTCTTCTGGGTGGACGCGTGGCGGGCTGGGTGGGTTACGGGTTCACCGAGAGCCAGCGTCAGGTAGCCGACACGCTCATGCCGTGGCTGGCCATTTTCATGTGGGGAACCGGTGCGGCGGTGCTCCTCACCGGCCTGTTTCACGTCCGGGGTCGATTCCTCGCGCCACAGGCCGGCCAGGTGGTGGAGCGCGTGGCCGTCCTCACCCTGGTGATCCTGCTGGCACCCCTGATGGGCATTCGCGCCGCCGCCATGGCGTTCGGCCTGGGATCCCTCGTGCTGGTCGCCACCCTGGGGCTGTTTGTTCTGCGCCATCGGCCACGGCCCGGTCCTGGCCTGTCGCCGGTGCGCCCGGAGGTGCGCACGTACGTGTTGCGTTTCCTGCCGCTGATGGGCGCCGCGATCGTCGACCAGGCCGTGGTGTTCACCGATCGGGCGATGGCCTCGACGCTGCCGGCGGGCGGCGTGTCGGCCCTCTACTATGCGACGGTGATCTGGCGGCTCCCGGTGATGCTGCTGGCCGCGAACTTCTGCACGGTTCTGCTGCCGAGTGTCTCCGCCGATGCCGCGGCCGGCGATCCGCGGCGGCTGGCGCGCAGCGTGACGTTCGGACTGAAGAGCATGATCCTTGTTCTCATCGGCGCGACGACCCTGATGCTGGTGCTCGCTCGCGACCTGACGGCGCTTCTTTTCGAGCGGGGACTGTTCGACGCCGCCTCCACCGATCTCACCGCCCGGGTGCTTGTCGCCCTGTCGCTCTGTCTGGTCGTCCAGGGTGTTGCCAGTGTCGTCAACATGACGCTGTTTGCCCTGCACCGGTCCGGCATCGTGGCGGTGGTGGGTGTCGGACGGGTCGTTCTCAACGTGATCCTCAACGCCCTTCTCATCGGTCCGCTGGGTGCCGTGGGGATCGCCCTGGCGACCTCGATCACGCTGGCCGCGTGGGTCGGGCTGGTGGCGGTGCCGTTTCGCCGCGTGCTGCGGGATTTCGGCATCGAGAGGGTGATCGACCCGGAGTTCCGGGCCCTGCTGGCCAAGGTGGCCGTGGCGGCGGTGGTCACCGGCGCGGTCACCGCGCTCCTGGCCCGCCTGCCCGCTCTTGCCGGTGCCACCGAACTGGCCCGCACGCTGCGCCTGGGGGTGGCCGGAGGAGTGGGTGCTGCCGTCTACGGGGCCCTGCTGACGGTGATGCGCCTGCCCGAGGCGGCGCAGGCGATCCGGCTGCTCACCGGCCGGCTCGGCGCCCGGACGGGCGCATGAGCATCCCCGGCAGGCGGCACCTGACCGTCTGGCATCTGCTCGTCGGGCTGGACCGCGGCGGCGCGGAACGCCTCCTCACGCAGATCCTGCCGCTGATGTCGCAACACGCCATTGAGACACGGGTGCTGGCCCTGAAGGGACCGGGCCCGACGGCGAGCGATCTCGAGGATGCGGGCATCCCGGTGGAAGCTCTGGCCGGGACCGGCCGGGCCGATCCGCGCCCGGTCCTCAGGCTCCTGAGGCGCCTGCGGGCCGGGCGGCCCGATGTGGTGCATGCGCATCTGTCGCGGGCCGTTCTGGCTGCGAGCTGGACCACGAGCCGCACCCGGACCCCGCTGATCGCCCATGTTCACTCGCTCGCCGGCGAGCGCGCCCGCTGGCAGGAGCGTCTCGAGGCGCGGGCCTGCCGGCGGGCGCAGGCGCGCATCGCGGTGTCGGCAGCGGTGGCCCGGGAACGGGAGAACCGTCTCGGACTGCCCGCCGGGGCGTTCCACGTGCTTCCCAACGGCATCGACACGTCGTCTCTCGCCGCCATCCCGTCCCGCCCACCGTGCCCGGGACGGCCGCTGCAGGTCGGGTTTCTCGGGCGGCTGCTGATCAGGGCGAAGGGACTCGACGTCTTGCTCGACGCCGCCGGCCTCCTCCTGAGCGATGGACGGGGCGGACGGCTGTCCATCGAGATCGCGGGAGGCCCGGCACAGGCCGCCGGCGATCTGCATGGACAGCTGCGCCGGCGGAAATTGACCTCGATGGTGACCCTGAGGGGATCGGTCCCGGGCCCGGCCGAGGTCCTGCGGGGCTGGGACGTCCTGGTGCTCCCGTCGCGGTCGGAGGGCTTCGGGCTCGTGCTCCTGGAGGCGATGGCGGCCGGCCGGGCGGTGGTGGCCACCCGGCAGGGTGGGATCCCGGAGGTGGTCGAGGACGGGACGACCGGGCTGCTGGTTGCGCCTGGCGACGCCGGGGAACTTGCCCGGGCCCTGGGCCGCCTGGAGGAGGATCGCGAGCTGGTATGTGCCCTGGGGCGCGCCGGGCGCCGGCGCACCCGGGAGCGGTTCGATCGCGAGCCGGTGGCGGCAGGCTGGGCCGATCTGGCGCGAGTTGTGGCGCGCGGGAGCCAGGAAGGTTGAAGCGGCGGCCGCCAGTCCTTACGTTTCGTCAGGGGTGGGTTCGACCCCGCCGAGAAGCGACCCCTATGCTGTCTGTTCTGGTTCTCATGGCGAGCGTGCTCGCCCTCGCGCTGACCTGGGGCACTCCCCAGGCCGGCCTGGCCCGTCTGGCGCTTGCCGCGGCGGTCGCCATGGGTGCGGCCGCCTACTTCACGCCGCGGGTAGCCCGTGCGGCGTGCCGCTTCGGCATCGTCGATCGTCCTGACGGGCGCCTGAAGGACCACACCGCACCGGTGCCGTATCTCGGTGGCCTGGCCGTCGGGTTGCCGTTCTTTCTGAGTCTGGCGATCCTGTTCCGGTTCGATCAGCGGATGACCGGGATCCTGCTGGCCGGAGCCATCGCCCTGCTGCTCGGGCTGGTGGACGACCTGGGCGCGATGTCGTGGAAGGCCAAGTTCGCCGGACAGGCCCTGGGAGTGCTGGTGCTGGTGAAGACCGGCGTCGTGGCGGACATCGCCTCGCTGCCGCCCGCCGTCAACGTCCTGCTGTCGGTCGTCTGGCTTCTCGGCCTGACCAACGCCCTCAATCTCATCGATATCTCCGACGGGCTCGCTCCTGGTGTCGCCCTGTTTGCTGCCGGGGCGTTCGTGGTGGCCGCGTTGTTCGACGGCGCGGCGCTGCTGGCCATTCTCGCGGCCACGCTGTTCGGGGCGCTGGCCGGCTTCGTGCCGCACAATTTCGCGCCCGCGCGCATCTACCTCGGGGATGCCGGCTCGATGTTCCTGGGGTTGACACTGGGCGGCATCAGTCTCGCCGGCGCCTACACACGCGTGTCGGCCTGGGGCCTCGCCGTGCCGGTCCTGATCCTGGCGGTGCCCCTGTTCGACACGGCCTATGTCGTGACCCTGCGGCTCTTGCACGGCCGCAATCCGTTTCTCGGTAGTCCCGACCACCTCGCGGTTCGACTGCGCCGGCTCGGCTGGAACGCCTCCTCCATCGCCGTCGGAGCGGTGGCGCTGACCGTCTTCTCCTCCGCGGCCGGGTTGCTCCTGATGTTCCTGCCACCATCGCTGGCTCCCTGGCTCGTGTCCGGTGTGGTGCTCGTGTTTGTCGTCATCGGCGTCGTTCTGGCCCGTGTGGACGTGACGACCGCGGTGTCCGTCTCCTCGGTCGCCGGGGTGAACGTGACGGACGGGGCCCCCGATCTCACCACGTCATCGCGCCAGGACCGCCCCGACCACGTTCCGGTACCAGCGGAGATGCGGCGATGAGCCGGACCTCCGATCCCGGCGTCGTGGTGGTGGGAGGCGGGCTCGCCGGCCTGTCCACCGCGTATCACCTGCAGGCATCCCGCGCGGTCACCCTGCTGGAGCAGGCGGATCGTCTCGGCGGTCTGACGCGGTCGTTTCATGTGGACGGATTCACCTTCGACGTGACCGGCCATCTTCTGCACTTGCGGCGCGCCGCGGTTCGCGCGCTCTTCGATCGCATCCTGCCCGACGGCATGGCCCGCATTGAGCGACGGTCGTTCATCCATTCCCACGGAGTGGAGACCGATTATCCGTTCCAGGCCAACCTGTACGGTCTGCCGCCCGAGGTGGTCCGGGATTGCCTGGTCGGATTCATCGACACGATCAAGGGGACCCCGGCCGATCCGCAGGCGCTGGCGGAGGGGTCGTTTCATGACTGGGCGCTGGCCACCTTCGGCCGCGGCATCGCCGAGCACTTCCTCTTTCCATACAACCGCAAGCTCTGGTGCCGTGACCTGCACGAGGTCACCGCCGAGTGGGTGTCGTGGTCCGTTCCCCGTCCCGATCTGGCGGAGGTGATCGGCGGGGCTCTCGGCATCAAGAATCGTGGGATGGGATACAACCCGATCTTTCAGTACCCGATCGCCGGTGGGATCGAGGTTCTTCCCGACGCGCTGGCCGCGCATCTGGAGGGCGTGGACGTGCGGCTCGAGACGCCCGTCGAGGTCGTCGATGTGGCGTCTCGCTGCGTGCGCACTGCCTCCGGTGGGACGGTGCCGTACGACGCGCTGGTATCGACGATGCCATTGCCCGTCCTGGCGGCCCGAGCGAGTGGACTCCCCGCCGACCTGCGGACCGCGGCCCGCGGGCTGGCCGCCACCCAGGTGATCAACGTCAACCTCGGCATCGATCGCGCGGATCTGACCGACAAGCACTGGATCTATTACCCCGAGGACCGGTTCGTCTTCTACCGGGTCGGCAGCCCGACCGCCTTCTGCTCCGCGTCGGCGCCGCCGGGATGTTCCTCCCTGTATGTCGAGGTGGCGCGGCGGCAGGTCGGCCGCGGTGACGTCGACGGCCTGGTGCGGCGGGTCAAGACGGACCTGGTGGCATGCGGGCTGCTGCGCCCGGCCGATCGCGTCATCGCCGAGCATGTCGTGGTTGTCGATCCCGCGTATGTGGTGTTCGATCGGCACCGCCGGCAGGCGGTCGGGCCGCTCCTGGACTGGTTTGCCGCTCACGGCATCCATTCCATCGGCCGGTACGGCCGCTGGGAGTACGGTTCGATGGAAGACGCCGTTCATCAAGGCATGGAGATCGCCGCCCGGCTCTCCGGGGAGCGGGCGCGACCGACAGCGAAAGAGTCGAGGGAGTCATGGCGCCAGCCCGCCGCATCTCGGTGACGCATATCCTCACGCGGCCGGAGCTGGGGGGTGCGCAGGCCAACACCTTGCACACCGTGCGCTCGCTGGATCGGGAGCGTTTCTCCCCGTCACTCATCACCTCGCCGGATGGCCCGCTCGCAGGAGACGCCGCGGCCATCGAGGGGGCGGAGGTGGTCTTCGTCTCGAATCTGGTCCGCGAGATCCGGCCCGGCCGGGACTGGCGTGCCGCCCGGCAGATCCGGCGGCTGTTGACCGTCCTGGCCCCCGACGTCGTTCATACGCACTCGTCGAAGGCCGGGATCCTCGGTCGCTGGGCGGCCCATCGCGCCGGCGTGCGGTCCATCGTGCACACCGTGCACGGTTTTCCGTTTCACGATCACCAGCCGGCGCCGGCGCGCCGCCTCTACATCGGCCTGGAGCGTCTGGCGGCCCGCCACACAGACCGGTTCATCTGTGTGTCGCGGGCGGATGTCGCCAAGGGCGAGCGCCATCGGATCTTTCCGCCGGGGCGGTCCGTCCTGATCCGCTCGGGCATCGACCTGTCCGCCTACCGCGAGGCCTGTGGCACGGGCAAGGCGCTCCGCAAGGACCTGGGGATTCCCGCCGATGCGCCGCTGGTGGGAATGGTGGCCTGCTTCAAGCCACAGAAGGATCCCGTGGCCTTCGTCCGCATGGCCGCCGGGGTGCGGCGGCACCGGCCGGACGTGTATTTTCTCATGGTGGGAGACGGTGAGCTGCGCATGGCCGTGGAGACCGCCCGTCTGGACGAGGCGCTGGGCGACCGGCTCGTGCTGGCCGGCTGGCGCCGTGACATTCCCGCGGTGATGGATGCCTGCACCGTGCTGGTTCTGACCTCGAAACACGAGGGTCTGCCGCGGGTCGTGCCCGAGGCGATGGCCTGCGGCCGGCCCGTGGTGGCGACCGCCGTGGATGGCACGCCCGAGGCAGTGGACGAAGGGGTCACGGGGCACCTGGTCACACCCGGGGATGTTCGCGCCCTGGTGGCGCGCACGCTGGACCTGCTCGCGGCGCCTGACGTGGCGCGCCGCATGGGGGCGGCGGCGGCCACCCGCGTGACGGAGTTCGATATCGACCGGATGGTCCGGCAGCAAGAAGATCTCTACACCGAGCTCGCCGCACCCGATCGCGTCCGGCCGGAGGAGACTTCCCATGTTCGCTGCTGAGTCCGTCCTGGTCATCGAGGATCTGGCGAAGTCGTTTCCAGGCCATCTTTCCATCGGCCGGACCGAGGTGCTGGTGGGGCTGGACCTGAGTGTGCGGCGGGGTGAGATCTACGGTTTCCTGGGCGCCAACGGGGCCGGCAAGACGACGACCATCAAGATCGTCACCGGCCTGGTCCGGGCCGATGCCGGCCGGGTGACGATCCTGGGGCGGCCGGCCACCACGCCGGCGGCTCGCCGGGGTCTCGGGTACCTGCCGGAGCAGCCGAACTTCTACGCCTACCTGACCGGCCGGGAACTGATGGATTTCCAGGGCCGTCTTCTGGGCTTGCCGCCCGCCGATCGTCGCCGGGAGGCAGGCCGGCTCCTCGAGGAGGTCGGGATGGGCCATCGCGCCGACATTCCCGTCCGCAAGTGCTCCAAGGGAATGATGCAGCGTCTCGGGATCGCCCAGGCGCTGCTCGGATCACCGGATCTCCTGATCCTCGACGAGCCGATGTCGGGGCTCGACCCGGCCGGGCGGCGCGACCTGCGGGATCTCATCTTTCGCCAGAGGGATCGCGGCGCCACGGTGTTCTTCTCGAGTCACATTCTCTCGGACGCGGAACTGATCTGCGACCGGGTCGGGATCCTTCGTCAGGGCCGGATGGTCACCGAGGGTGCGCTCGACGCGCTGCTTGCGGACACGCAGCCGTCGTGGGAGATCGTGGCCACCGGCGCCGGGGGTCTCCAGGAAGACCGGTTCGGCCGCATCGTCTCGCGACACGGAGATCGTGTGCTGCTGCACGTCGAGGGTGAGGAATCGCTGGCGCGAGTCCTCGACCGCCTTCATGCCGAGGGCGCGACGCTGCGCTCGGTGCTTCCCCGGCGTCACACGCTCGAGGAGCGGTTTCTCGATCTGGTGGAGCAGAAGGAGGCCTCGGCATGATCACGGCAGCAGCCGCCGTGGCGGCCATGACCTTTCGCGAGGCGGTGCGAGACCGGGTGCTCTACGTGCTCCTCGCCTTCGCTCTCGTGATGATCGCCATGGCCCGCCTGATGGCGCTGCTGACGGTCGGTTCGGAGACCCGCATCGTGACCGACACCGGGCTGGCCGCCATCTCGATGTTCGGTGTTCTCACCGCCGTCTTCGTCGGCGTGTCGTTGATCACCAAGGAGATCGAGCGGCGAACGGCGCACACGGTGCTCGCCCGTCCCGTATCACGGTGGACCTTCGTCACCGGCAAGTACGTCGGACTGGTCGTGACGTTGCTCGTCAACGCCGGAGTGATGAGCGCCGGATTCCTTCTGCTGCTCGCCTGGCGCGGCGACCCGATCCTGCAGGTCCTTCCGGCGCTCTGGTTGATCGCGGTCGAGCTCGCCGTGGTGACCGCGTTCGCGCTCTTCTTCTC